>NZ_JBEXWC010000027.1:0-112830 GCF_040629635.1 Streptomyces sp. NPDC005898 | reverse complement strand
GCCCGTCTCGGCAGACGGGCGCCGCGCGCTCCCGCCCGGGGCGCTGACTACGCTTGCCGTACAACAGTCATACGTACGCGAGCGAGGAGCAGCACTGTGGCGGTACGAGCGGTCCGGGGCGCCGTCCAACTGGACAAGGACGAGGCCGGGCACATGGGGGAGCGGGTCAGCGCGCTGCTCACCGCCATCCTCGAGCGCAACGGACTGACCGGGGACGACCTGATCAGCATCTGGTTCACGGCCACACCCGATCTGCACTCCGACTTCCCGGCGGCCGCCGCCCGCGGCCTCGGCATCGTCGACGTACCGCTGATCTGCGCCCAGGAACTGGACATCGAGGGCGCCATGCCCCGCGTCGTCCGCGTCCTCGCGCACATCGAGACCGACCGCCCCCGCGCCGAGATCGCGCACGTCTACCTCGGCGCCGCCGCAGCCCTCCGCAAGGACATCGCCCAGTGAGAACCGCCCTCGTCATCGGCACCGGCCTGATCGGCACCTCCGCCGCCCTGGCCCTCGCCTCCCGCGGCGTCGCCGTCCACCTCGCCGACCACGACCCGGCGCAGGCCCGCACCGCCGCCGCGCTCGGCGCAGGCAGCGACGAAGCCCCCGAGGGACCTGTCGACCTGTGCGTCGTCGCCGTGCCGCCCGCGCACGTCGCCGCCACCCTCGCCGACGCCATGCGGCGCGGCGCCGCCCGGGCCTACCTCGACGTCGCGAGCGTCAAGGGCGGCCCCCGCCGCGAGCTGGAGGCGCTCGGCCTCGACCTCGCCCCGTACATCGGCACGCACCCCATGTCCGGACGCGAGCGCAGCGGCCCGCTCGCCGCCACCGCCGACCTCTTCGAGGGGCGGCCCTGGGTGCTCACCCCGACCCGCGACACCGAGACCGAGGTGCTCAACCTCGCCCTGGAGCTGGTCGCGCTCTGCCGGGCCGTCCCCGTCGTCATGGACGCCGACGCCCACGACCGCGCGGTCGCCCTCGTCTCCCACATGCCGCACCTGGTCTCCAGCATGGTCGCGGCCCGCCTGGAGAACGCCGACGAGACGGCGGTACGGCTGTGCGGCCAGGGCATCCGCGACGTCACCCGGATCGCCGCATCCGACCCGCGGATGTGGATCGACATCCTCTCCGCCAACCCCGGCCCGGTCGCCGACCTGCTGGCCCAGGTCGCCGATGACCTTGAGGAGACCGTGACGGCGCTGCGCGCCCTGCAGTCCGCCGACCAGGACAAGCGGACCGAGGGCGCGGCGGGCGTCGAGGCCATGCTGCGGCGCGGCAACGCCGGGCAGACCCGGGTGCCGGGCAAGCACGGGTCGGCCCCGGCGGCGTACGAGATCGTCGCCGTGCTCATCGACGACCAGCCCGGCCAGCTCGCCCGCATCTTCGCCGACGCGGACCGCGCCGGCGTCAACATCGAGGACGTCCGCATCGAACACGCGACCGGCCGGCAGGCGGGCCTGATCCAGCTCATGGTCGAGCCGAAGGCGGCGCCCGTGCTCGGCGCGGCCCTGCGCGAGCGGGGCTGGTCGATCCGGCGGTAGGCGGGCCCGGCGGGGCGGGCCGCCGAAGGGGCTGTCGGGGCAGGGTGCGCGAGCCAGTAACCTTGTGCGGGGCGTGCGCACGCCCCGCCACCCCGCTCCGAGTACTGCGAAAGGTGCCCGCCCCCCGTGGAAACCGCAGCAACCGCCTCCCCGGCAGCCGTGATCGTCGCCATCGACGGTCCCTCCGGCACGGGCAAGTCGAGCACCTCGAAGGCCGTCGCCGCCCAGCTCGGTCTCAGCTACCTGGACACCGGTGCCCAGTACCGGGCGATCACCTGGTGGATGGTGCACCACGGCATCGACCTCACCGACCCGAGCGCGATCGCCGCCGTCGCGGGCAAGCCCGAGATCCTCTCCGGCACCGACCCGCTCGCCCCGACCATCACGGTGGACGGCACGGACGTGGCGGGCCCCATCCGCACCACCGACGTCACCTCCAAGGTCAGCGCGGTCAGCGCCGTCCCCGAGGTGCGCACCCGGATCACCGAGCTGCAGCGCTCCATCGCCGCCTCGGCCGAGAAGGGCATCGTCGTCGAGGGCCGGGACATCGGCACCACCGTGCTGCCCGGCGCCGACCTGAAGATCTTCCTCACCGCCTCTCCCGAGGCGCGCGCCGCCCGCCGCTCCGGCGAGCTGAAGGGCGCCGACGTCAAGGCGACCCGGGAAGCCCTGATCAAGCGGGACGCGGCCGACTCCAGCCGCAAGACGTCCCCGCTGGCCAAGGCCGACGACGCCGTCGAGGTCGACACCACCGAGCTCACGCTCCAGCAGGTCATCGAGTGCGTCGTCACCCTCGTCGAGGAGAAGCGGGCCGCCAAGTGACCCAAGGTGCTGCCGAGCGGGGCGCCGGCGAGCGCGGTGCGGAGGTCGGCCGCCGAATCGGCGTCGGCCTCATGTACGGCCTGTTCAAGCCGCGCGTACTGGGCTCCTGGCGGGTCCCGGTCCACGGCCCCGTGATCCTGGCCGTCAACCACGCGCACAACGTGGACGGCCCTATGGTCATGGGCGTCGCGCCCCGGCCGACGCACTTCCTGGTCAAGAAGGAGGCGTTCGTCGGCCCGCTCGGCCCCTTCCTGGACGCCATCGGCCAGGTCAAGGTCGACCGCGCCGTGGCCGACCGGACCGCCATCACCCGGGCCCTCGGCGTCCTGGAGCACGGCGGCGTCCTCGGGATCTTCCCCGAGGGCACCCGGGGCGAGGGCGACTTCGCGTCGCTGCGCGCCGGACTCGCGTACTTCGCCGTCCGCTCCGGCGCCCCGATCGTCCCGGTCGCGGTCCTCGGCAGCACCGACCGGCCCGGCCGGCTGATAAAGCAGCTGCCGCCGCTGCGCAGCCGGGTCGACGTCGTCTTCGGCGACCCGTTCCAGGCGGGCGAGAGCGGCGGGCGGCGCACGCGCAAGGCGCTGGACGAGGCGACCGTGCGCATCCAGGAGCGGCTCTCCGCCCACCTGGAAAACGCCAGGCGCCTGACCGGGCGCTGAGCGAGACTTAACAGGTCGAGCCTTCACGGGGTCGGGCCTTATCCGGACGAGACTTATCAAGTAGTGCCCCGGCCCGCACAGGACCGGCGCACCGATCACCACGATGAACGACGAGGTACGGACTTCATGAGCGACCAGACCCAGCCCGAGGGCGACGGCTTCGCCGACCACGACCACGGGGCGCTCGGCGACGCCGAGTACGCGCAGTTCATGGAGCTGGCCGCCGAGGAGGGCTTCGACGTCGAGGACGTCGAGGGCGCCCTGGAGGAGGCGGGCCACGGCCCGCTCCCCGTCCTCGCCGTCATCGGCCGCCCCAATGTCGGCAAGTCGACCCTGGTGAACCGCATCATCGGCCGCCGCGAGGCCGTCGTGGAGGACCGCCCCGGCGTCACCCGCGACCGCGTCACCTACGAGGCCGAGTGGGCGGGCCGCCGCTTCAAGCTGGTCGACACCGGCGGCTGGGAGCAGGACGTGCTCGGCATCGACGCGTCGGTCGCCGCCCAGGCGGAGTACGCCATCGAGGCCGCGGACGCCGTGGTCTTCGTGGTCGACGCCACGGTCGGCGCCACCGACACCGACGAGGCGGTCGTACGCCTGCTCCGCAAGGCCGGCAAGCCCGTCGTCCTGTGCGCCAACAAGGTCGACGGCCCCTCCGGCGAGGCCGACGCCACCGCCCTGTGGGCGCTCGGCCTCGGCGAGCCGCACCCCGTCTCCGCGCTGCACGGCCGCGGCACCGGCGACATGCTGGACGCCGTCCTGGAGGCGCTGCCCGAGGCGCCCGAGCAGACCTTCGGCACGGCCATCGGCGGCCCCCGCCGCATCGCGCTCATCGGCCGCCCGAACGTCGGCAAGTCCTCGCTGCTCAACAAGGTGGCGAACGAGGACCGCGTGGTCGTCAACGAAATGGCGGGCACCACCCGCGACCCGGTGGACGAGCTGATCGAGCTGGGCGGCATCACCTGGAAGTTCGTGGACACGGCGGGCATCCGCAAGCGCGTCCACCTCCAGCAGGGCGCCGACTACTACGCCTCGCTGCGCACCGCCGCCGCCGTGGAGAAGGCGGAGGTCGCGGTGATCCTCATCGACGCCTCCGAGACCATCTCCGTCCAGGACCAGCGCATCGTGACGATGGCCGTCGAGGCGGGCCGCGCGATCGTCGTCGCGTACAACAAGTGGGACACCCTGGACGAGGAGCGCCGCTACTACCTGGAGCGGGAGATCGAGACCGAGCTGGCCCAGGTCGCCTGGGCGCCGCGGGTCAACGTCTCGGCGGCCACCGGCCGGCACATGGAGAAGCTCGTCCCGGCGATCGAGGCGGCTCTCGCGGGCTGGGAGACGCGCGTGCCGACGGGCCGGCTGAACGCGTTCCTCGGCGAGATCGTCGCCTCCCACCCGCACCCGGTCCGGGGCGGCAAGCAGCCCCGCATCCTCTTCGGCACCCAGGCGGGCACGAAGCCGCCGCGCTTCGTCTTCTTCGCGTCGGGCTTCATCGAGGCGGGCTACCGCCGCTTCCTGGAGCGCAGGCTGCGCGAGGAGTTCGGCTTCGAGGGCACGCCGATCCACATCTCGGTGCGGGTGCGCGAGAAGCGCGGCCGCAAGAAGTAGGCGCCGCTCCGGCGAGTACGCGAATGCCCGGCTCCCCCTTTTCGGGGGGCCGGGCATTTCGCTTGCTCGGCGTGCGGCGCCGGGGTGCTCAGTACTCGCGGCGCGGCGCCGGTGGCAGGGCCGCGAGGAACGAGTGGTGGCCGGTGGACTGGTGGTCCTGCTGGCCGTAGCGCGCCATGTGCAGCTGGCCGAAGGAGTTCTGGCGCGGGTCGTGCCGGGCGTCGAACCGTCCGTCGCCGCGGTGCTGCGTGCCGTACGGCCCGGTGCCGAAGGCGGTGAACCCCAGATTCTCCTCGCCGCTGCGGTCGCCCGGCAGGGTCCTGAAGGCCCTGCGGTACTCCGAGTACAGCGTGTCGTAGATCGGTGTGGCCGAGCGCTCGCCCGTCGGGTCCTGCGCCGAGCGCATGGACGGGATCGGGTTCTGGTACGTCGGCCGGTGGCGGGAGGGGTCGTATGTGTGCACGTCTGTGCCAACGAAATCGTGGGCCTACGGATGCGGGGGCCACGCCGCTTTCCGGGGACCGGTCAGTAGTGTGACCGGCGCGTTCGCGGCTCGGGGCGGCGCGCGGGCAGCCGTTTTCCGTCAGGTTCCGGCGAGCGGCATCGTGCAGGCGACGAGCCGCCCCTGGGCCGCCGTCCGGTCCAGGGCCTCCCGCAGCAGGTCCTCGCGCGGCTGCCGGCCGATGGAGCCCGCGGGCGCGGCGAAGAGCAGCACGCTCTGCGTCTTGTTCGCCGCGGCCCGCCAGGCCTCGGTGACGTGCAGCGGCTGGTGGGCCTGCCACCAGGCGACGGGGGCGCCGCCGCCGGTGCCGGGCTGCAGGACGGCGTGCAGCTGGCCCATGGCGAGCAGCACCGACCAGCCGTGCAGCACGGGCGGCACGCCGTCGAGGGAGGGGGTGGGCAGGAAGCCCTGCTCGATCAGGAGCGGCAGGAACTCGTCGCCGTCGTCGGGGGCGGCGCCCGGGCGGGCGATGGGGCCGGTGGGTTCGACGACGAGCGCGGGGCGCAGCTCGCCCTCGATCAGGACCAGGCCGCTGGTCACGCCGAGCACGGCCTGGCTGGGCTCCTCGCCGGGCCCTTCGGCGTTCTCGCCGGTGATGGACCGCACGGCGCCCTGGAGCTGCTCCTCGGAGACCGTGACGATCTGGGAGGGCAGGCAGGTGGCGTGGGCGAAGGCGAGCACGGCGGTCTCGTCGCCGACGAACAGGACCGTGCTGGTGCGTTCCTGCTCGGAGTCGCCCGGGGTGCGGCAGGACGTGCAGTCGTAACTGCCCGGGGCGTTGTCTCCGGCGAGCAGCCGGTCGGCTTCTTCGTCGCCGATCTCGGCGCGTACGTCGTCGCTGACGTCGAGCATGCGCGGCACGGGGTGGCTCCTCGGGATCGGCACATGGGTGCTTCGGGTGATGTCCGGCGGGCCGGGTGATGTCCCGGCTCATGAGAAGACAACGGTGGATCAGCGGCGCAGGTCACGGATGGACGCGAACGGAATCGAACCACCGGCGGGGGAAGGCGATTCGGACGCGGAAAGCAACCGCCGGGCACCAAAAGCCTTTCAGAACAAGGTAGTTGAGCCGACGAGGCGAGGCGCGGGTCGGTGATCCCGCTGGCCGATAAATACGGATATCAGGCAATGAGGGGAAGGGTGGGGGAGGGTGGGGATGGCCGAGAGGCGGCTGAGGTTGGCTGAAAGACGCCGATACGTCTGGTGACGCGCGGGCGCCGCCCCGGCGCGATCGGCCGCCCCGGCCCGCCCGCCGCCCACCGCCCGCCCCGGAGAGGGAGCCGCCGTCCGGGTGGGCTCGCGGGGGTGCGGCGGCGCGGCACGCGCCGGAGCCGCGGCGGGGCTGCCTAGCGTGGCCCGATGCATCTGACGCATTTTGGGCATCTGACGCATTTCCGTCATACGGGGCGTCCGAGGCCGACGCACACTCTGAGGTCTCTGGCCGTGGTCGTGGGCGTGGCCCTGGCCGCGGTGGCGCTGCCGTCGGCCGCCGCGTCCGCGGCTCCGTCACCGCCGCGGAACGTTCTGGTCAAGGCGTACGAATGCCCCGTGAGCAAGGGCCGGTGGAACTGCCTCGCCGAGTGCGAGAGCAACGGGCGGTGGAACGCGAACACCGGCAACGGCTTCTACGGAGGGCTCCAGTTCTGGCAGCCGACCTGGGAGGAGCACGGCGGACTCAAGTACGCGCCGCGCGCCGACCTGGCGACCAAGGAAGAGCAGATCATGGTCGCCGAGAAGGTGCTGCGCACCCAGGGGTGGAAGGCCTGGCCCACCTGCTCCAAGAAGGTGCGGATCGAACGGTTCCACGGGCGGGCGCACGTGGTGGCCTCCGGTGAGACGCTGAGTTCGATCGCCCGCCGGTACGCCGTCGTGGGCGGCTGGCAGGCCTTGTACCGGGCCAACCGAGTCGTCGTGGGAGCCAACCCCGACCGGCTCGGCGTCGGCACGAAGCTCGTCATTCCCGGGCGGTCCTGAACTCCGCCGCTTCCGCGCTGAACACCACCGCGCCCCGGCGCACCTCATGGACCACCACGGTCACAACCGCCCGTCTCGCGCGTTCGCGCAAGGCGGGCGGCAGTCGTTGTTCGGCGACGACCACACAGGCGCCCCGGGTGCAGAGATCGGCCAGGAGCGCGTACGTGCGCGCCGTGACGGACGGCGCCATGCCCTGCGTCGGTTCGTCCACGAGGACCACCGGGGCCCCTGAGAGCAGGGCCCGGGACAGGGCCAGCATGCGCTGCTCGCCGCCCGACAGGGTGCCCGCGCGGCGGGGGAGCAGGGGGCCCAGCTCCGGGTAGGCGCTCAGGGCGCGGCCGAAGTCGCCGCCGGGGCGGGCCCGTTCCAGGTTCTCCGCGACGGTGAGGGAGGGGAACACCGCCTGGCGGTCCGGTACGAAGCACAGGCCTCGCGCGGCCCGCTCATGGGCGGGCCGGCGGGTGATGTCCCGGCCGTCGAGGAGGACGGCTCCCGAGGTGAGGGGGAGCGTGCCGGCCAGGGCACGCAGAGCGGTGGTGCGTCCGGAGCCGTTGCGGCCCACAAGGACGGTGAGGGCGGCGGCGGGCGCGGCCAGGCAGACGCCGCGCAGGGCCTCCAGGGGGCCGTGGCGCACGCGGGCGTCACGCAGTTCGATGCCTTTCACGCGGTATGCCCCTCCGTCAGGCGGGCAGCGGGACCCGAAGCGGTGATGCGGCCCGCCGTCAGCACGTGCACGGTGTCGGCGAGGTCCGCCACCAGGTCGAGGTCGTGCTCGACCACGAGGAGCGCCATGCCGTCGGCCGCGAGGGCGCGCAGCAGGAGGGCGAGCGCGGCGACCTCGGCCCCGTCCAGGCCCGCCGCCGGTTCGTCCAGGAGAAGGGTGTGCGGGGCGCCCGCGAGGGCCCGCGCCAGTTCCGTGCGGCGCAGGGCGCCGGTGGACAGGGCGGCGGCGGGATGGTCGCGCAGGTCCGTCAGGTCCAGCAGGCGCAGGGCGTGTGCGGCGGCCCGGTCGGTCCCGGCGCGGCCCTGTTCGGCGCCGACCAGGACGTTCTCGGCGACCGTCAGCGAAGGGAAGACCGCCGGTTGCTGGCAGGTGCGGGCCACGCCGAGACGGGCCCGGGCAGGGGCCGGGAGCCGCGTGATGTCCCGGGCGCCGAGGGTGATCCGCCCGCTGTCGGGACATAGGGCGCCGGCGAGACAGTGGAAGAGGGTGCTCTTGCCGGCGCCATTGGGCCCGACGACCGCGGTGATCCGGCCTCGGGGGACGTGGAGACTGACGTCGTCGAGAGCGGCGAAGCCCTGATAGGCGACGCCGAGACGCCGAACCCTGAGGGACACGTCACCGGGCACATTGACGGCCCGCGTGCGCCCGTGCCGGGGCGGCTTCGCGGGGCGGGGCCTCGGGGCTTGCCCGATGGGTCGCGGAGGTCCTTGGCGGGTGGCGGCGCCGCGAGCGGGAGCGAGGGTTTCGCGGACCGAGGCGCCCAGGGGAGTCAGGCGGACCCGGGGACGCAGGCGCGGCAGGAGCGTACGGAGGGCCTCGTAGGGCCCGCCGGGAAAGCGGCCGACCAGGACCGCGAGGACGCCGATCACCGCCGCGGCCACTCCGCCCCGCGCCCCCGCGTCCAGACCTACCAGCAGCGCCGCGCCCACCAGCGCGCCGAGCACGCTGTCGGAGCCGAGGACCACCACCGCCGCGAACCACAGCAGTCCCCGCACGGGGTCGTACGCCCCGGAGTCGAACGCCCGCTGCCCCATCGCCAGCATGCCGCCGCCCAGCGCGGCCAGCGCCGCCCCGGTCACGAACGCCGTGAGCTTCAGGGCGGGCACGGGCACCCCGGCGGCCGCCGCCCCCGCCTCGTGATCGCGCATCGCCGCCAGCGCGCGGCCGGCGCGGCCCCGGCGCAACGCGGTGACCAGGAGCAGCGCCCCGGCGAGGAGGGCGAGTTCCAGGACGTAGTACGCGCGGTCGCCGCCGAACCCGGCAGGGCGGTCCGGCGCCGGCCCCGAGGTGGCGTACGGCTGGGTGAAGACGAAGCGGCTGACGCCCACGCCGACCGCGAACGTCGCGAGGGCGAGCGCCAGGCCGTGCCGGCTGATCGCGGGCCACCCGGTGAGCAGGCCGAGCGGTGCGACGAGGAGGACGGCGGCGAACAGCGCCACCAGGTGCGGCAGCGCGGGCAGACCGGGGAAGCGGCCCGCCGCGAGAAGGGCGGTGAACAGGGCGCCGAGCCCCGCGTACGCGGCCTGCCCGAGGGAGATCTGGCCGCCGCGGCCCGTGACGATCACGAGGGACAGCAGGATCACCGCGAGCGCGGGGACCTGGACGGAGGTCGTCAGGTCCGGGCCGGCGAAGCCGAGGGGGAGGAGAAAGAGGACCGCCGCCACGATCCAGGCGCCCGGCGGGGTCGGCACCCGGGCCGTCGCCGTGCGGGCCAGCGCGTCCCGGGAGCCGATGCCCGGCATGATCAGCGCCGCGACCAGCAGGGCGATGACGAAGAGGTTCGCGCCGGCGGTCTGGAGGAGCTGCTCCAGCGGCCCCGAGGGGTGCAGCCGCGTCAGCTGGCTCTGGGCCACCCCGAGGCCGAGCGCCACCGCGACGGCGACGGGCAGGCTGCGCATCCCGGCCGCCACGGCGACCGCAACCACCTCCATCACCAGCAGCGGCATGCCGTACGGGTCAAGACGTACGTAGGGCGCGAGGAGTACGCCGGTCAGGCCCGCGGTGAAGGAGCCGAACGCCCAGCCGGCCGCCGCCACCCGGTCCGCGTCGACGCCGAAGAGCACGGCGAGCCCGCGGTTGTCGACGACGGCCCGGAGTTCGCCGCCGAGGCGGGTCCACCGGGTGACCGCCCCCACGGCGGCGGCGAGCGCCACAGCCGCCCCCAGCGGGACCCACGGGTCGGCGGACAGGAGGGTGGGCGCATCGTCGCGGGCGCCCGGACCCCACACGAGGGCCGCCCCGCCGACGAGGAGCACGAAGACGCCGATCGAGGCCACCAGCGTCTGCGCGGGATCGCCGCCGAGGACCGCCAGGGGGCGGAAGACGGCGCGGTCCAGGAGCAGGCCGATGCCGGGCGCCACCAGGAGCAGGGTGACGGCGGCGGCCAGCGGCAGCGGCCAGTGCCAGTCGGCGGTGAGCTGGCGCAGCAGGTAGGCGCAGACCATGGCGATCGCGCCGTGCGCGAAGTTGAGGACTCCCGTCGCGCGGTGGGTGACGATCAGGCCGATGCCGGTGAGGGCGGCGGCGCCGCCGACCGAGAGCCCGGCCAGGGTGAGGTCATAGCTCAGGGACGCCATCGGCTCAGCGCTCCGGGGCGGGCGCGGCGGGGTCCGGCGGCTCGCAGATCGGGCAGGGGGCGAAGGTACCCGGCGCCGGGGCCGCGGGGTCGACGGGCAGCACCCCGGGTCTGTCCGCGACGAGGGGGCAGTCGGCGCGGTGCCACAGCGTGCCGCCCGGCACGGCGCACAGTTCCTCACTCGTCGCCAGGGGCGCGGGATCGCGTACGGGCATGTCGGCGGGGTCCGCCGCCACCAGCAGGCCGTACAACTCCTCGACCCGCGCCGCCGCGAGGGCGCTCTCGCCGTGGGTGAGCAGCACGGCGCCCGCGATGATCAGGGCGGCGCCCGGCACCGTGCACGAGGCGAGATAGGGCAGCTGCCGCTCGGCGAAGCGCTCCCCGGAGACGCCGTACCAGCCCAGTACGCACAGCACCGCGCCGCCGGCGAGCGCCGCGCAGGCCGCCCACAGGACGGCCCGCGCGGCGCCCGGCCGGGCCGGGCCGGGCGCGTCTGCCGGTCGAGCCGTCCGAGCTGTCCGAGCCATCTGAGCCGTCCGAGCCGCCCGCATCGAGGCCCCCCTGGGACACGTCGTCGGTCACGCCAGTGGTGTCAATGGTCTGTCCATGTCAGCCGATGGCTTGCACTATGCCCTCTGGAAGCTGACGCGGAAAGCTCCGGGCCCGGGCGGCCCGGACCGACACCCGGTGGTGAGCCAGATGGTGCGGGCAAGAGTGCGCGGCGCGGCGCTGGCGGCCGCCGCGGTCATCCTGATCGTCCCGACCGCTGTGGCCTGCGGCGACGACAGCGGGGGCGGGGACGGCGGCACCCCGCCCGAGCCGTCGGTGGAGAAGTCCTCGCAGCCCGCCGGGGGCGGCGCCGAGCCCGCCGACCCGGCGGCCGCGGAGGCGGAGGTGCGGGAGAACTGGGAGAAGTTCTTCGACCCCGAGGTCTCGCTGAAGGACAAGGAAGCCGTCCTGGAGAACGGCTCCAAGTTGCGCGGCGTCCTCGAGGGCTTCAGCGGCGACGAGCGCGGCGAGCAGGTCGCGGCGGAGGTGGGGAAGGTCGCGTTCACCTCGGCCGAGGAGGCCGACGTCACCTACGCGCTGACCTTGAAGGGCGCCACCGCGCTGCCCGACGCCGCCGGCACGGCCGTCCACCAGGACGACACCTGGAAGGTGTCCGTCAAGACCCTCTGCGCGCTGGTGAAGCTGAGCGGGAATGCGTCGCCCGGTCCGGGCTGCTGAGGCGCTGCTGGCCGTCGCGCTCGTGCTGGCGGGCGCGGCCTGCGGGTCCCGGCTGCCCGAGGGCGACTTCGAGCGGCGCGGCAGGGCCACCGCGCCCGCCGACCGGGCACCGATCGAGGTCGGCGTCATCACCAGCGCGACCAGCCCGGTCGGCGGCGACGCGTTCACCGGGCCGCGCGACGGCGCCAAGGCCTACTTCGACCGGCTGAACGCCCGCGGCGGCATCGGGGGCCGCCCGGTGCAGGTGCGCACCTGCGACGACGGCGGCAGCGGCGTCGGCAACAACGACTGCGTGCGCGAGCTGGTGGAGGAGCACGAGGTCGTCGCGCTCGTGGCCACCGCCTCGCTGGACTACGCGGGCGCCGCGCGGGTCTCGCGGGCCGGCGTGCCCGACATCGGCGGCCAGCCGATCGGCGCCGCGTACGAGACGTATCCGCACCTGTACGGGATCTACGGCAGCCTCGCCCCGCGCGACGGTGAACCGGGCTGGGACGGCATGCTCTACGGCGGCACCGAGGTCTACCGCTACTTCAAGCGCGAGCAGGGGGCGCGCACGGCCGCCGTCGTCTCCTACAACCAGGCCGCCTCCGCCGCGTACGCCCGGCTCGTCACCCGGGGCCTGCGGGCGGAGGGCTACGAGGTGGTCACCGAACAGGTCGACTTCGCCCTGCCGAACTTCCGCGCGGCGGCCGCCGATCTGAAGGAGCGGGGCGTCGACCTGGTCTTCGACGCGATGGACACGCACGGCAACGCCCGGCTCTGCGAGGCGATGGACGACGTGGGGGCCGAGGTCACCGCGAAGGTCACCAACGTACAGAACTGGACCTCGACCGTCGGCGACGACTACAAGAACGCGCCGCGCTGCCGCAACGCCCTGTGGGCCACCGGGTCGAGCAGGAACTACGAGGACAGCGCGCACCCGGCCGTCCGCGAGTTCCGTGCCGCCCTGCGGGGCGAGGCGCTCTCCCAGTGGCATCTGGAGGGCTGGGCCGCCGCCCGGTGGTTCACGGACGCCGCGACGTCCTGCCTGCGGGCGGCGGGCGGCGCCGTCACGCGCGGCTGCGTGGACCGGTTCATGAACTGCGGAAAGCCGTACTCGGCGCACGGCCTGCTGGTCCCCGTGACCTTCGAGCGGCGGACGCGGCCGCCCCGGCACCGCACGGCGTGCGTGTCGGTCGCCCGCTGGCGGGACGGGAAGGGCTGGGTCACCCAGGGCAAGGACATGAACGACAACTGCTTCGACGTCCCGCAGCTCGCCTACCGGCCCTGACGTGCGCGTCCACCGCGCAGGTCGCCCCGGTCCACCGGGCGGGCGCCCAGCTTTTCCGAAACAGGATGGTATTGGCACCCAACCTTTGGCCAGGAATGACCGTCTAACCCTGTGGTAGGCGGGCGAGGGGGGCTGTCCGCACGGAAACACGGGATACGGGGACGCATGCACATTTCCTTCCTGATACACAACGCGTACGGGATAGGAGGGACGATCCGGACGACGTACAACCTGGCCAACACGCTGGCCCAGCAGCACGACGTGGAGATCGTCTCCGTGTTCCGTCACCGCGACGAGCCGGTGTTCGCGCCTGACCCGCGCGTGCGCCTGAGCCACCTCGTGGACACGCGCAAGGACAGCCCGGGCTACGAGGGCGAGGACCCCGACCATCTGCGCCCCGCCCGGACGTTCCCCAGCGCCGAGGGCCGCTACGCCCAGTACAGCGCGCTCACCGACCGGCGCATCGCCGCGCACCTCACCGCGCTGGACGCCGACGTCGTCGTCGGCACCCGCCCCGGGCTGAACGTGCACATCGCCCGACAGGCCGCGCGCGGCCCCCTGCGCGTCGGCCAGGAGCACCTCACGCTGGACAGCCACTCCAAGGAGCTGCGCCGGCAGCTGCGCAGCGTCTACCCCCGCCTCGACGTCCTGACCACGACGACCGAGGCCGACGCCCGCGCCTACACGCAGAAGATGCGGCTGCCCGGCGTCCATGTGCAGGCCGTGCCCAACCCCGTGCCCCCGCCCGGCATCGAGCCCGCCGACGGCTCCCACAAGTGGGTCGTCGCCGCCGGCCGGCTCGCCCCCGTCAAGCGGTACGACCTGCTGATCAGGGCCTTCGACCGGGTGCGCCGCGAGCGCCCCGACTGGCGCCTGCGGATCTACGGCGGCGGCAAGCAGAAGGAGAAGCTGCGCGCCCTGATCGAGGAACTCGGCCTCTACAACCACGTCTTCCTCATGGGCCCCGCCCACCCCATCGAGCCCGAGTGGGCCAAGGGCTCCATCGCCGCCGTCACCTCCAGCCTGGAGTCCTTCGGCATGACGATCGTCGAGGCGATGCGCTGCGGCCTGCCCGTCGTCGCCACCGACTGCCCGCACGGCCCGGGCGAGATCATCGACAACGGTGTCGACGGACGCCTCGTGGAGGTCGGCAACCCCGACGCCATCGCGGGCGGCCTGCTCGAACTGATCAACGACGACGCGCTCCGCCGGCGCATGGCGGGCGCCGCGCTCCAGGACTCCGAGCGCTTCGACCCGGTCCGCATCGCCGAGCGCTACGACGCGATGTTCACCGGGATGATCACCCGGGGCAGCTCGTTCGGGGGCCGGATGCGCGGTTCCCTGCACCGTACGCGCGGCGCGCTGCTCGGGGGCGCGTACGCGCTGCGGGACCTCGGACGCGTACAGACGAAGGGATCGACCGCATGACGTCCTTGGCCACCTCGCGCCCCGCGTCCCCCGCCGGGGACGACCAGGAGGCGTCCACCGCGCCGCGCGCCGACTGCGTCGCCGACTCCGCCGGGGGCCTCACCTTCGACGTCACGGAACCGGCGGGGACCGGCACTCGGGACACGGTCCACCTGCTGCTGCGCCTGCGCGACCGCGACGACGAGGTCCGGCTTCCGCTCTCCCCGTCGGCCGACGGCCGGCTGCGGGCCGCGCTGCCCAGCACCGTCGACCTCGCCGAAGGGCGCTGGAACGCCTACGCGCAGATCGCGGGCGGCGAGCCGCGCCGCCTGCTGCCGGGCGTGAACGACCTGCGCTCGCTCGTGGACCGCGCGCCCAGCGGCAGCCGCGGCCGTGTCGCGGTGCGCATCCCGTACGCGACGAAGCAGGGCAACCTTTCAGTGCGCAGCTGGCACCGGGCCCCGCACGCCGAGGCCGGTGAGATCGAGATCGACGACGCGGGCCTGACCGTGCGCGGACGGCTCTACGGCACCACGGCGAGTGACGCCGTCTACGCCGAGGCCGTCAAGCGCGACGACCCCGGCCTCGTCCAGCGGGCCGAAGTGACCGCGACGGGCCCCGAGTTCACCTTCGCGCTCCGCCACGACCCGTTCGCGGACAGCGGGCCGGGGCCCTGGGACCTGTGGATCCACCCCACGGGCGAGAGCGGACCGCGGGTGCGCCTGGCCCGGCTCCTCGACGACGTCGCCGACAAGAAGACGATCTTCACCTACCCCGTCGTGCGCCGCGAGAGCGCGCACGGGCCGGTCGAGACGGGCCCGTACTACACCAACGACAACGACCTGGCCGTCCGCGTCCGCGCCGTCCGGTCCGGGGAGGACTCCGCCGAGGAGAGCTGACATCGCGGACCGCGGCTGTCCTGAACCCGGGGCACAATCGCGTCCATGTTGGAGACCTCGGCACGACTGCTCCGCCTGCTCTCCCTGCTGCAGGCCCACCGCGAATGGTCCGGCGCCGACCTCGCCGACCGGCTCGGCGTCACCGCGCGCACGGTCCGCCGGGACGTCGACCGGCTGCGCGAGCTGGGCTACCCCGTGCACGCCAGCCCCGGCACCGGGGGCGGCTACCAGCTCGGCGCGGGCGCCGAGCTGCCGCCGCTGCTCCTGGACGACGACGAGGCGGTCGCGGTCGCCGTCGGCCTGCGCACCGCCGCCGGGCAGGGCATCGAGGGCATCGGCGAGACCTCGGTCAGGGCGCTCACCAAGCTGGAACAGGTGCTGCCGAGCAGGCTGCGCCGCCGGGTGGGCGCCCTGAACGCCTTCACCGTGCCGATGCTGCGCGCTCCGCGGGCCCAGGGCGTGGACGCCGCCGTCCTGACCGAGCTGGCGGGGGTCTGCCGGGACGCGGAGCGGCTGCGCTTCGACTACCGCGACCACACGGGCGCCTCGAGCCGCCGCACCGTCGAGCCGCACCGCCTGGTGTGCACCGAGAGCCGCTGGTACCTCGTGGCGTGGGACCTGGAGCGCGCGGACTGGCGCACGTTCCGCGTGGACCGCCTCACGCCGAGACCGCCGCACGGGCCGCGCTGCGCACCGCGCACCCCGCCGGCCGACGACCTGGCCGCGTACGTCGCCAAGGGCGTCTCCACGCGCGCGTACGCCGCGCGGGCCGTGGTGCGCCTCCTCGTGCCGCTGGAGGAGGCCGCCCGGCGGATCTCACCGGCCGACGGCACCCTGGAGGCCGAGACCGAGCGGAGCTGCCTGCTGCGCACGGGGGCGGCGAGCCTGGACGTGATGGTCTTCCACGTGATGTTCATGGGGCTGGAGTTCGAGGTCGTGGAACCCGCCGAACTCACCGAGCGGATCAGGAACTTCACGGGCCTCCTGAGCCGGGCCCTGGACCGGGGCGCCCGGTCCGCGGACCCTCGGGAGGCCGGCCCGGGTCCGACGCCGGGAGCGCCGCGTACCGGGGCCGGCACATCGGCCGCCGTGCCGGAATCATGAATTCCCTATGCGCCGTCAGCGCCCTGGCGCGGGCCAGGACTCCGAAATGCGGAGAGTTCGTCAAGAGCGCCCGGCGCTATTCGGGACGTGCTATTCAAGGCGGCGGCACGGAGTCCTTCACGGCGTCGGGAAGAGGTCCGCGAATTACCCCGACAGAGGGACGGAACCCCCCATACGTGTGACGGAGTTCGGCCGAAACACGCGTCGTGATCCTGTGACGAAAGCGTGACCGGAGAGGGATCAGTGACGCATGGTGTGCGGCCCCGGCCTTCCCCGGCGCCCCCCTGCCCGCCTAACGTGGCGGCCATGGCACCCATCCCCACCCCACCCGCAGAGCCCGAGGACAGCCCGGAGAGTTACGTGGGCCTGGCGGCCGAAGCCGCCGAGCGGCAGGCGCGCGAGCGCGGCTGGTCCACCGTCAGGACGCTGCCGCCGGGGGCGTTCACCACCATGGAGTACCTCACGGGGCGCCTCAACTTCGAGGTCGAGCAAGGCGTCGTCAAGCGGTCCTGGAAGGGCTGACGACGAAGGCCCCGGTTCCTCGACGGAACCGGGGCCTTCGCGGCGCGGGGGGCGGTTCGTGCGTACCGGGCCCCGCCGCCGGTGGTCAGCCGCCCGTCACCGGACGGGCGGACGTGGCGCCGCGCGGCACCCGGTCGGAGTGCGGCGGGCGGCGGCTGCCGGCCGGGGTGACCGGCGTGCGCTCGGAGCGGGCCGTGTGCGGGCCCGGCGCGAGGTAGGCGGGCGGGCGCGCGGTGCGCGCGGCGCCGACCGGCTCACGCGCCGGCGCGGGCTCCTCCACGGCCAGGCGCTGCGGCACCATCGCGGGGGTCCCGACGGGGGTGTCGGCGGGCTCCGGCAGGGACACGGCACCGGCGCGGCGGGTGCGCCAGGCCTCGCGGACCTGGAAGATCACGGCCTCCACCCGGGCGATCAGCGTCTCGAACCAGGGCAGCGCGAGCAGGATGAGCAGGCCCGCCGCCCAGCCGAGGAAGACATCGCTCAGCCAGTGCGTACCGAGGTAGACGGTGGTGAGGCCGACGCTCAGGGAGACCACGGCCGACAGGGCCGACAGATAGCGCCGGGTGCGGGGCGTGGAGGCCAGATAGGCCAGGATTCCCCAGGTCACCACGGCGTTGGCGGTGTGACCGGAGGGGAATATATCCCCGCCGAGCCACATCTCGTTGGAGCCGATCGCGGTGGCGTAGTGCGGACCGAGGCGGCCCATGCCCAGCTTGGCGGCGCCCACGGTCACGTTGAGCAGGAGCAGGGCGGCACCGAACATCAGCAGCGGCCGCAGCGTGTGCTGGCGCCAGGAGCGCCAGCCGAGCCAGGCCGCGACCATGACGGCGGTCGGGCCGCGCTGGCCGAGGACGACCCAGTAGTCGAGGAAGGCGTGGATCTCCGGCCACTGCTGGTAGGGCCGGAAGAACATGACCTGCCAGTCGAAGCGCACCAGCCACGAGGTGGTCAGCACGGCGACGACGATGGCCAGGTAGAACGCCAGGGTCGCGCTGAAGAGCACGACCCGGTGCCGGCTCATCCTCGGGACATCGAGGTGGGACGGTCGTTCCGGCTCACGGTCCAGCCGGGCGAAGACCCGGTCAAGACGGGTGAGGTTTCGTTCGGTACGCACCCAATCGACGTTACAGCGAGTGAGTCTGGCACTAGGCCGATTCAGTGGCTTTGTGATGACGATGTGATGTGGGATTGATCTCAGGCCGAGGTTTATTCCGGGGAAATCCCTATTGGGCTGTCTCCGCCTTACGTAATTCGTTGATCGTTTTCGATGGCGTTTTATGGCGCTTATGAATTTGTTCACCGGGAGCTGGCGTGGAATTTTCCGTCCGCTCACCACGGGCCCCGAAAACGATCATGACGGGATCACGGCGGCCCCGAGCCGTGCAGCCAGAACGCCCCGTACACCGCGCTCAGCACCGCGACCGAGGTGAGGATCAGCGCCGACCTGGAGGCGCGCAGCCGGGCCAGCGCCACCGCGACCGGCAGCAGCAGCGGGAAGGCGGGCAGCAGAAGGCGCGGCTTCGAGCCGAAGTAGCCCGCCGCGCACAGCGCGAGCGCCACGACGATCCCGCCGTAGACGAGCAGCGGAAGCGGCTGCCCCCGGCGGACGCCGAGGACGTACAGCCAGATCACCAGCGCCACTCCGACGAGGAGCCCGACACCCGCGAGGGCGCCGGGCACGGAGGTGAACTTCTCCCCGATGAAACGCGCGAAGGCATAACCGAAGTCGAAACCGTTGCCCCAGCCGGCCTGCACGTCGAGATAGCCGAAGAGGCCGCCGCCGGTGCGCCGGCCCACCCACAGCACATAGCCGGCGGCGCCCAGCGGGGCGAGGAGCACGCCGAGGACCACGCGCGCCTCGACGCGCCGCTCCCGGCGGACGCGCACGGCCGCCGCCACCCAGAGCGCGGCGACCACGGCCGCGCCCACCGGCCGGGTCAGCCCGGCGAAGGAGGCGAGCACGCCCGCCCACAGCCACCGCTCCGTGAGCACCGCGTACAGCGACCAGGCGGCCAGCGCCGTGAACAAGGACTCGCTGTACGCCATCGACTGCACGACACCGACCGGGAGCACCGCCCACAGCGCGACCGCGCAGACCCCGGCCCGGCGCCCGTACACGTGCTCGGCGACCGCGAAGATCCCCGCGGCGGCGAAGAGCGAGGCGGTCCAGCTCACCGCCAGGCCGGCGTCGGCGTACGACAGAGGACCGACCGCCGAGACGAGCCGCTCCAGCCAGGGCAGGAGCGGGAAGAAGGCGAGGTTCGAGTGGACGCTGCCGTCCGGGAGCGTGACCTGCCAGCCGTAGCCGTGCTCGGCGACCCGGGTGTACCAGAGCGAGTCCCAGCGCGCCGACAGCAGCGTGTGCGGGCTCCTGCCCGCGACCGCCCCCCACACCGCGAGCACCGCGAGACCCAGCGCGCGCACCCCCGCGTACACCAGGAGCGCGGGCGCGGCGCGGCGCAGCACGGGGCCCGCCGGGGACGGCGGAAGACGTTGATCAAGAGCGGTCACGGGCTCGATTATCGGCCGTCGCAGGAACCGCGCGCCCACCCGGTGCGTGGTCCCGGACGGCAAGGGTGGCGCACGCCACACGGCATCCGCACAACCATGAGAGGTCCGCCACGCGCCCCCGGCGTGAACTCGCGTACTCTGACGGCTCACTCGCCCTGTCCGCGCCGCCGGAGCCGCCAGTCCCCATCCCGCAGGCCGCCGACGCGAGCGATCACTGGGAGGTACGCACATGTCCGGGACGACCACGGCCGCAGCACCGCAGGGCCGTCGGGGATCCGGGGCCGGTGCCGGGGCCAACCGCTGGCTCGTGCTCGTCGTCCTCTGCGTCAGCCTGCTGCTGGTCGCCGTCGACGCCACCGTCCTGCACGTCGCCGTGCCCGCCGTCACCGAGGACCTGACCCCCGGCGCCATCGAACTGCTGTGGATCGTCGACATCTATCCACTGGTCTGCGCCTCGCTCCTCATCCTCTTCGGCACCCTGGGCGACCGCGTCGGCCGCAGACGCGTCCTCCTCCTCGGCTACGCCCTCTTCGGCGTCGCCTCCGCGGTCGCGGCCCTCGCCGACAGCGCGCAGGTCCTGATCGCCGCCCGGGCGCTGCTCGGCGTCGGCGGCGCGATGATCATGCCGGCGACGCTGTCGATCCTGCGCCAGGTCTTCCCCGACCGGCGCGAGCGGGCGCTCGCCATCGGCGTCTGGAGCGCGGTGGCCGCCGTCGGCGCGGCCGTCGGGCCGCTGCTCGGCGGGTTCCTCCTGGAGCACTTCTGGTGGGGCTCGGTCTTCCTCATCAACATCCCGCTGATGCTGGTCAGCCTGCCGATCGGGCGTCTGCTGCTGCCCGAGTCGACCGGCGAGCGCGACGGGCCGTGGGACGTGGTCGGGGCACTGATGGCCGCGGGCGGGCTCTTCGGGCTGGTGCTCGGCGTGAAGCGGCTCGGCGGCGGCCAGTCGCCGCTCGGCGCCACCACCCTCGTCGCCCTCGCCGTGGGCGCCGCGCTGCTCGTCGGCTTCGTGCGCAGGCAGCGGCGGCGTACGAAGCCACTGGTCGATCTGTCGATGTTCGCGCGCCCCGCGTTCAGCACGTCGGTCGGCTGCATCGTGCTCGCCATGCTCGCCCTCGTGGGCCTCGAACTGATCGCCGCGCAGTATCTGCAGCTGGTGCTCGGCCTGTCCCCGCTGGAGACCGGGCTGCGCCTGCTGCCGCTCACCGTCGCCGCGATGGCCGCCGGCCTCGGCGGATCGAAGCTGCTGCACCGCTTCGGGCCGCGCCGCATGGTCTGCGCGGGCTTCTGCCTGACCGCGGCCGCCGTGGTGGTGCTGACCGGCATGGGCGGCCACGCCGACGACGGCCTGCTGCTCTCCGGCTTCGTCCTGCTCGGCTTCGGCCTGGAGACCACGCTCTTCGGCGCGTACGAATCGATGCTGAACGAGGCCCCGCAGTCCGAGGCCGGCGGGGCCGCGGCGATCGGCGAGACCTCCTACCAGCTGGGCGCGGGCATGGGGATCGCCCTGCTCGGCACGGTCATGAACGCGGCGTACGCGCCGGGACTGTCCTCGGTGCGGGGCGTGCCGGCGGCGGACGGCGCGGCGGCGAGCCACTCGCTGGGCGAGGCGTACGAGGTCGCCGCGCGGCTCGGCGGGCCGGCGGGGGACGCCCTGCGGGCCGCCGCGCGCGACTCCTTCGTGCACGGACTGCATGTGACGCTGCTGGTCAGCGCGGGGTTGCTGCTGCTCGGGGCGCTCGCGGCGCTGAGGCTGCCGCGGGACATGGAGTGCGGGGCGCCGGCGGCGCGGGCCGAGCGGCCCATTCCGGCGCCCCGGGACCCGGCGGGGGTCGGGGCGGACGCCCGGCGCTGAGGTGCGGGGCCTTCGGCCGGTGGGGTTCGACGGGTCTGGACGTGCGGGGATTCCGGTGCCCGGGGGTCCGGCGGGGGTCGGGGTGGGCTCCCGGCGTTGAGACGGGCCGCCTTCGGTCGGTGGGGCTCGACGGGTCTGGACGTGCGGGGATTCCGGCGCCCGGGGGTCCGGCGCGGGTCGGGGTGGGCTCCCGGCGTGGAGACGTGCCGCCTTCGGCCGGTGGCGCGGTCCGGCGGGTCTGGACGTGCGGGGATTCCGGCGCCCGGGAGTCCGGCGCGGGGCGGGGTGGGCTCCCGGCGTGGAGACGTGCCGCCTTCGGCCGGTGGTCGCGGTCCGGCGGGTCTGGACGTGCGGGAGAGTGCGTCGTAACGTCGGCGCCAGCCGTAGTTGACTACCACTGCTAGTTTTGTGCCGCCGGAGGCCCGCATGTCCGCAAGCGCCCGCTCCCCTCTGCCGCCCTTCGACCCCAGCGACCCCCTCGGCATCGACGACCTCCTCGACCCGGAGGACCTCGCGGTCCGGGACACCGTCCGCTCCTGGGCGGCCGACCGGGTCCTGCCGCACATCGCCGAGTGGTACGAGCGGGGCGAGCTGCCCGGCATCCGCGAGCTGGCGTGCGAGCTCGGCTCCCTCGGGGCGCTCGGCATGTCGCTGGAGGGCTACGGCTGCGCGGGCGCGAGCGCCGTCCAGTACGGGCTCGCCTGCCTGGAGCTGGAGGCCGCGGACTCCGGCATCCGCTCACTGGTCTCCGTGCAGGGCTCCCTCGCCATGTACGCCCTCCACCGCTTCGGCTCCGAGGAGCAGAAGCAGCGCTGGCTGCCCGGCATGGCCGCGGGCGAGATCATCGGCTGCTTCGGCCTGACCGAGCCCGACCACGGCTCCGACCCGGCCTCGATGCGGACGTACGCGAAGCGGGACGGCACCGACTGGCTGCTCAGCGGCCGCAAGATGTGGATCACGAACGGTTCCGTGGCGGGCGTCGCCGTGGTCTGGGCGCAGACCGAGGAGGGGATCAGGGGCTTCGTCGTGCCGACCGACACGGCCGGCTTCTCGGCACCCGAGATCAAGCACAAGTGGTCGCTGCGCGCGAGCGTCACCAGTGAGCTGGTGATGGACGAGGTGCGGCTGCCCGCCGACGCGGTCCTGCCGGAGGTCGTCGGCCTCAAGGGCCCGCTGAGCTGTCTGTCCCACGCCCGCTACGGCATCGTCTGGGGTGCGATGGGCGCCGCCCGCTCGTCGTTCGAGGCGGCGGTGGAGTACGCGCGGACCCGCGAGCAGTTCGGCCGGCCCATCGGCGGCTTCCAGCTCACCCAGGCCAAGCTCGCCGACATGGCGGTCGAACTGCACAAGGGCATCCTGCTCGCCCACCACCTCGGACGGCGCCTGGACGCGGGCAGGCTCCGTCCCGAGCAGGTCAGTTTCGGAAAGCTCAACAACGTACGGGAGGCGATCGAGATCTGCCGCACGTCCAGGACGATCCTGGGCGCCAACGGGATCTCGCTGGAGTACCCGGTCATGCGGCACGCGACGAACCTCGAATCGGTGCTCACCTACGAGGGCACCGTCGAGATGCATCAGCTGGTGCTGGGCAAGGCGCTCACCGGTCTCGACGCCTTCCGGTGACCCCGGCAGGGGCCGGTGAGCGGCCTTGCCCTAGCTCTGGTTGAAGAAGCCGTCCGAGGGACGGCCCGCGGCCTCGCCGCTGACGATGTGCGTGTCGGCCGGGGTGAGCAGGAAGACCCGCGTCGCCACGCGCTCGATCGAACCGCGCAGGCCGAAGGTGAGACCGGCCGCGAAATCGACCACGCGCTTGGCGTCGGTGGGCTCCATGGCCGTGAGGTTCATGATGACCGGGACACCGTCCCGGAAGAGCTCGCCGATGGCGCGCGCGTCCCGGAAGCTGTCCGGGGTCACGGTGCCGATCCGGCGCCCGTCGTCCTCGGCCGTCTCGGGCGCCACCCGCCCCCGCGGGTCGGTGACCCATGCCTCCGGCTGTGCCGGCCCCTCGTCCCTGTCGTCCTCATAACCGTCGTCGTAGTATCGCTCGTCGTTGTTGTCGTCGACGAGGCCAAGCCAAGCGCTCGCCTTGCGCACCGATCCCATGGACGCCTCCTCTCACAGCGGTTTCCCTGCATCCGCGTCCCTATGCTCGTCCATGATGCGGATAGTGCGCCAAGTGGATAGTCGCCGCGCGGGCTTTTCGTGACGGTACTGGTGCAGAGTCAACACGCCGACGCACGTGGTGGTTCAAGGGGCCCCTTGCGTACGGATGCTGACGGAGAGTGAAATGTGATGATTCACGGCGTATGGGTGACGGCGGGTACGGACGGGTGAACGGCCCTCGCTACGATGCCGGGGTTCATCAGTTTCGGGCCGCTCGGGGGAGTCGCCGTGTTCGGAATCGTCAGGCCCTGCAGTCATCGTCTCGGCGAGAAACTCGCCACCCAGTGGACGGCGCACCTGTGCGGGCTCTGCCTCGCGCTGCGCGGTGACCACGGGCAGTTCGCCCGCGTCGTCACCAACTACGACGGGCTCATCATCTCGGTGCTGACGGAGGCTCAGGCCGAGCGCACCGCGGCCGGCCGGCGCACGGCGGGGCCCTGCCCGCTGCGCGGGATGCGGACCGCCTCCGTCGCGCGGGGCGAGGGCGCCCGGCTGGCGGCCGCCGTCTCGCTGGTGCTCGCCTCGGCCAAGGTCCGCGACCATGTCGTCGACGGCGACGGTCTGCTGGCGCGCCGGCCGGTGGCGCTCGCCGCCCGGCGCGTGGCCAGGAGCTGGGACAAGGCGGGCGCGCGGACCGGCTCCGCGGTGGGCTTCGACACCGCCGTCCTGGTGGACGCCGTCGAACGGCAGGCGGGCGTCGAGGCCTTGGCGGGCCCCGGCACCTCCCTGCTCGCGGTCACCGAACCGACCGAGACCGCGACCGCGGCGGCCTTCGCGCACACCGCGGTGCTCGCGGGCCGGCCGGGCAACGTCGAGCCCCTCGCCGAGGCGGGCCGGCTCTTCGGCCGGCTCGCGCACCTGCTCGACGCGGTGGAGGACCGGGAGGCTGACGCCGCGTCGGGTGCCTGGAACCCCCTCGCCGCGACGGGCACGTCCCTCACCGAGGCGCGCCGCCTCGCCGACGACGCGCTGCACGGCATACGCCTGGCGCTGCGGGAGGTGCGCTTCACCGACGGCGGACTCGCGCATGTGCTGCTCGCCCACGAGCTGCGCCGGTCGGTGGACCGTGCGTTCGGCGCCGCGTCCTGCGGACACGCCCACGAGGTGACGAATCATCAGGGCGGCGCGTTCGGGGCGCCGGGCGGGGCGTTCGGCGGGTCCCCGCACCAGCCTCCGCCGCAGCAGGGCGGGCCGTACGGGGGGCCGTACGGCGGACCCTATGGAGGTCCTCAGGGAGGCGGCGGCAATCCGTACGGGGGCGGCGGCCCGTACGGGGGTGGCGGCGGCCCGTACGGAGGTGGCGGGCCGGGCGGGCCGGGCGGCTTCGGGGGCGGGCCCGCGTTCGAGCCGCAGCCGCCGAAGCCGGGCAGGCGCGGCTTCTGGGCGGGGTGCGCCGTCGCCATCGGACTGTGCTGCACCTGCAAGATGTGCTGCGCCGAGGAGTACGAGGGCCCCTGGTCCCGCAAGAAGCGGGAGGGCTGCTGCCAGAACTGCGACTGCGACTGCGGTTGCTGCGAGTGCTGTCAGTGCTGCGACTGCGGCCTGTGAGCAGCGGCCCGAAGCGGACGTACGAGGGGAGGGGGGACCGCCGCTCGCGCCCGGGAGGGGTGAGCGGCGGGACATGCGGGGCGCGCGTGTGAAGGCGGCGGTGCGAGGCCGACGGCGCGCGGGGCGCGGCGTCGGGGGAGGGCGCAGCGGGCCGAAGGCTCGGCTCAGGAGGGCGTCAACAAGACGCGGACCACACGCGACCGAAGTCGATGTGGGAGCGCGTGACCAGCCACTGCTGCGAATGCATGGGGCTAAGTGGAACAGGCATCCGTTTCCCCGTCAACTGCCGTGAGACGCACCGCTCATATCCTGGACAGCCTTGACAGGGCACGCGAGAGGCCCCGTAATCTCGACGGCGGACCGTGCTGAGGGGCTCGGTCCGTGTGAAGGCACCACCCGTGTTCGATCCCCCGCATCCACGGAGCCTTCCGCATGCCTCGCGACCCCCTCACCCCTTCCGGCCCTCCGCCGACCTCCGGTGCTCTCCCGCCCTGCGGCACCGTCACCTCTGCGGCCGCTCCCGCTCCCGCTCCCGCCCGTGCCTCGCTGGTGATCGTCGGCGCCGGGCCGCGCGGCACCGGCGTCCTGGAGCGCCTCGCGGCCAACGCGCCCGAGCTGTACGGCGGTCCCGGCCTTGACCTGCACCTCGTGGACCCGCATCCGCCCGGCGGGGGCCGCGTCTGGCGGCAGGACCAGTCGCCGCTCCTGTGGATGAACTCGCGGGCCGATGACGTCACGATGTTCACGGACGACACGGTGGAGATCGCCGGACCGGTCCTGCCGGGACCCGCGCTGGACGAGTGGACGGGCCGCGCGGGGCACACCTTCGTCGGCCGCCGCGAGCAGGGCGGCTATCTGCGCTGGGTGTACGAGAAGGCCGTCGCCGCCCTGCCGCCCGGCACCGCCGTCCACCACCACCGGCGCAGGGCGCTACGGGTCACCGGGCCGCCCGACGGGCGCCAGGAGGTGTGGCTGGAGGGCGTCGCCGAGCCGCTCGCCGCCGACGCGGTCGTCCTCGCCCAGGGTCACCTGGACGCCGAACCGGACGACGAGCAGCGGGAGTTGGTCCAGTACGCGGCGCGGAACGGGCTCGTGTACCTGCCGCCCCAGTTCACCGCCGACAGCGATCTGTCGCCGCTCGCCCCGGGCGAGCCCGTCATCGTGCGCGGCCTCGGCCTCGCCTTCGTGGACCTGATGGTGCTCCTCACCGAGGGCCGGGGCGGCCGGCACGAAGGGGAGCGGTACCTGCCCTCGGGGCGCGAGCCCGTGCTGTACGTCGGCTCCCGGCGCGGCGTCCCCTACCACTCCAAGATCGGCTACGACTGGACGGGGGAACCGCCGCCGCTGCCCCGCTACTTGGGCCCCGCCGAGATCGACGCACTCCTCGCCGGGCCGCGGCCGCCCGACTTCCGCCGTGACGTGTGGCCGCTCATCGGCAAAGAACTCGGCTTCGCCCACTACCACCGCCTCTTCACCGCCCACCCCGAGCGCACCGCCGTCGCCTGGACGGACTTCGACGAGAAGTACGGGGCCTGCCCGCCCGGCAGCCCGGAGCTGGCCGCCCTCGTCGCCTCCGCCGTGCCCGACCCCGCCGACCGGCTCGACCTCGCCGCCCTCGACCGGCCGCTCGCCGGGGTGCGCCCCACCTCGTACGAGGAACTCCAGGAGGGCGTGCGCGCTCACATCGCCGCCGACCTGGCGCGCCGGCACGATCCGGGGCACAGCCCCGACCTCGCCGTCTTCCTCGCACTTCTGTCCGCCTACGGACAACTGGTGCGCCTCGGTGACGTGGGGCCGTGGTGGCACGGCTTCTTCAGCTTCCTCGCGTCCGGGCCGCCCGGGCCGCGGCTGCGGCACCTGCTCGCCCTCTCGCGCGCCGGTGTCGTGCGCTTCCTCGGCGCCGACGTCCGGGTGAGCGCCGAGGACGGCGTGTTCCGCGCCCGCAGCCCCACCCTGCCCGGCCAGGTCACCGAGGCCCGCGCCCTCGTCGAGGCCCGCCTGCCCCGCCCCACGCTCGCCCGCACCCGGGACCCGCTGCTGCGCGCCCTGCACGCCGAAGGGGCCGCCCCGACCCCGGCGGGGCTGCTCGCCGTGGACCCCGCCGACGGGCGCGTCCTGGACCGCGCGGGCGCCGCACACCCCCGCCGCTTCGCGCTCGGCCCGCACACCGACGCGCGCGGCGCCGGCGCCTTCACCCGGCCGCGCACCAACAGCCCCTCCTTCCGGCAGAACGACGCCACCGCGCGTGCCGTCCTCGACGTCCTGGGAGCCGCGCGGTGACCACGTGGCCCCGCCTTCCCCGCCGAACTTCCCCTTTGACCCCCCCTTATGACTCGCCCCAGCGAAAGGCCCCCCACCCGATGACCCCATCCCCTGGTGCCCCCTGCCGCGGCGCCCTCCACCTCGCCGCCGCCATCGACCTGCCGGGCGTCCACGAAGCCGCCCCCTACGCCGAGTTGGCGCTGCTGGCCGAGCGCGGCGCCCTGGACTTCGTGACGCTCGGCGACTCCTTCGCGCGGCCCGGCCCGGACGCGCTCGCCGTGGCCGCCCGGATCGCGCCCGCCACCGGCCGCGTCGGGCTCGTGCCGACCGTCACGACCACGCACACCGAGCCGTTCCACGTGCAGGCCGCCGTGGCCACCCTCGACTGGGTCAGCCGGGGGCGGGCCGGCTGGCTCCTCGGCGTGTCGGAGACCGAGGCCGAGGCGCGGCTCTTCGGGCGGCGCCGCGCCGCGCCCCGCGAGGAGCTGTGGCGCGAGGCCGGCGAGGTCGCCGAGGCCGCCGCGCTGCTCTGGGACAGCTGGGAGGACGACGCGGAGATACGGGACGCGGCGAGCGGCCGCTTCATCGACCGGGACAAACTGCACCACGTCGACTTCACGGGCCGCACCTTCTCGGTGCGGGGCCCCTCCATCGTGCCGCGGCCGCCCCAGGGCCACCCCGTACGGGTCGTCGACGCCACCGTGCCGGCCGCCCGCGAGATCGCCGCCCGGCACGCGGACGTCGCCCTGGTGCGGGCCGCCTCCGCCCGCCGGGCCGACGCCGCGCGGGCCGAACTGCGGGCGCTGGCCGCCCGTTCCGGCCGCGACCCCGACACGCTGCGGGTGCTCGCCGCCCTCGTCGTCGACCTCGGCGGGGGCGAGTGCGCCGCCGAACCGGGCCACGGGGGAGGGCCGCTGCCCACCGCCGAGGGGCCGGTGTACCGGGGCGGGCCCGTCGACCTGGCCGAGCTGATCGCCGACTGGCACCGCGCGGGCGCCGTCGACGGCTTCCACCTGACGCCGGTGGAGCCGCGCCGCGACCTGGAGCGGCTCGTCAACGGAACCGTCGCCCTGCTCCAGCACCGCGGCCTGTTCCGCACCTTCTACCCGGGCAGCACCCTCCGGGAGCACCTGGGGCTCCCCCGGCCCGCCAACCGCCACGCCGTGCCCGCGGGGGAGCGGTCGTGAGCAGGCCGGTCCATCTCGCCGCCCACTTCCCCGGCGTCAACAGCACCACCGTCTGGTCCGACCCGGCGTCCGGCTCCCACATCGACTTCTCGTCCTTCGAGCGGCTGGCCCGCACCGCCGAGCGCGGCCTGTTCGACTTCTTCTTCCTCGCCGAAGGGCTGCGCCCGCGCGAGCACAAGGGCCGCATCCACGACCTGGACGTCGTCGGAAGACCCGAGTCGCTCACCGTCCTGGCCGCCCTCGCCGCCGTCACCGAGCGGCTCGGCCTCGCCGCCACCGTCAACGCGACCTTCAACGAACCCTTCGAACTGGCCCGCCGGTTCGCCGCCCTGGACCACCTCAGCGCGGGCCGCGCCGCCTGGAACATCGTCACCACCTCGGACGCCTTCACCGGCGCGAACTTCCGGCGCGGCGGCTACCTGGACCGGGCGGACCGCTACACCCGGGCCGCGGAGTTCCTCGCGACGGCCAGGCAGCTGTGGGACTCCTGGACGCCCGAGGGCAGGGCGCGGCCCTTCGCGCACCACGGGGAGCACTTCGATGTGGAGGGCGAGTTCACCGCACCGCGCTCCCCGCAGGGGCACCCCGTCGTCATCCAGGCGGGGGACTCGCCCGAGGGCAGGGAGTTCGCCGCCTCGGCCGCCGACGTGGTCTTCACCCGGCACGGCACCCCGGAGGCCGGACGCGCCTTCTACGCCGATGTGAAGGGGCGCCTCGCGGCGTACGGGCGGTCCCCCGACGACCTGAAGATCATGCCCGGCGTCACCTTCGTCCTCGGGGACACCGCGGCCGAGGCGCAGGAGAAGGCCGCCGGGATCCGCCGCCGGCAGGTCTCCCCGCAGAACGCGATCCTCGCCCTCGAACAGGTCTGGGGCGTGGACCTCTCCTCGTACGACCCGGACGGGCCGTTGCCGGCCTTCGACCCGGACCCCTCGTCCGAGCTGGCCCAGGGCCGGGTGCGGATCGCCGACCCGCTCGCGGTGGCCCGCAAGTGGCGGGCCCTGTCCGAGGCCAAGGGGCTGTCCATCCGGCAGACCGTCATCGAGACCACCGCCCGCCAGTCGTTCATCGGCACCGCCCGCTCGGTCGCGCGGGAGATGGCGGAGTTCGTGCGCGTCGGCGCCGCCGACGGCTTCATCCTCGTCCCGCACCTCACGCCCGGCGGCCTCGACGACTTCGTCGACCAGGTGGTGCCCCTGCTCCAGGAACGCGGCGCGCACCGCACGGAATACCGGGGCGCGACGCTGCGCTCCCACCTCGGGCTGCGCGAGCCCGTATGGAAGGGTTGACCCTCATGACCAACGAGCACCCCGAGCACGCCCCGAGCGCCCCGGACCCCGACGCCGCGGAGGACTGGCGGCGCTGGCACGAACAGCGCGCCGAGACGGTCGCGGCCCCCTACGGGCCGCTCTCGCTCACCGGCACGCACTGGCTCGCGGACCATCCGGACGGTTCAATTCTGGACATCCCCGGGCGGTGGACCGGGACGGCCGACGCGGTCGTCCTGAGCGCCGGGGCCGGGGACGGTCTGACCGTCGACGGCCGCCCCCTGACCGGCGAGGTCCGGCTGGGCGCGGACAGCGGCCCGGCCACCGCCCGTGTCGCCCACGGCGAACGCCGGCTCGTCGTCATCCGGCGCGAGGGCCTGTGGGCGGTGCGCGTCTTCGACCCGCACGCCGCCACGCGCCGCGCCTTCCAGGGCATCGACGCCACCGCCCACGACGCGCGCTGGGCCGTGCCGGGGCGCTTCACGCCGTACGGGGAGAACCGCACCGTCAAGGTCGGCAACGCGGACGGCAAGGAGCGGGGCCTCGGCCTCGACGGGGAGCTGGCCTTCCGGCTCGGGGAGGCCGAGCACACGCTCCAGGTGAGCGTCGAGGCGGACGGCTCGCTCTGGGCCGTCTTCGCGGACGCCACCAGCGGCACGTCCAGCTACCGCTTCCGGTTCCTGCGGCCCGCCGCGCCCGACGCGAAGGGGCGCACCACGGTCGACTTCAACCGGGCGCTGCTGCCGCCGTGCGCCTTCGCCGACCACTTCGTCTGCCCCTTCCCGCCGCCGGGCAACACCCTGGCGACGGAGATCGCGGCGGGGGAGCGGAACGTCCTGGAGCGCTGAACCCCGGCTCCGGGAAGAGGGCTGGGCCGGCTCCGGGAAACCCCGGACCGGCCCTTGGGGGCGGCGGTCCGGCGGCCGGTCGGACGGCTGAAAGGCGCCCTTGTGCGGCTGGTCCTCGCCCCTCAATACTCCCGAGCAGCGCTTGTCAGGAGCACGGCGTATGCGGAACCCGGGTCTGCTCCATGGCTGCGCCTCACGGGTCCTCAACCCACAAGGACCCACTGACTTCCCTCGGGAGGGAACAACGTGAGGATCAAGCGCACCATCCCCCACACCGGCCTGGTGAGACGTACCCGCCTGCTCGCGACGGCCACCGCTCTGCTCGCCGCCGGCGCGCTCTCCGTACCCGCGGCGAGCGCGCAGGACGGCATGGCCACCTTCAGCGCCTCGCAGCTCGAACAGGCCAGCGACGCGGTGCTCGGCGCCGACGTCGCGGGCACCGCCTGGGGCATCGACCCCAAGACCAAGCAGGTCGTGGTCACCGCCGACAGCACGGTGTCCAAGGCGGAGATCGCCAAGCTCAAGGCGGCCGCCGGGTCCAACGCCGGCGCCCTGAAGATCGAGCGCACCCCGGGCAAGTTCCAGAAGTACATCTCCGGCGGCGACGCCATCTACGCCGACAGCTGGCGCTGTTCGCTCGGCTTCAACGTCCGCAACGGCACCACCTACTACTTCCTGACCGCGGGGCACTGCACCGACGGCGCGGGCACGTGGTGGGCCGACTCGGCGAAGACCACCGTGCTCGGCACCACGTACGGCTCCAGCTTCCCGACCAACGACTACGGGATCGTGCGCTACACCAACACCTCGATCACCAAGTCCGGCACCGTGGGCAGTCAGGACATCACGACCGCCGCCGATCCCACGGTCGGCCAGACCGTCACCCGCCGCGGTTCCACCACCGGTACGCACAGCGGCCGGGTCACCGCGCTGAACCAGACCGTGAACTACGGCGGCGGCGACATCGTCTACGGCATGATCAAGACCACGGTCTGCGCCGAGCCCGGCGACAGCGGCGGCCCGCTGTACGCCGGCTCCACGGCGCTCGGTCTGACCTCCGGTGGCAGCGGCAACTGCTCGTCCGGCGGCACGACCTTCTTCCAGCCGGTCACCGAGGCGCTGCGCGCGTACAACGTGAGCGTGTACTGAGCACCAGCGGCCACGGCACCGGTCGTACCGGCAGCACGACGAGCCCCCACCCGGCCACCGGGTGGGGGCTCGTCCCCGTCGCGGACGCGGTGTTCGCGCCGGGGACGGCGTGGGGGAGCGGAAGGGCGCACTGCCGCTTTCGCGTGCGCGTCCTGAAGTGGACCTTGTGTGCGACCGCGCGGCGTCGGGACAGTGGACGAGGCGATGGGCATGGACGCGGTCATCACCGCGTGACAACGCCGCTGTTCGGGCATGCCTCCATCTGTGCCGCGTACGCCTCACGACCCCTCAGGCCCCCACGCCGAGCGGGTCGTTCTCCCCCCACACACAGAAGGTCGTGAGCCTTGAACCACCGACGCACACCCAAGCGGCGGACCGCCGTGGCAGGCGCGGGCATCGCCGCGCTGATCGCCGCGGGAGCCACCTTCCAGAGTGCGAACGCGAGCGAGAGGCCGCCCGAGCCGGCACCGCACATCCTCTCGGCGGCGCAGGCCGGAAAGCTCGCCTCGGCCCTGAGCAAGGACCTGGGCCCGGCCGCGGCCGGCACGTACTACGACGCCGCGTCCCGCACGCTCGTCGTGAACGTGCTGGACGAGCGCGCGGCGGACACCGTCGAAGCGGCGGGCGGCAGGGCCGGAATCGTCGGGAACTCCCTGGCTGAGCTGGCGGGCGCCCGCGCCGTGCTCGACCGCGAGGCGGCCGTCCCCGGCACCTCGTGGGCGATGGACCCGGCCGCCAACAAGGTCGTGCTCACGGCGGACCGCACGGTCAGGGGCGCCGCGCTCGACAAGGTCGCCTCGGTCGTGAAGGGCCTCGGCGGCAAGGCCGAACTCCGGCGCGGCAAGGGCGAGTACAAGGTGTTCATCGCCGGCGGCGACGCGATCTGGGGCGGTAGCTCGCGCTGCTCGCTCGGCTTCAACGTCGTCAAGGGCGGTGAGCCCTACTTCCTGACGGCGGGCCACTGCGGCAACGCGGTCAAGAGCTGGTCCGCCACCGAGGGCGGCCAGGAGATCGCCGATACGCGGGAGTCGAGCTTCCCGGGCGACGACCACGCCCTCGTGAAGTACACGGCCGACATCCCGCACCCGAGCGAGGTGAACCTCTACGACGGCGGCGCCCAGGCGATCACCAGGGCGGGCGAGGCCACCGTCGGGCAGCAGGTGCGGCGCAGCGGCAGCACCACGCAGGTCCACGACGGCGAGGTCACCGCCTTGAACGCCACGGTGAACTACCAGGAGGGCCGGGTCGACGGCCTGATCCGGACGACGGTGTGCGCCGAGCCCGGCGACAGCGGCGGCCCCCTCTTCGCCGGGGACACCGCGCTGGGTCTCACCTCGGGCGGCAGCGGCGACTGCTCCTCGGGAGGCGAGACCTTCTTCCAGCCGGTGCCGGAGGCGCTGAGCGCCTACGGCGCTCGGATCGGCTGAGTCCGCCGGACGCCATGAGCCCCGCCCCCGCCCGCGAGCGACGGGGGGCGGGGCTCACGTCCTGCCGTAGTGCGTGCCGCTGAGGTCGATCGAGCCGTTGACCGGCCGCCCGCGCCGGGCCGACAGGGCGAGGGTGACGACGACGCCGACGAGCGCCCAGGCGGCCAGGATCAGGAGCGGCCCGGTGATCGCGTTCCCCTCGAAGTAGGCGATGGAGCGCGCCACCCAGGTGCCGGCGCCCGGCGGCAGCCAGGGCCCGATCGCCTTCCAGAAGGGCGGCAGCATCGGCAGCGGGAAGGCGCCGCCCGCGCTCGGGTTGCCCCCGATGACGATGATGAGGACGGCCAGGCCGATGCCCATGATGCCGGTGAGCGCCTGGAGGGCGAGCGTGATCGCGCCGACCCCGAAGACGACCAGGGCGCCCAGGCCCCACAGGCCCATGATGCTGCCGGGCAGGGCCCCGAGGATCGGCCCGATGATGACCGCGCCGCCGAGGCCGCCGATGATCGAGTAGAGCGCCATGGTGGCGAGCCTGATGGTCGCGCGCGGCACGTTGGCGGCGCGGGAGCCCGCGCTGATCGCGAGGATCGACGCGCACAGATAGCCGCCGACGCACCAGCCGACGATCAGGTAGAAGGACGAGAGGCCGTTGAAGTCCTGGTCCGACGCGGCGGCCACGTCCACGGTCTTCACCGTGCGCTTCTCGGCCGCGTCCACCTCCGTGAGGAGGGAGGTCAGGGTCCTGGAGAGCGCCGTGCCACCGCCGGAGGCGACCAGGAGGGTGTCGGTCGTGCCGCGCGGGTCCACGAGCAGGGCGCCGTCGATGTCGCGGCGCGCGATCTGGTGGCGGGCCTCGGCCTCGTCCGCGAGGACGCGGGGGTCCAGCGGTTCGCCGGGCAGCTTCTCCAGCCGGTCGGCGGTCTGCTGGGCCGCCTCCTTGGGGGCGACCACCCCGAAGGCCACGTCCTTGGGCCTCGGGTCGTGCAGCGCGCCCACGTAGGAGGCGATGAACAGCAGCTGCAGGGCGAGTACGCCGAGGACGAGCAGGGCTGCTCGCGGCGTGACGGCGCTCTTCATTTCGTCGGCGAACCTCATGCCCCCACGCTCCAGGGCACCGGTCGTCCGCGCAGGTGGGAGGGGCCGGACGGGTGACGCGGCGGTGCCGTGGGGTGGGCCCCGCACGCATGTCGTACAAGCGTTCGAAACTTGGTCTATGGTGGAGGTGGGGGATACGGGATCGGATCGGTTGAGGGTGACAGGAGGTGCGTGTGCCCGGGTTCACGCATCTGCACACCGCCTCCGGGTTCTCCCTGCGGTACGGCGCCTCGCACCCGGAGCGGCTGGCCGAGCGCGCCGCCGACCGGGGCATGGACGCCCTCGCGCTCACCGACCGGGACACCCTCGCGGGCACCGTCCGGTTCGCCAAGGCCTGCGCGAAGGCCGGCGTGCGGCCGCTGTTCGGCACCGAGCTGGCGGTGGGGGAGCCCGCCCCGGCCAGGGGCGAGCGGCGCCGGACCCCTGTGCGCGGCGGTGCCTTCATCGACGAGTCGACCCCGCGCGTGACCTACCTCGCCCGGGACGGCGCCACCGGCTGGGCCACGCTCTGCCGCCTGGTCAGCGCCGCGCACCGGGACGCCGCCGCCGAGGGGCGGCCCGTCCTGCCGTGGGAGGAGAACCACGGCGAGGGCCTGACCGTGCTGCTCGGCCCCGCCTCCGACGTGGGCCGCGCGCTCGCCGCCGGCCGCCCCGACCGCGCCGCCCGGCTCCTCGCGCCCTGGCGCGAGCGGTACGGCGACGACCTGCGCCTGGAGACGGTCTGGCACGGACGCGAGGGCACGGGCCCCGGCTCCCTCCGGCTGGCCGCGCGCACCCTCGGCCTCGCCGCCGAACAAGGCGTACGACCCGTCCTGAGCAACGCCGTGCGCTACGCCGACCCCGGTCAGGGCCCCGTCGCCGACGTCCTGGACGCCGCCCGCCGCCTCGTCCCGGTGGACCCGGCCAAGGGACTCGACGGCGGCGAACGCTGGCTGAAGGACGCGGACGCCATGCTGCGCGTCGCCGAACGGGTCGTGGAGGCCGCCGGGTTCCGCCGCGACACCGCCCACCGGCTGATCGACCAGACCCGGGCGGCCGCCGCCGCGTGCCTGGTCGACCCCGAGGACGACCTCGGCATCGGCTCCGTCCGCTTCCCCGAACCGCGTCTGGTCGGCGCCGGGCGGCGCACCGCGCAGCGCGTCCTCGCCTCCCGGGCGGCGGCGGGCATGGTGCTGCGCGGCTACGACTCCCGGCGCGCCTACTGGGAGCGGATGCACCGCGAGCTGGACATCATCGCCCACCACGGCTTCGCCTCCTACTTCCTCACCGTCGCCCAGGTCGTCGACGACGTACGCGGGCTGGGGATACGGGTCGCCGCGCGCGGCTCCGGCGCCGGCTCCCTCGTCAACCACCTCATCGGCATCGCGCACGCCGACCCCGTCGAACACGGGCTGCTCATGGAGCGGTTCCTGTCCAAGCGGCGCTACGTGCTGCCCGACATCGACATCGACGTCGAGTCGGCCCGCCGCCTGGAGGTCTACCGCGCGATCATCGGCCGCTTCGGCGCCGAGCGGGTCGCCACGGTCGCCATGCCCGAGACCTACCGCGTACGGCACGCCGTACGCGACGTGGGGGCGGCCCTGTCCATGGACCCGGCCGAGATCGACAAGCTCGCCAAGGCCTTCCCGCACATCCGCGCCCGCGACGCCCGCTCCGCGCTGGCGGAACTGCCGGAACTGCGCGCGGTGGCGAAGGAGCTGGGCGGCCGTGACCGGCTGTGGGAGCTGGTCGAGGCGCTGGACGCGCTGCCGCGCGGCGTCGCCATGCACCCGTGCGGGGTGCTGCTCTCCGACGCCTCGCTGCTCGCCCGCACGCCCGTCGTGCCCACCAGCGGCGAGGGCCTGCCCATGTCGCAGTTCGACAAGGACGACGTGGAGGACCTCGGCCTGCTCAAGCTCGACGTGCTCGGCGTGCGGATGCAGTCGGCGATGGCGCACGCGGTGACGGAGGTCGAGCGGGCCACGGGGGAGCGGGTCGACCTGGACGCGGTGCCGCCGGGCGACCCGGCGACGTATCGGCTCATCAAGTCCACCGAGACGCTCGGCTGCTTCCAGATCGAGTCGCCGGGCCAGCGCGACCTGGTCGGGCGGTTGCAGCCCTCGACCTTCCACGACCTGGTGGTGGACATCTCCCTGTTCCGTCCGGGCCCGGTCGCGGCCGACATGGTGCGCCCCTTCATCGAGGCCAGGCACGGCCGCGCGCCCGTGCGCTATCCGCATCCGGACCTGACCGAGCCGCTGCGGGAGACCTACGGCGTCGTCGTCTTCCACGAGCAGATCATCCAGATCGTGGACATCATGACCGGTTGCGGGCGCGACGAGGCGGACCAGGTGCGGCGCGGGCTCTCCGACCCCGAGTCGCAGGGGCGCATCCGCCTGTGGTTCGCGCGGCACGCGGCGGCCAAGGGGTACGACGCCCCGACGATCGCCCGCGCCTGGGAGATCGTCGAGGCCTTCGGTTCGTACGGCTTCTGCAAGGCGCACGCCGTGGCCTTCGCCGTGCCGACGTACCAGTCGGCGTGGCTGAAGGCCCATCACCCGGCCGCGTTCTACGCCGGGTTGCTCACCCATGACCCCGGGATGTACCCGAAGCGGCTGCTGCTCGCGGACGCGCGGCGGCGCGGGGTGCCGATCCTGCCGGTGGACGTGAACCGGTCCGCGGTCGCCCACCGTATCGAACTGGTGTCCGAGCCCCGGCGGATGTGGGGCCTGCGCCTCGCCCTCTGCGACGTGCACGGCATCAGCGAGGCCGAGGCGGCGCGCATCGCGGACGGGCGGCCCTACGCCTCCCTCGTCGACTTCTGGGAGCGGGCCCGCCCCTCCAAGCCGGTCGCCCAGCGGCTCGCGCAGGTCGGCGCGCTCGACGCGTTCGGCGCCAACCGCCGCGACCTGCAACTGCACCTCGCCGAGCTGCGGCGGGGCGCCCGGGGCGCGGCCGGCGCCCAACTGCCCCTGTCCGGCGGGCGCGAGACGGCGCCCGCGGGCCTGCCCGACCTCGACGAGGCGGAGCGGCTCAGCGCCGAACTGGGCGTCCTCGGCATGGACTCCTCGCGCCATCTCATGGGCGACCACGCCGCCTTCCTCGCGGAACTGGGCGTGCTCAGCGCCCGGCGGCTGCGGGAGGCCGAACACGGCGCGACCGTCCTGGTCGCGGGCGCCAAGGCGGCCACCCAGACCCCGCCGATCCGCTCCGGCAGGCGGGTCATCTTCACCACCCTGGACGACGGCACGGGCCTGGTCGACCTCGCCTTCTTCGACGACGCGCACGAGCGGTGCGCGCACACCGTCTTCCACTCCTGGCTGCTGCTGGTGCGCGGTGTGGTGCAGCGCCGCGGACCGCGCAGCCTCAGCGTGGTCGGCGCGGCGGCGTGGAACCTCGCGGAACTGGTGGAGGTGCGTCAGGAGGGCGGCCTCGACGCGGTGGCGCTGCGGCTGGCGGAACCGGAGCCGACGCCCGAGCCCGACCCCGCATCCGAGCAGGGGCCGGGACCGGGGCCGGGGCCGGGCGGGCGGCGCGTCCGCATGTCCACCGGGTACGAGATGCACCCCTGGGCGGATCTCCGTCCGGCGGGCGAGGGGGCGGCGGGCGGCACCAGGAAGTTCTGGCACCGGAGTCCGGGGAGCGCGGGATGAACGGCGAGACGAACGGTGAGATGAGCAGGGGGGCGAGCAGCGAGGTGGGCGAGGGAGTGGGCGGCGAGGTCGGCGGTGTGGCGGGCGGCGCGGCGAGCACCCTCTACGTGCGCTTCCTGCTGACGCCCATGTACGAGGCCGCCCTCCCCCAACTGCTCGGCATGCTCGGGGAGTTCACCCCCCAGGTCGAGGCGCTCCCGCCCGACGCCGCCCTGCTGGACCTGCGCGGCGCGCGGCGGTACTTCGGGCGGAGCGCCGTCGAGCTGGCCCCGCTGATCCGGGTGCGGGCGCTCGCGCTGTACGGGGTGGAGTGCGCGATCGGCGCCGGACCCGGCCCGATGCTGGCGCGGATGGCCGCCCGTGGTGCCGCCCCCGGCGTGACCCGCGCCGTGCCGGAAGGCCCGGACGGCGTACGGGAGTTCCTCGCCGAGCGGCCCGTCGGCGACCTGCCCGGCATCGGCCGCGCCACCGCCCGCACCCTGTGCGAGTACGGCCTCGACTCCCTCGGGAAGGTCGCCGCCGCGCCCCTGTCCACCCTCCAGCGGCTGGTCGGCGCCCGCGCGGGCCGTGAGCTGCGGGAGAAGGCGCGGGGCGTCGACCGCACCCGGGTCGTGCCGAACTCCGCCGCGCGCTCGCTCGCCGTCGAACGGCCCTTCCCCCGAGACGAGCTCGACCCCTTCCGGCACCGCCGCGCCCTGCTGTCCGGCGCCGAGGAACTGGGTGTCCGGATGCGCGCCGAGGGCCAGGTGTGCCGTGCGCTGACCCTCACCGTGCGGTACGCGGACCGCAGTACGACCGTGCGCACCAGGACCCTGCCGGAGCCGACCGCGCACTCCACCGCGCTGACCACGGCCGCCTACCGCGCGTACGAGGCGCTCGGTCTCCAGCGGGCCCGGGTGCGCGCCGTGGCCCTGCGCGCCGAGGGGCTCGGCCCGGCCGAACAGGCCGCCCACCAGCTCACGTTCGACCCGGCGGACGAGAAGGCCCGCCGCATCGAGGAGGTGGCCGACCGGGCCCGGGAAAAGTTCGGCCCCGGCACGATCGTGCCGGGCACGCTGGCGGCGTGACGCGGGGGGAGGGGGACGGGGGCGCCCGGGATCGCCCGTGCCCCTGCCTGACGCGGGTCGAGGGCCCCGTCGGCGGTGCCGGAAGTTGTCGTGACGCGCCGCTTCACTCTTCATCTACCGGCGCGTAATTTGACGTGTGCACGGCATCCTGTCGATCCGGATCACAGGGCGTACCCCCCTCTTTCCCCTGCCGCGAGGAGATCGCCCGATGCTGCCCCTAAGACGCGCGCTGCGCGCGTTCGCCGTCGCCCTGCTTCTCACCGGTGCGGCCACCCTCACCCCCGCCGCCACCGCGAACGCCGCCCCTCAGGCGGCCGCCGCCACATCGCGGGGCTGGAACGACTACACCTGCCGGCCCTCCGCCGCCCACCCCCGCCCGGTCGTCCTCGTGCACGGCACGTTCGGCAACTCCGTCGACAACTGGCTCGTCCTCGCGCCCTACCTCGTCGCGCGCGGCTACTGCGTCTACTCCCTGGACTACGGCCAGTTGAAGGACGTGCCGTTCTTCCACGGGCTCGGCCCCATCGAGAAGTCCGCCGAGCAGCTCGACGACTTCGTCGACAAGGTGCTCGCCTCGACGGGCGCGAAGGAGGCGGACCTCGTCGGCCACTCGCAGGGCGGCATGATGCCCCGCCACTACCTCAAGTTCCTCGGCGGCGCCGCCAAGGTGAACGCCCTCATCGGCCTCGCGCCCGACAACCACGGCACCACCCTGCTCGGCCTCACCCGCCTGCTGCCGTACTTCCCGGGCATCGAGGACCTGCTCACCACGAACACCCCGGCCCTCGCCGACCAGATCGCCGGCTCACCCTTCCTGACCAGGCTCAACGCCGGCGGGGACACCGTGCCGGGCGTGCGCTACACCGTCATCGCCACTAAATACGACGAGGTGGTCACCCCCTACCGCAGCCAGTTCCTGGACGGTCCCGGAGTGCGCAACGTGACCGTCCAGGACCTGTGCGGGGCCGATGTGGCGGAGCACGTGGCGATCGGCACCCTGGACCGCGTCGCCCACCACGAGGTGGCCAACGCGCTGGATCCGCAGCACGCGACACCGAGCACGTGCCTGTCCTGACCGGGGCGCCTCGGTGGCGGTGGCGTCCGGTCCCGTCCATGGCCTGCGTGTCCTGATCGCCGCGTGGCCCTTGGTGAGGACGGCGCTGGTGCGGGCGCGGCGCCGTGACGTAGACGTAAAGGCATGACCACGACCACCGTGCCCACGGGCATCCGACGCGCCACCGCCTCCGACGTCCCCGCGGTGCGGGCCGTGACCGACGCGGCCTACCACCACTACATCCGGCGCATCGGCGTCGTCCCCGCCCCGATGGAGGCCGACCACGCGGCCGACGTCGCGGCGGGGCGGGTGTACGTCACCGGGGACCCGGTCATCGGCCTGCTGGTCCTCGTCCCGGTCACCGAACCGCCCGAGGACGCCCACCTGTTCCTGGAATCCATCGCGGTCCACCCCGACGCCGCGGGCCAAGGGGTGGGCCGCGCCCTGCTCGCCCATGCCGACGCACACGCGCGTGCCCTGTCCCTGCCCGAAGTGCGCCTGTACACCAACGCGTTGATGTGGGAGAACCAGAAGATCTACCCTCGCTACGGCTACGACCTCGTGGAACGCCGCGTCGAGGGCCCCTACGACCGCCTGCACTACCGCAAGCGGCTGCCCACCCCCTGACGGGGCGGCGTGCCTACGGGCGGCCTTCCGCCGGGCGGCGTCTCATCCCTCCGGCCACCACGTCCGCTGGATGTCCCTGCGGACCTCCGGCCTCTCCCGTGGCCTGACCTCGGCCTCCTGGCGTTCGCGCACCCGGCGGCTGACGGGCTTGATGACGGGCTTGTGCGTGGTGACTCGGCGCATGGCTGCCTCCCTGCCTTACCGATGTCCACCGGAGCGCTCCGCTAGACCTCTCCGGGCCACCTTTCTGATCGAGCACCTGCCCGAGCACCTGCCCGAGCACCTGCCAAAGGGCCGTCAACGCCTCGCCGGGGGGCCCGTTGTCAGTGGTGGATGACAGGCTCGGACCATGATGATGAACAACGCCTCCGCACGGGTCGACTGGAATGCCGCCGCCGCCACCTTCGACGACGAACCGGACCACGGCCTGCGCGACGCGACGGTGCGCCGGGCCTGGTTGGAGCGCCTGTCGCAGTGGCTGCCCGCCACCCCCGGGGACGTGCTCGACCTCGGCTGCGGCACCGGCAGCCTCTCCCTGCTCGCCGCGGAGCACGGCCACCGGGTCACCGGCGTCGACCTCTCGCCGGACATGACGGCGCGGGCCCGCGAGAAGCTGGCGGGCCACGACGCCGAGATCCTGACCGGCGACGCGGCCCGCCCCCCGGTGGGGGACCGGAAGTTCGACACCGTCCTGGCCCGCCACGTCCTGTGGCTCTTCCCGGACCCCGAGGCCACCGTGCGCCACTGGCACACCCTGCTGCGCCCCGGCGGCCGCCTGATCCTCGTCGAGGGCGTCTGGGACCTGGCCCGGCCCGCCGGCCTGCCCATGTCCCGCCTCACCGAGGCCCTGACCCCGCTCGTCACCCGGCTGCACACCGAGCGCCTCTCCGGGGACCCGCGCCTGTGGGGCGGCCCGGTCGAGGACGAGCGGTACGCGGTCATCGGCGTGACCCCCGCGGCCCCGCGGCGGCACGCCGAAGTCGTGGACGTCCACCTCATGCTGCGCCGCGGGGACGAGGTGCTGCTGGCCCGCCGCGCCGGCACCGGGTACGGCGACGGCCTGTGGAACCTCCCCTCGGGCCACCTGGAGGACGGCGAGGACGTCCGCGAGGCCGTGCTCCGCGAGGCCCGCGAGGAGATCGGCCTGGACCTCGCGCCGGCGGACCTGCGGGCGGAGCTGGTCGTCCAGCACCGGGGACCCGGCGCGGCGCCCCGCATGGGCTGGTTCTTCTCCGCCGCGTACGGCGCGGGCGGCGAGCCGGTCAACGCCGAGCCGCACAAGTGCGCCGAGCTGACCTGGCACCCCCTGGCCGACCTGCCGCACGACACGGTGGCGTACTGCCGCGAGGCCCTGACCGCCTGGCGCGCGGGCGAACGCTTCACCGTGCACTGGCAGTCGGACGGCGAGAGCGTCGCGTACGACGGAGAGCGCACCGCCGCCTCGGTCCCGCTCACCGGGTGACGCCCCCGGCCCGGGGCGCGGTGCTCAGACCGTGCCGAGGAGCCCGGCGCGGGCCAGGGACTCCAGCTCCGTGAGGGCGCGCAGGGCCGCCGCGGCCGCCTCGGGGTCCGCGGCGCGCAGGCCGCTCGCCTCGAACTCGTCCTCGTCCAGGCGCAGCACGGTGCTCCCGTCCGGCGAGCACCACAGGTCGAGGTCCAGGTCCTCCACCGTGAGGACGCCCTCCGCGCGGACGGCGGGGCGGGTCACGTCGCAGTACCAGCCCTTGAAGGTGCCGTCACCGGCGTACACCTCCTTGACGGCGTACCAGCGGTCGCGCCAGTAGTGCTCGGTGAAGACGTCCCCCGGCTCGAAGCGGACGAAGCCGAAGTCCCGGCTGCCGGGGGCCGCCCAGGGGGCCCGGACCGTGACGCGCGTCCCGTCGTCGTGGAGCAGCTCCGCCGGGTAGCGGATCTTGGTGCGGCCCGCCTTGACGAGGGCGACCTCCACGGTGGCGGGGCGCCCTCCGTCAGCCGAGGTGCCGGACATGGCGTACCTCCGTCGCGCAGATCTCGTAACCGAACCACTGGTTGATCGCCAGCATCGGTTCGTTTCCGGTGTCGTTGCCCGTGAAGGCCTCCGTGCAGCCGGCGGCCCTGGCCCGGTGCAGGGAGTCGTTCTTCGCGAGCTTGGCCAGGCCCCGGCCCCGGTGGGCGCGTGCGGTGCCCGTCATGCCGGAGGCGTAGCGGCCCGCGCCGTCCGTGCGGGCCAGGGTGAACGCCGCGGGGCGGCCGTCGACCAGGGCCACCGTGGTCAGCTCCCGGCTGACCAGCGGATGCCGCCAGGTCTCGGCGAGCCAGTGCTCGTAGTCCGTGAACTGGGCCGCCACATCCCCCGGTTCGTCCGCCGCCGTCTCCGCGTCGAGTGCGAACAGCGGCCGCGCGTCGTCCGCGAACACCGAGCCGCTGACCAGCTCCACCCCGGCGGGCGGTTCCCGGCGCGGCGGCAGCGCGCCCCGGGCGAGGTCGAGGCGCAGGAAGTGGGCGCGCCGGCTGGCGCGGTAGCCGCGGCGGGCGGCGAAGGCGAGGTTGGCCGGCTCGTCCAGCACCCAGGAGTAGACGGTGCCGGCGCCCTCGGCCGCCAGATGCTCCTCCGCCGTGCGCAGCAGGAGCGTTCCCGCGCCGGTGCCGAGCCGCTCCGGATGGACGTACACGTTGGCGAAGCCCTGGCCCGGCTCGGGGCTGTCGTGGGCGATGCCCACCTGCGCGGTGCCGATGACCTCGCCGTCGGTCTCGGCGATCAACTGCCGGTAGCGGGCGGCCGGATGGGCGTGCGCGCCGTCGAAGGCGACGGACTCGGGGGTGGCGAGCATGGCCGGCACGCAGGCCCGGCGCACCGCGGCGAAACCCGCGACGTCCGCGGCGTCGGTCGGGCCGCCGGGGCTGAGGGAGCGCACGATCACTGTCATGGCCCCGCACGGTACGCGGACGGCGTCCCGGCGCGCCTCCGCTTTTCCCGCCGCCGGGCCCCGGCCGTGCGGGACAATCGCCGGGTGACTGTGAAGATCGACATCGACGAGGGCGCGAGCGACGCGCCGTACGAGCAGGTGCGGGCCCAGATCGCCGGGCAGGCGCGGTCGGGCGCGCTGCCCGTCGGCTACAAACTGCCCACGGTGCGCGGGCTCGCCCAGTCGCTGGGCCTCGCGGCGAACACGGTGGCCAAGGCCTACCGGGCACTCGAGGCCGACGGGGTCATCGAGACCCGCGGCCGCAACGGCACGTTCGTCGCCGCCGCGGGGGACGCGGCGGCGAAGGAGGCGTCCACCGCCGCGCAGACGTACGCCGAACGCGTCCGGCGCCTCGGCCTCTCCGAACAGGACGCGCTGGCCGCGGTGCGGGACGCGCTCCGCGCGGCCTACGGGGCGTCCGGCTAGCGGACCGCCCGGACCCCGGCTTGAGGGTTGCCGCCCCACCAGCGGGGCTCAAAGCGGCAGGAGCGGCACAAAGTCTCAAACGCCCTGTTCAGGGATATCGTGGAGAGGCATGAGCCGAGAGAGCCCGAGCTTCGAACTGACCGAGGACGACCGCCGCTCCGTCACCCGCTGGGCCGTCGCGTGCGCCGAGCGCGCGCTGCCGCTCTTCGAGACGAAGGCCCCCAGCGACCCCCGCCCGCGCGAGGCGGTCGAGGCCGCCCGCGCCTTCGCGCTGGGGGAGCGGCGGACGGCACGGCTGCGTACCGCGGCCTGGAGCGCGTACCAGGCGGCGCGCGAGGCCGGGGACCCGGCGGCCGAGGCCGCCGCGCGCGCCGCGGGCAGCGCGGCCGGAGCCCCGTACCTGCATCCGCTGGCCACCAAGCACCAGCTGAAGCACGTCCTCGGCCCCGCGCTGTACCTCGCCCGGGCCCACGAGCTGGCGCAGGGCGACGACCCCGGCGTCGGGGACGACGAGGTCCGCTGGGCGCTCGGTCAGGTGCCCCCGCGGGTGCGGGCGGTGGTGGCACGGATGCCGGCCGGCGCCCCCGGCCGCACCCGGCTCGGCGCCCTCCACCGCCGGCTTGAGGCGGGCCTGCGCGGCTGAGCCGAGGAGAGGGCGGTGGGCCGCCCCGAGAGGAGCGGGCCGGACTCCGGGCTACAGATACAGCCCGGAGTCCGCCCCCTCACGCTGGTCCGGGACCGACGTGGGCGAGGTGCCCCGGCGCAGCGCGAAGAGTTCGGCGAGGGTCGCGCCCTCGCGCGGGACACCCTCCTGCGTGCCGAGCCACTCCACCGCCTCGGGCCGGGTCAGCGGGCCGACCTCGATGCGGGCGAGGCAGCGGCCGGGACGCACGACCGCCGGGTGCAGGCGCTCCAGGTCCTCGTTGGTGGTGACACCCACCAGGACGTTGCGGCCCTGCCCGAGGAGGCCGTCCGTGAGGTTGAGCAGCCGGGACAGGGCCTGCCCCGCCGTGTGCTTGGCCTCGCCGCGGATCAGCTCGTCGCAGTCCTCCAGGAGCAGCAGCCGCCAGCGCCCCTCGGCGCTGCCGTCGTCCTCGCCGATCGCGATGTCCATCAGATAGCCGACGTCGCCGAACAGCCGCTCCGGGTCCAGGACGCAGTCCACCTGGCACCAGTCGCGCCAGGAGCGCGCGAGGGTCCGCAGCGCCGACGTCTTGCCCGTGCCCGGCGGGCCGTGCAGCAGGAGCAGCCGCCCCGAGATGTCCTCGGGGGTGGTCTTCATCAGCCTGTCCATGGCGTCGGCGACCGGCGCCGTGTAGTTGGGCCGCACCTCTTCCCAGGTGCCGGCCGAGATCTGCCGGGTCGTGCGGTGCGGGCCGCGGCGCGGCGAGACGTACCAGAACCCCATCGTCACGTCGTCGGGCTGGGGCGCGGGCTCGTCCTGCGCGCCGTCCGTGGCCTGCCCGAGGACCCGCTCGGCGAGTTCGGCGCTGGTCGCCGTCACGGTGATGTCCGCGCCGCGGTTCCAGCGGGAGACCAGCAGCGTCCACCCCTCGCCCTCGGCGAGCGTGGCGCTGCGGTCCTCGTCCCGGGCGGCCCGCAGCACCCTCGCCCCGGGCGGCAGCAGGGTGGAGCCCTTCTTGACGCGTTCGATGTTGGCGCTGTGCGAGAAGGGTTGCTCGCCCGTCGCGAAGCGACCGAGGAACAGTGCGTCGACGACGTCGGAGGGGGAGTCGTTGTCGTCGACGTTGAGCCGGATCGGCAGGGCGTCGTGAGGGTTCGCAGCCATGCCGCCATGATCCGGCACGCGCGCGCCGTCGTGCACCCGGTTTCCCCGGAAGCCGCGCGCGCCGTGGTGCGCCCGGTTGCCCGTGGGAGCCCCGGGCGCCGTCCCGCGGAACCTGTCCCAGCGTCCGCCGCCGCCGATACGCTTGTCCGTGATGGCACGTCATGGGTGGTTCTCACGGGCAGGGTGGTGGCGTCTCGCCGCACTGCTCGGCGTTGGTCTGGCCGTACTGGCCCTGGTGATCACATTGGTCCGCACGGACTCCGGCGACGGCGGCAGCACCGCCGGCACCACCCCGGACGGCGACAAGGTGCACGGCACCCCCGCCGTCCCCTCCGGCAGGCCCGCGCCCGAGGCCGGCTGGGGCTTCACCCACACCCAGTACAGCGCGGACGACGGGGAGCCGGACGCCGTCGCGCGCGTCCGCGCCGAGCTGGCGGCCCAGGGTCGCCCCGTCCCGCAGATCCAGCACATCATGGGCTGGGGCGCGGGCAACCCCGAGCCCGTCAAGGGCCACTACGACTTCGCCGCGATGGACAGCCGGATGGACTTCATCCGGGGCAGCAAGGGCACGCCCGTCGTCACCCTGTGCTGCGCCCCGGACTGGATGAAGGGCGGCGAGCCCGGCGCGGACAACACCGACTGGAGCCAACAGGCCCTGGAGACCGCCCCCGAGCCCGAGCACTACGGCGACTTCGCGAGGCTCGCCGCGACCGTCGCCAAGCGCTACCCCGACGTACGCCACTTCATCGTCTGGAACGAGTTCAAGGGCTTCTGGAACGACGAGGAGGCACGCTGGGACCAGGAGGGCTACACCGAGCTGTACAACCTCGTCTACGAGGAGCTGAAGAAGGTCGACGAGGACATCCTGGTCGGCGGCCCCTACCTGGTCATGGACAGCCTCGGCCCGCGCGGTAGCGAGAACGCCTCGCGGGTGGAGGGCCCCTGGGGCCGCCTCGACCAACGGCCCCTGGACGCCTTCGAGTACTGGAACCAGCACAAGAGGGGCGCGGACTTCGTCGTCGTCGACGGTTCCAGCTACACCAAGGACGACGAGCTGCTGCCCGACGAGTTCACGGCCACCGACAAGCTCACGGCCGTCGGCGACTGGGTGCGCGAACGGACCGGGGACCTGCCCCTGTGGTGGGCCGAGTACTACGTGGAGCCCGGCGACAGCCAGGACAACCGCGACGACTGGTCCGAGGCGCACCGCGTCGCCGTCCACGCCTCGGGCCTGATGGCGATGGCCCGCGGCGGAGCCACCACCGGTTTCTACTGGAACCCGCAGAAGCGCGGCGCCGCGTGCGCCGGCTGCTTGTGGACGGCCACCCAGCAGGCGGACGGCGGGCGGCCGTTGCCGATGCTGCGGCTCATCGAGCGGTTCGGCGAGGAGTTCGGCCCCGGCACCTCGTACGAGAAGGTGCCGGTCGCCGGCGACGACGCCGCCGAGGTCCGGGTCCTCGCCGACGACAAGGCCGTCCTCGTCGTGAACACCCAGGACCGGCGGATCAGCGCCGAGGTCGACGGGCACTCCCTCGCCCTGAAGGGGTACGAGGTGAAGTGGCTGAAGCGGTGACTTCCTGGGCCCCGGCTCACGCCATCGTCACGAAGCGCTGGACCAGCGACGCGAGCAGCACGGCGAGCAGCGGCAGCGCGAACCAGAAACTGCCCTCCAGCCACCGCTGCTGCCGTACGCCCGGCGCCGCCGCGACCCGCACCACCTCACGCGCGGTGAGCAGCAGCACGAGCACGGCGCCGGTGAGCGCGCCCACCACCGACCACGGTGTCCAGGTCACCTGCGGCCCGACCGCCCCCGGGTCGGCCTTGGGCACCGCGCCGTCCGGCTGGTCCCGCAGGCTGTAGACGGTCGCGTCCCGGTGGGAGAACACCTTCTCGAGTTCCTCGCGGTCGTCCAGGTGCCGGATGAGCCGCGGCTCCCAGTTCCCCGGATAGCCCGCGTTCAGCTCCAGAGAGACCGACTGGCCGCGGCTGACCATGAGGTAGGACCGGGGCCCCGCGTCCTTCAGCGCCTTGACCAGGCCGGAGACCAGGACCGGGTCGGCGGGCGCGGGCGTCGGGACGTACTCCACCTTCTCCATGTCCCGGGCGCCCCACGGCATCGCCGGCGTCACGTCGTTCACCGTGTCGTCGCTCAGCCACAGCAGCCGCGCGCTCGGCTCGTCGTGCGCGTACACGTACTCCATCGCCGCGACCTCGCCGGGCCGGACGCGCTCGAAGGACTCGTTGCCCCAGCGCGCCACGAGGAAGCCGCCCATCAGCACGAGCCCGGCCAGCAGCGAGGCCGCCGGCGCCCGGCTCACCCGCTCGCGGTCCCGTTCCGCCGGGGTGACGCCCGCACGCGGGAACAGCGCGAGACCGCCGAGCAGCGCCGCGCCCGGCAGCGCGAACAGGAAGACGCGCAGGGCCATCTCACCGCCGTACGACTGCATGGCGAAGCCCAGGAACGGCACGAAGGTCAGGACGAGGAGCGAGCGTTCCCCGTACCGGTACGAGCGCCGCCGCCACCAGCCCCAGCAGGCGAGCGCCATGACGCCGCCCGCCAGCGCCACCCGCGCGTACAGCACGAGCCGGTGGCTGGGGCTGCCGCCCTCGATGCGCCCGGAGACCGACGAGGAGACGTTGCCGCCGACGCCCCCGACCCCGCCGAACAGGTCCTGGAAGTGCCCCGACCAGTAGGGCTCGGCGAGGAACCCCAGCCAGCCGACGACCAGCACGCCGCAGAGCATCGGCAGACCGCGCAGCTCCGAGCGGCCGGCCAGGACCAGTGCCGTGAGGACGCCGAGCATCACGAACGGCGTCAGCTGATGCGCGGGGACGGTCACCGCGAAGAGGGCGATCAGGACCAGGAGCAGCACCGCCCGCTCCCCGCGGCCCGTCGGCTCCACCTCGCTCTCGCCGGGCCGCCGCTTGGCCCACAGCACGCGCGGGGCGCGGAACCAGACCAGGAGTACGGCGACGAAGGCGAGGTGGAGCAGGTACGTGAAGCCCTGCGGGGAGAAGTAGTCCTGACCGACCCAGCCGCTCAGTACGAAGATCCACAAACCGGCCCACTTGGCGCGCCAGGACGCCCGCATCGCGCGCACGAGCAGGAACATCGGCGCCAGATACAGCAGTTGGACGGCCGTCGGCCACCAGCGGATCACCTCGGTCAGGTCCGAGACGCCGCACGCCTTCGCGACGAACGCGGCTGCCGCGAAGAAGCCGGGCCAGCTCCAGCGCGCGTCCAGGTCGGGCACGGCGGTGCCGGTCCGCTCGATGTACTCCAGGAAGCCCAGGTGCTGCCAGGCCGTGGCGAACCGCGGCTCGGTCTCGACGACGGCCGGCAGCGCGTGCAGGGACACGGCCGTGGCCAGCAGCGTCACGAGCAGCAGGGTCTTGACCGGCCGGTCCATCCGCAGCAGGAGTGCGAAGACGAGGACCAGGAGCGCGGCGCCGAGCAGCGTCGCCACCGGCAGCACGGAGACCAGGCCGAGCCCGCCCATGCCGTCCAGGTCCGCGTCACCGAGACCGGCGACGGGCCCCCAGTACAGACCGAGCGCTCCGGCGAGCAGCAGCGCCACGCCGAGAACACGCGGGCGCCCCGGGCGCCCCGGGCGCGCCGCCGCCCCCTCCCCGGCGGCAACCGCACCCTCCGCGTCGTCCCCCTCGTCCTTCCCGCCCCTCCCGCTCCTCGGTGCGGGCCCCGTGTGCACGGGCGTGCCGGGGCCGGGGCGGACGTCCGGCCCGCGCTCCAAGTGGTCGAAGTCGGGCTGTACGGCGAGCTGCGAGGTGTCCGAGTCGAGCGAGTCCCGCCACGCCCACGCGGGCCCGTGCCGCCCCTCGCGGCCGGCGCCCCCGTCAGGGCCTGGGACGGGCGCGGCCGGCTTCCCCGGGCCGGTCAGGTCAGCGTCCGGCGCCGTGTTCCCGGGGGGCCCGCCCGAGGGGGCCGCCCGCACCACGCGGTACAGCCTCGGCGTCGCGACCGCCACGATCACCGCCAGGCTGGAGACCTCCGCGACGCCCGCGCCGGTCAGCCCCATCCGCGGCAGCAGGACCAGCGTGAGGCCGAGGACCAGCACGCACAACAGGCCCTGGAGCCAGGCGATTCCGGCGGTCCTGCTCTGCGCCCGGCGCACCGCGAAGTACGTCTCCATGACCACCCGCAGCAGCGCCCCCACCGCGAGCCAGCGCAGCAGCGGCGTGGCGGCGTCCGCGTACCCCCGGCCGAACATGCTCAGCACGAGCGGCGCGGCCAGGAAGAGGACGCAGCACACCGGCAGCATGATGACCGCCATCCGGCGCAGCGCCGAGCGGGTGTTGGCGGCGAGCAGCGCCGGATCGTGCGCGCCCTCGACGGTCAGCGAGGCGCCCATGTTGACGGCGAGGAGGTTGACGGTGCCGCCGATGGCGGTGGTGACGTAGAAGTACGCATTGTCGACCGAACCGACCTGCGAGGCGACGACGACCGGGACGAGGTAGACCACCGCGAGCGAGAAGAGCGAGCCGGTGCAGTCCCCGGCGAGGAAACGGCCGACCTCCCGCGGCGTCGGCGGTCGCGTGCGGCCGTCGGTGGCCCGCACATGGCGCGGCACCAGACGCCGGAAGACGAGCCAGCCCAGCGGGATCACCGAGACGAGGATCGAGGCGACCCAGGAGACGAAGACCCCCGCGGTGGGGAGCGCCGCCGCCATCACGATGAGCAGCACCAGCTTCGCCACCGAGAAGACGGTGTTGCCGACGGGCACCCACAGCGCGTCGCGCAGCCCGGTCAGGACACCGTCCTGAAGGGTCAGCACCGACCACGCCACGACGGCGAGGACGAACCCCGCGCCCGGCACGGGACCGTGCAGGAAGCGGTACGAGGGCCCCCACAGGTCCAGCGTCAGCAGGAAGAGCCCCGCGGCGAGCGCCACGGCGAGCGAACTGCCCGCGTACGTACGGAGGATCAGCCGGCCCGCGGCGCGCCCCGTGACGGGGATGAACCGGGCGAGGGCGCCGGTCAGCGTCACGGCGGTGAGCCCGGCGAGCAGCTTCATCGCCGCGATCGCCGCCGAGCCCTGACCGACCGCCGACTCCGAGTAGTACCGGGCGGCGGCCAGCCAGAAGCCGACGCCGAGCACCCCGGAGATCCCCGTGTTGAGCATCAGCGCGTAGGCGTTGCGGAACAGCGGGCCGGCGCCGCCCGACCCCGGCGGGCGCATGCGGCGTGGCCCGCCGGGCGGCGGCCGCTCGCCGCCGTGCGGGGAACCCGGGACGTCGGCCTGGGCGGTGGACGTGTCAGACACGGGAACGGATGGCCTTCCGGCGGACCTGTCGGACTCTGCGGACCACGGCGTACCCCTTGGTGAGCGCGTGGTCCCTGACGAACGTACGGGCGAGCGCGCGGCCCTCGACGAGCCGCAGGAACTCCTCGGGCCCGGTGGACCTGCGCACCGTGACCCGGCGCAGGGCGTAAGGGCCTTGGGCGCGGCGGGCCAGGGTGTTGCCGACGGCGAGCGACTGGGCGAAGCCCGCCTCGCGCACCCGCTCGCGCACCCGGCGGCTGGAGTAGCCGTAAGGGTAGGCGAAGGAGGCCGGCCGGGTGCCCGTCTCGTCGGCGATGATGTCCCGGCAGCGGCGCAGCTCCCGGCGCAGCTCCGCGTCGGGGAGCTGGTCGAGCTGGGGATGCGTGTGGCTGTGGCCGCCGATCTCCGCGCCCGCGGCGGCCAGTTCGCGCACCTGGCCCCAGTCGAGCATGAGGTCGAGGCCGCCCCCGGTGTCGTGCGCGCCGCGCAGCCAGCCCGTGGAGACGAACAGGGTGGAGGCGAAGCCGTGCGCGGCGAGCACCGGCAGCGCGTACCGGTGCACGCTCTCGTAGCCGTCGTCGAAGGTGATCAGGACGGGACGTTCGGGCAGGGGGCCGCCCGGGGCGCGCCAGGCCGCGGCCAGCCGGGCGGTGGTGAGGGGCGTGAAGCCCCGCTCGCCGAGCATCTCCATCTGGCGTGCGAACGCGGTGGGCGACACCGAGAGGCCGCGCGTCGCCTCGCTCGGCTCACGCGCGACCGAGTGGTACATCAGTATCGGCACGCGTCTGTCGCTCATCCGGCGGCTCCCTCGCCACCCCTGCCCCGCACGTCTTCCGTCGGGCCGGTGATCTCCGTGACACGGAACGCGGTGCCCGCCCGGCGCGCACGGACGCTGCCGAGCAGATAGCCCACGGCCGCCGCCGCCACTCCCGCCACGATCGCGCCCGCGCGCCCCGCGCCGCCGGGCCGCCCGAGCACGGCGTCCCGCAGGCCGCGGCCGACCCCGGCGGGCAGCACGCGCGTGGTGTGGTGCCGCTCGGACGCAAGTCCCCTGCCGGCGCCGACACTCCTGGCCACCAGCGCCTTGGAGAGGCCCTCGGCGTACGTCCGCGTACGGAAGTACGCGAACCGCTCCCGCGCCGCGGGCACCCGGTGGTGGATCACCGCGCGGTCGTCGACCAGCAGGACCGCGTCCGGTCTCGCCCGGGTGAGCCGGATGCAGAACTCCGTCTCCTCGCAGCCGAGCGGCCGGCCGCCGCCGTCGCGTCCGATACCGGTCGCGAAGCCGCCCGCGACGTCGAAGGCGGAGCGCCGGAAGGCGGCGTTCCCGCCGAGGACGTTGCGCACCCGTACGCGCCCTGCCGGGTGGCCCCGGTACGTGCATCCGACGACCCAGTCGAACTCCTCGGGGAACCAGACGGGCCGCCGCCCGGACGCCCACAGCGGCACGGTGCGCCCGCCGACGGCGAACACCCGCGGGTCCGCGAACCCCTCGGCGAAGTGGCGCAGCCAGTCGCGCTCGGCGACGGCGTCGTCGTCGAGGAAGGCGACGACCGCGCCGCGCGCGGCGGCGACACCGGTGTTGCGCCCCGCCGACAGGCCGCGGGGGCCCGCGTTGGCGAGCACCCGCACCCCCTCACTCCCCTCGTACTCCTGGGCGAGCCGGTCCAGGAGCACGGCGTTGTGGTCGACGACCAGCAGGGTCTCCAGGGCCGCCACGGACTGCGCGCGCACCGAGGAGACCGCCGCGAGGATGTCCGCCCAGCGGTCCTCGGTGTACACGCAGATGACGACGGACACGTCCGGGCTCAAGACACCTCTCCCCGGCCCGCGCCTAGGGGCAGGCCCCGGACGTCCTTGCGCCGCGCGCCGCGCCCGCGCCGGCCCGAGCGCTCGCCGAGGATCACCTTCAGTACGCGGATGCCGTCCCGGATGGCGCGCAGGTTGCTGGTGCCGTGGATCCGCAGATACTCGTGGCTCGGGATCTCCTGCACCTTCAGCCCCGCCTTGACGACCCGGATGTTCATCAGGGTCTCCACCTCGAAGCCGGTGCAGTCCAGCTCTATCTTGTCCAGGCAGTGCCGCCAGAAGGCGTTGTAGCCGTAGCACAGGTCGGTGTAGCGGGCGCCGAACTTGGCGTTGACGACCGAGCACAGGACGTGGTTGCCGAGCCTGCGGATCGGCGTCATGTCGTCCGTGCCGCCGCCGTTGGCGAACCGCGAGCCCTTGGCGAAGTCCGCGCCCGAGACGAGGGCGCAGACGTAGGAGACGATCTCCTGGCCGTCCGCGGAGCCGTCCGCGTCGACCATCACGATGATGTCGCCGGTGCACGCGGCGAATCCGGTGATCAAGGCGTCGCCCTTGCCCGTGCCGAGCTGGCGCACCACCTTCACCTCCGGCCACAGCTCCCGGGCCACGGCCACGGTGTCGTCGGTGGAATTCCCGTCCACCAGGACGACTTCGTGGATCCAGTCGGGAAGTGTCTTGAAGACGTGGGGAAGATTCTCCGCCTCGTTCATCGCGGGAATGACCACACTGACCGGCGGAGTGATCGCCAGATGCGTGGAGATGGGACGGTAATGGTGGCTGAACTCGTCCAACGGGTCCTGCCCTGCGTCTGCCGGGCGCAGAAAAGAAGTCATGAGTCCGAAAAATCCCTCTCACCGGTGGACCGCCCGCCCCCGGGCGGTCCGGTAATCGATCCGGGTCGAAAGGGGGGTTCTCACCCGAGCACGCCGAAGGGAGATCTCCGGGCATGTCGAATGCACTGGCACAGCGCGGCCCGTGACCCGGCTGAACAGCGCTCACCGGGCACGGGCACCCCCCTACCGCGCCCCGCGCGAAACCACCGAGATCCTGAGCTCTCTCCCCTCACCTCTCTCATGAGACGGGCAATCTATGCGGTCGCATTCGGACTGCTCAATTTCTTGCTCGGCGATCGGATTCCGCCCACCCGCTTGAGCAATGTGGCGACCGTTCCGAAGAATTCCGGTCGGGAGAGCACGGTGGTGCGCAGCGCTCTGATCGGAGCGCGGTACGCCCGATGTTCAGGTGGTCCGCCTTCTCGCCGGGTGGCGGCGCAGGTGCCGCGCCGCCGCCAGGAGCGGAGCGAGCGCGCTGAGGGCGGCGACGGCGACGACACCGCCGCGCACCGACCACACGTGGAGCGCCAACATGCCCTGGGCCACCAGGACGTCGACCGCGAGGGCGCCGGCCACGGCGGCCACCGCGCGGCCCCATGGTTCGAGTGCCCGCAGGGCCGTGGCGAGTGCCGCCGCGGGTGCGGCGATCAGGAAGAAGAGGGTGCAGGGGCCGCGCAGCGGCGCGTCCAGGTCGAAGAGGGCGAGCGCCGCGCCGACGCCTCCCACGGCGACGGCCGCGCCCGCTGCCAGCGGCAGCAGATCCGTCCCGCCGCCCCGACCGGTGTCCCGGTCCGTTCCCGATGGCGGTGACTTGAGCCTGATGGTCTGCATGGACTGCTTTGCCCCCCGACGCGCCGAATTCCGGCGCTTCAATGTGGCGCAGTCCCGATCGGCCCGTCAAGACGCGGCGGATGCGTGCAGATGTTCGCTGAAACACCTGTGTGACCGGAGTGAACTCCGGGAGCGGGAAGGGGAATTGTGAACGAATTCGTTGACATGGACACTATCGGCGGGCGCGGCCGCGTGCTACCACGGTCGAGGCAGAAACCCTGCTAAAGGAGGTTCCATGAGATTGTCCCGCTTCACGGCATACATGTCCTCGCTCCTCCTCTCCGCCGCCTTCGCCCTCGCGGGGGCCACGACGGCCCACGCGGACCAGAACGCGGCGGCCACCGGCTATGTGGCGCTCGGCGACTCCTACTCCTCGGGGGTCGGGGCCGGCAGCTACGACAGCGCGAGCGGCGACTGCAAGCGCAGCACGCGCGCCTACCCCGCTCTCTGGGCGGCCGCCCACTCACCCTCCAGCTTCCATTTCACGGCGTGTTCGGGCGCTCGTACGGGTGATGTTCTGGCGAACCAGCTCGGCCCGCTCGGCGCCGGCACCGGCCTCGTGTCCCTCTCCGTCGGCGGCAACGACGCGGGCTTCTCGGACGTGATGACGACCTGCGTACTCCAGTCCGAGGCCACCTGTCTGAACCGCATCGCCCAGGCCCGCTCGTACGTGGACTCGACGCTCCCCGGCAACCTCGACAAGGTGTACTCCGCGATCGAGGCCAAGGCCCCCGCCGCCCATGTGGTGGTGCTCGGCTACCCCCGCTTCTACAAGCTGAACGGCACCTGCGTGACCGGCCTCTCCGAGCGTGAGCGGGCCGCCATCAACGACGCCTCCGACTACCTCAACGCGGCCACCGAGAAGCGGGCCGCCGACCACGGCTTCACCTTCGCCGGGGTCACCGGCGCCTTCACCGGGCACGAGATCTGCTCGGGCAGCGCATGGCTGCACAGCGTGAACTGGCTCAACATCGGCGAGTCCTACCACCCCACGGCCGCCGGACAGTCCGGTGGCTACCTCCCTGTGTTCACCTCGGCGGCCTGATCACCGCACCCTGATCACCGCGGGCCGGACGAACGCGTCCGGCGTGGAGGAGACCCCGCCCGTCGGGGTCTCCTGCGCGCACGTCACCGCTCACCGAGCCGCCGTTGTCGCCGCCGCCTCCGTCGTCGCGGGTGACCAGGGCGTACGTCAACCCGCCGAGGGCCAGCGCCAGGGCGATCAAAACCGCGACAAGGACCGGCATCGCGCGTCGGCGCCGGTCCGGCACGCTCGTCGGCGCCGTCTCACGGACGGCCGCGGCCTGCCGCGCCGTGGGCTCCGGCGGGGGGTGCTCGGCGGTGGCGGGCGGCGCAGAGGGGAGCGGGGCCCCGGCCAGCGGCCTGCCGCCCGAGACGATGAGCCGCAGATCGCGCTCGGCGTCGGCGGCGGACATCCGCTCGTCCGGGTCCTTGCGCAGCAGCCCCTCGACGACCGAGGTGAGCGGCCCGGCACGGCGGGCGGGCGGCAGCTCCTCGTCCACCACCGCGCGCAGCGTGCTCAGCGGCGTCTCCTGACGGAATGGCGAGGTCCCCTCCACGGCCGCGTAGAGCGTCACGCCGAGCGACCACAGATCGGACGCCGGGCCCGGCCGGTGGCCCAACGCCCGCTCCGGGGCCAGGAATTCGGGCGACCCGACGACCTCACCGCTCATCGTCGGCGCGGAACCGCCCTCGCCCATGGCGATGCCGAAGTCCGTGAGGACCACCCGGCCGTCATTGGCCATCAGTACATTGCCGGGCTTCACGTCGCGGTGCAGGACCCCGGCGTCATGGGCGGCGCGCAGGGCCGCGAGCACCTCGGCGCCGACGCGGGCGACGCGGCGCGGGGGCAGGGCGCCCTCCGCCTCCAGGACGTCGGAGAGCGAGAGCCCGCGCACCAGCTCCATGACGATCCAGGGCCGCCCTTCCTCCATCGCCACGTCGTGGACGGTGACGACGTTGCGGTGCGGGATGCGGGCGGCGGCCCAGGCCTCCCGCTCCAGGCGCGCGTGCAGCCGGTCGATCTCGGCGGCGGGGAGGCCGGCGGGCGCGCGGACCTCCTTGACGGCCACCTCACGCCCGAGCACGTCGTCCCTGGCCCGCCACACCGTGCCCATGCCGCCCTCGCCCAGCGGCGCGAGCAGGCGGTACCGCCCGGCGATCACACGCTCTGACGGGCTCACGGGTGTCCCCCTTCGCAGTGGTGCGATTCTCCACAAAAGTAGCAACTCTCCGTGCGAACCGGGAGCCCGCCGCCCGCGCGAAGCGGGATCGCGGACGCTGGCACGTGAGATACCCCACGCGAGGGCCGCCGGGGCCCGTACGGCACCGCCCACCGGGGTCGAATGTCCAAGTCGCCCTGGAATCAGTCATATTCGGAGCGGGGTCGTCAACCCCCTTGCGGGGCAGGTGAATCCTGTGGCCGGGATACACGTGTGTCCCGCCGGGGCGATAGGGTTAACCTGCCCTGGGCCGGGTGCCCTCGTACGGGTGGGGAGTGACATGGAACAGATAACGGTGCGCAGCAGGGCGCGTGTCCCTGCGATCACTTGTGGGAGCAGCGCGAGCAGCTCGCGCCTCGACCGCCATCTCTCGGTGCTGGGCGGCCCAGCCGTCCCGCAGCGGGAGTCGCACGAGGCGACGCTGCTGATGCGTGAGCTGACCTCACGTGACACCGCGCACGCCCGCAGCAGCAGGGGAGCCCGAGTGAGGCGTGTCTCGCTCTTCGCGCCTCTGCGCAGGCTGCGGCGATCGCTTTTCGGCGGCCGCTGACCACAGGCGGCCCCCGGGACTGAGCCGCCGCTCCGCGGCGGATCTTTCCCATCCCCTCGTTCGCCCCTCCCCTCTCACCCGTCACACCACCCCGGTGACGCCGCACGACGTGCGCGCACCCGCCGACGGCGCGACGGCCGTGCGCACCACCCACCCCGCACGGCCCGGACCGCCCCGCGGGTCTACAGCAGCGCGAACTGCCCCTCGGGTCCCTCTTCGAGGTGATCGAGGACGGACGCCGGCCGCCGCGCCCGGTCGGGCACCGGCAGCAGGCCCGCGCCGCCCAGCTCGCCCGCGGTGATCCCGCGACCCACGGCCCCCGCCAACTGGGCTCGCTCCGGCGCCAGTTCGGCCGTCAGCGCCAGGACCGTGACCAGTTCCAGCAGTTCGGACGTCCAGGCCTGCGGCCACGCCCGGGGGCGGATCGACTCCAGGGTCCCCGGCTCCGCCTCCGCAGCGTCCGCGCGCTCCTCGAACCACCGCTCCAGCACCCGTACCCCGCTCACCTCGAACTCCCACGCCGCTCGCGGCACCGGCGAGATGACGCCCGTCCCACCGACCCGAAGGACCTGCTCCTCGGCGTCGTACGCCAGGTCACGCGGCCGGGCGGGCAGCGGCGCACGGACGTAGGGCCTGCGCCCGCCGGGGAGTTTCGGGCGCGGGCCCTCACCGCGCAGCTGGAGCCGGAGCAGCCGCTCCCCGAGCCGTACGCCGCTCGCCCACAGGGCGGCGTCGGCCGTGAGCGGAACCCGGCAGCCCGCCGCCGAGCCGGACCCCAGCGCGAGCACCCAGGCGAGCAGCGACCGCGCCGTCACCTCCTGGCCGAGCATCCCGGACAGATGCCCGAGCAGTCCGGGCGCCACATTGGGCTCCAGGCCCCCGGGGCGGCGGAACAGCGGCCGGATGCGGCCGGGCCGCCCGGCGGGCGCGTACCCGTCCGGCAGCGCGGCGGACGCGACGACCGCGGGCCCCGGGCCGCTGCCGGGCACGTACCCCTGCTCGACGGCGAACAGCTGCCCGCGGCCGGCGACCCGCCACAGCTCGGGGCGGGCGACGTCGATGAGCCGGTGGTCCGGGATCAGCCACTGCTCGTCGAACGCGCCGTGGCGGACGCGCACGGGTTCGGGGCAGGGGCCCTGCTCTCGGGCCAGCCGGCCCGTCCCGCCGGGGTGGCCGGGGAGCTGGGCGACCGCGCTGTCCGGGGTGCGGGAGCGGGTCGGACGAAAGAGCGCCTCGCGCTCCGCCCCGTCGGCGCGCAGGAGCGCGGCCCAACGGGCCTTCAGACAGGCGGCGTCGGGCCCCATCGGCCAGCCCCGGCCCGGCCGGAGCGGTGCGACGGACCACGGCATGAGGTCGGCGAGCAGCGGCGCTTCGTCGTGCGTCACGCCCGGCATCGTACGACGGTCCGGGCGGCGGACGGCACCGTGCCGGCGCCCCGCCTCACGTCGCTTCGAGCGTGACGGAGAAGGAGAAGCGGTCCCCGCGGTAGTGGATGCGGGCCACGTCGAGGACCCGGCCGGCCTCGTCATAGGTGACGCCGGTGTAGTGCAGTATCGGGCTGAGCAGCGGCACTTGGAGGAGGCGGGCGGTCTCCGGGTCGGCGAGGGTGGCCTCGACGGTGTCCGTGATGCGGCTGATGCGCACGCCCACCACGTGGCGCAGGACCTTCGTCATCGGCCAGCGCGCCAGGTCCGCCAGGTCGATGCGGGCGGCCAGTTCGGGGCGGACGTAGTTGCGGGCGTGGTTGGTCGGCTCGCCCGTCTTCTCGTCGCTGCGCAGCCGGTGGTACGTCGCGACCTCGGCCGAGTCGGGGAAGTGCGGGGCGAGTTCGGCGGGCAGGGGCGCCGGCCCGTGCCCCAGCAGTTCGGTGGTCATGCCGGACTGCTGGGCCACGATCGCGTCGACCGAGCCGAGCAGGCGCACCGGGGCGCCGCGGCGGGCGCTCGGCTCGATGAAGGTGCCGCGCCGCCGGTGGCGGGTGATCAGCCCCTCGTCCTCCAGCTCCTTGAGCGCCTGCCGCATGGTGAGCACGCTCACGCCGTAGTGCCCCGCCAGCTGCTCCTCGGTGGGCAGCCGGAGCGGGGCGTCGGGCGCGCGGCCGAGTATCGAGGCGCGCAGGGACTGCGACACCTGGTACCAGAGCGGCAGTTTCCGATTCAGGACGATCGAGTCCGGGGCGAATGCGGTCACGGTCTCTCCGAATCAGTCGCGCTGCCCGGTGCGGAGGGCTCAGCTGCGGAAGTGGCGCTCCAGACCCTGCCACACGTCGTCGTAGCCGTGCTGCAGGTGGGACGCCGTGGCCGCCTGCTCGGTCGCCGTCACCGGCCACCGCGTCTCGAACATGAAGGCCAGGCCGTCGTCGATCTTCTGCGGCCGCAGCTCGGCGGCCGACGCCTTGTCGAACGTCTCGCGGTCGGGGCCGTGCGCGGACATCATGTTGTGCAGCGAGCCGCCGCCCGGCACGAAGCCCTCGGCCTTCGCGTCGTAGGCGCCCTCGATCAGGCCCATGTACTCGCTCATCACGTTCCGGTGGAAGTACGGCGGGCGGAAGGTGTCCTCGCCCACCAGCCAGCGCGGCGCGAACACCACGAAGTCGACGCCCGCGAGGCCCGGGGTGTCGGACGGCGAGGTCAGCACCGTGAAGATCGACGGATCCGGGTGGTCGTAGCTGATGGAGCCGATGACGTTGAAGCGGTGCAGGTCGTAGACGTACGGGACGTGGTTGCCGTGCCAGGCGACGACGTCGAGCGGGGAGTGGTCGTAGGTCGCGCGCCAGAGGTTGCCGCAGAACTTGTTCACCACCTCCACCGGGCCCTCGACGTCCTCGTAGGCCGCGACGGGCGCCCTGAAGTCCCGTGCGTTCGCCAGGCCGTTGGCGCCGATCGGGCCGAGGTCGGGCAGCTGGAAGGGGGCGCCGTAGTTCTCGCAGACGTACCCGCGCGCGCTCTCCGCCAGCAGGTCCACGCGGAACCGGACGCCGCGCGGGATCAGCGCGACCTCGCCCGGCTCGGCGCGCAGCAGGCCGAACTCGGTGCGCAGCAGCAGGCCACCGCGCTCGGGCACGATCAGCAGCTCGCCGTCCGCGTCGCTGAACACCCTTCCCCCGGCCCCGGCCGACATCGAGGAGTTGGCGTGGTAGAGGTGGATGCCCATGCCGGTGCGCTGCGTGGCGTCGCCGTTGCCGCCGAGGGTCCACAGGCCGGCCAGGAAGTCCGTGCCGGGGGCGGGCTCGGGGAGGGGGTTCCAGCGCAGCCGGTTCGGGTCGGGCACCGACTCGGTGAAGGGCGCGGAGCGCAGGGCGCCGTTGTCGACGCGCGTGAAGCGCGGGTGCGCGGCCGAGGGGCGGACGCGGTACAGCCACGAGCGGCGGTTGTGCGCGCGGGGCTCGGTGAAGGCCGAGCCGCTGAGCTGCTCGGCGTAGAGGCCGAGGGGGGCGCGCTGCGGTGAGTTGCGGCCGTGCGGCAGCGCTCCGGGCACCGCCTCGGAGCTGTGTTCGTTGCCGAAGCCGTGGAGGTGGTCCAGCCCCTCGGCCGTCGTGCGCGCGTCCTGCGCGTCCCGCGCGCCCGCACGGCTCGCCCCGCCCGCCCCGCCCGCCCCGCTCGTGTCGCCCACGTGGTCCCCGCTCGTCATCGCCATCGCTCCTCGTCCATGATTCCTATGGGACACCGTAGGATTGGAGTTTTCCTTCCGCAAGAGGGAGCCCGCTGCTCTACGCTCCCCGAATGTCCCACCGGAACCCGCAGAAGGAACCCCGGCCCCCGGCCTCCCTGCGCCGCCTGCCCGTACAGGAGCGCAGCGCCGAGCGGCTGACCCGGATCCTCGACGCCTGCGCCGACGTCCTGGACGAGGTCGGCTACGAGGCCCTGACCACCCGCGCCGTCGCCCATCGCGCGGGCGTGCCCATCGGCTCCGTCTACCGCTTCTTCGGCAACAAACGGGCTCTGACGGACGCCCTGGCCCACCGCAATCTCGACGCGTACGCGGAGCGCGTGGCCGCGCGGGTGAGCGGCCTGGAGCGGGGCGACTGGCGCGGCGCGCTCGACGCCGCCTTCGAGGAGTACGTGGCGATGAAGCGCACCGTCCCCGGGTTCGGCCTCGTCGACTTCGGTGTGCCGAGCGCCCCCGACGCCATGCCGGACGCGAACGACCGGGTCGCCGACCGGGTGGCGGACCTGCTCGCCGACCACCTCGCCCGCCCGCTGGACGACCGGCTGCGCAGGACCGTGCTCGTCGGCGTGGAGGCGGTCGACGCGGTGCTGCAGCTGGCCTTTCGCGGGCAGCCCTCGGGCGATCCGGACCTGGTCGAGGAGGCGCGGACGCTGCTGCACGCGTACTTCGCGCGCTCACTTGAGTGAGCGCCCCGGCGGCCCGCTCCGGCCGTACGTCGTTGACCTGGAGTTTTGCGCTTATTGCTCGCGCGTCAACATCTTGTTAACGCGGGAGAGCGGGTCCTAACGTCATCCGGACCGCCAGACCTGGTGGGAGTTCGATGGTGAACGTGAGGTAGCCCCCCATGCTGACAATCCTCGGATTCGTCATGATCGCCACCTTCCTGGTGCTGATCATGATGAAGAAGATGTCGCCGATCGCGGCGCTGGTGCTGATCCCCGCGCTGTTCTGCGTGTTCGTGGGCAAGGGAGCCCGGCTCGGGGACTACGTCCTCGACGGCGTCGGCAATCTGGCGCCCACGGCGGCCATGCTCATGTTCGCCATCGTGTACTTCGGCGTCATGATCGACGTCGGCCTGTTCGACCCGGTCGTCCGGGGCATCCTGCGCTTCTGCAAGGCGGACCCGCTGCGCATCGTGGTCGGCACCGCCGTCCTCGCCGCGATCGTCTCGCTGGACGGCGACGGCTCGACCACGTTCATGATCACGGTCTCGGCGATGTACCCGCTGTACAAGCGGCTCAAGATGAGCCTGGTCGTGATGACCGGTGTCGCCGCCACCGCCAACGGCGTCATGAACACCCTGCCCTGGGGCGGCCCGACGGCCCGCGCCGCGACCGCCCTGAAGGTCGACGCGGGCGACATCTTCGTCCCCATGATCCCGGCCCTCGCCGTGGGCCTGGTCGCCGTCTTCGTCCTGTCGTACGCACTGGGGCTGCGCGAGCGGGGGCGGCTCGGCGTGCTCTCGCTGGACGAGGTGCTGGAGAAGGAGGCGGCTGGCGAGACGGTCCTGGTGGGCGCGGGCGGCGGTGACGAGCGGACGCCACTCACCGAGAAGTCCGCCGGCGGCACCGGCACCGGCGCCGACACGGTGACCACGTCTGCCGAGGACCCCGGGCACTCCGAGGTCTCCAAGGCCTCGGGGGACTCCAAGGTGTCCAAGGCCTGCGAGGACTCCAAAGACACCGCGGTCTCCGAGGACGACGGTCTCCAGGGGCTCGATCCGAACCGTCCCACCCTGCGCCCCCGGCTCTACTGGTTCAACGCGGGCCTGACCGTCCTGCTGCTCACCGCCATGATCATGGAGTGGCTGCCGATCCCGGTGCTCTTCCTGCTCGGCGCCGCGCTCGCCCTCACGGTCAACTTCCCGCACATGCCCGACCAGAAGGCCCGGATCGCCGCCCACGCGGAGAACGTCCTCAACGTCACCGGCATGGTCTTCGCCGCCGCCGTCTTCACCGGCGTCCTCACCGGCACCGGCATGGTCGACCACATGGCCGACTGGCTCGTCGACGCCGTCCCCGAGGGCATGGGCCCGCACATGGGCCTGGTGACCGGCCTGCTGTCGATCCCGCTGACCTACTTCATGTCCAACGACGGCTTCTACTTCGGCGTCCTGCCGGTCCTCGCCGAGGCCGGGCAGGCCCACGGCGTCTCCACCCTGGAGATCGCCCGCGCCTCCATCGTCGGCCAGGCGCTGCACATGTCGAGCCCGCTGGTGCCCGCCGTGTACGTGCTCGTCGGGATGGCCAAGGTCGAGTTCGGCGACCACACGCGGTTCACCGTCAAGTGGGCCGTGCTCACCTCGCTCGTGGTGCTCGGTGCCGGAATCCTCTTCGGCATCATCTGATGCCCCACGCGTCACCCGGGCCCGGGGGCAGGGGGTGGCTGCTCCGTCTCGTCATCGCCTTCGGCTTCGCCCAGGGGGCGGTGTCGATGGCGCGGCCCGCCGTCTCCTACCGGGCGCTCTCGCTGGGCGCCGACGAGCGGGCCGTCGGCGTCGTCGCGGGCGTCTACGCGCTGCTCCCGCTCTTCGCCGCCGTCCCCCTCGGGCGCCGGACCGACCACGGGCGGTGCGCGCCGCTGCTGCCCCTCGGCGTCGTCCTGATCTCCGGCGGCTGCGCGCTCAGCGGCACGGCGGGATCGCTCGCCGCGATGGCCGCGTGGAGCGGCGTGCTGGGGCTCGGCCACCTCTGCTTCGTGATCGGCGCCCAGTCGATCGTCGCCCGGCAGTCGGCGCCCGACGAACAGGACCGCGACTTCGGGCACTTCACCATCGGCGCCTCGCTCGGCCAGCTGATCGGGCCGATCGCGGCGGGCGCCCTGATCGGCGCGGACATGGGCCGCACCAGTGCGCTGGCCCTGCTCGTCTCGGCGGCGGTCGGCGCGGTCTCCCTGACCTCGCTGTGGCGCATCGAGCACGTCCGGCCGGTGCGTTCCGTGCAGCGCGCCGAGCGGGTGCCGGTGCCGGCCATCCTGCGCGCCCGTGGCGTGCCCGCCGGCATCTTCGTCAGCCTCGCCGTGCTGTCCGCGACGGACGTCCTGACCGCCTACCTGCCGGTGGTCGGCGAGCACCGTGGCATCGCCCCCGCCACCGTCGGGCTGCTCCTGAGTCTGCGGGCGGCGTCGACCATCGCCTGCCGCCTGGTGATGAGCCCGATGATCCGCCTGCTCGGCAGGACCGTCCTGCTCACCGGCACCTGCCTGCTGGGTGGGCTGCTCTGCGCGGGCATGGCGCTGCCCGTACCGGTGTGGGGCCTTGCCCTGATGCTCGCCGCGCTCGGCTTCTGCCTCGGCGTGGGCCAGCCGCTCTCCATGACGACCGTCGTCCGGGCGGCCCCGGACGGCGCCCGCTCGACGGCCCTGGCGCTGCGTCTCACCGGCAACCGCCTGGGCCAGGTGGCCGCACCGGCCTCGGCGGGCCTGGTCGCGGGTATCGCGGGGGTGGCGGCGCCTTTCGTGCTGCTGGGAGGCCTGCTCCTCCTGGCGGCGACGTTGACCGCACGCTCCCCACGTCCCTGAGGCAAGTGCCCGAAGGGGCGCGGGGAACGGCGCGGCCGGCCACGAACGACCCGCGGGGACGGGGATGGACGGTCAACCGTCCCCGCGGGCCGCTGCGTCACTGGACGATCTTGAGGAGCCGGTTGGGGGAACCGGACCCGGGGCTGGTCACGACACTCGGCGTGGCCCCGTTCACCAGGGCGGAGGAGACCTGCGCCGGCGTGGCCGAGGTGTGGCCCGCGAGGTAGACCGCCGCGGCGCCCGCGACGTGCGGCGTGGCCATCGACGTACCGGAGATGGTGTTGGTCGCCGTGTCGCCGGTGTTCCAGCCCGCCTTGATGGAGACGCCGGGCGCGAAGACGTCCAGGACCGAGCCGTAGTTGGACCAGCTCGCCCGGGCGTCGTTGCTGCCCGTCGCGCCCACCGTGATGGCCGCGGGGACCCGGGCCGGGGAGGAACTGGAGGCGTTGACGCCCTCGTTGCCCGCCGCGACGGCGTAGGTGACGCCGTCGGCGATGGAGTTCTTCACCGCGTTGTCCAGCGACGTGGAGGCGCCGCCGCCGAGCGACATGTTGGCCACGGCCGGGGCGCCCGCGGCGTGGTTGCCGGTCACCCAGTCGATGCCCGCGATGACGCCGGCGGTGGTGCCGGAGCCGTTGTCGTCGAGCACGCGCACGGCGACGATCCTCGCCTTCTTGGCGACGCCGTACGTCTTGCCCGCGATGGTCGTGGCGACGTGCGTGCCGTGACCGTTGCCGTCCTGGGCGGTGGTGTCGCCGTCCACGGCGTCGTAGCCGTTGACCGCGCGGCCGCTGATCTCCGTGTGCGTGATGCGTACGCCGGTGTCGATCACGTACGCGGTGACGCCGGAACCGGCGGTGTCCGGGTAGGTGTAGGCGCCGTTCAGGGGCAGGTTGGCCTGGTCGATGCGGTCCAGGCCCCAGGGGGCGCCGGTCTGCGTCGCGTCGGCGGAGATCCGCCGGTTCTGCTCGACGGAGGCGACCGCCGGGTCGGCGGCCAGCCGCCTGGCCTGCCCCGCGCTCAGCTTCACGGCGTAGCCGTTGAGGGCGGATCTGAAGGTCTTCGTCACCGAGCCGCCGTACTCGGCTATGAGGCCCTTGCCCTGGTGCGTCGCGGCCTTCAGCCCCGAACTCTTCTTGAGGGTGACGATGTAGCTGCCGTCGACCGCGTCGGGGGAGCCCGCCGCGATCACGGTGCCCGCGGTGGGGGCGGCCTGGGCGGGCAGGGCGGTGACCGTGCCGAGGACGGCGACGGCGGCGGTCGAGATCGCCGCGGCGATCACCGTCTTCTTGCTGCGGAGCGTAGCCATTACGAGGGGGTCCTCCTCATGGGTGGCGCCCGGGTGGGGGCGTCGCGACGGTGGGGGGCGTGTGCGGGGTCGCACACACGGAAGGGAGCGGTGCGGGGCCGCTCCCGTCGCGAGCAGCAGCGTGTCCGCTCCGCGCGGGGTAGATCAAGAGCCCGGACGCCTTGTCATGCGTATGTCACGCAACGGAAATCAAACTCCGGCCGACGTCACCGTGAATGTCATCTTTGGCGGCGCTTCGTGCGTGGTGTCCCGTGGCCCGGCGGGGCGGCGCTTCGTGATCCCGGAAAAAAAACTTCGCCCGCGATGTCGAGAACCCGCGTCCGGCTCCGTCCCCGGGGTGAACGCGACCACAATGGGCGCACGAGCACCGAGGAGCACACCATGGCCAAGTACCTGCTGTTGAAGCACTACCGAGGCGCCCCGGCCCCCGTCAACGACGTCCCCATGGACCGGTGGACGCCCGAGGAGGTCTCCGCGCACATGCGGTACATGGGCGACTTCGCGGACCGCCTGGAGAAGACCGGCGAGTTCGTCGACGGTCAGGCGCTCGCCCCCGAGGGAGCCTGGGTGCGTTACGACGGCGAAGGGCGCCCGCCGGTCACCGACGGCCCGTTCGCCGAGACCAAGGACCTCATCGCGGGCTGGATGATCATCGACGTCGACACCTACGAGCGCGCCGTAGAGCTGGCCGGCGAGCTGTCGGCCGCCCCCGGCGCGGGCGGCAGGCCGATCCACGAATGGCTGGAGGTCCGCCCGTTCCTGACCGCCCCGCCCACCATCACGGAGTGACGTCACCGATGGACGAGGCCCTGCTGAGGAGCCTCACACCGAGCGTCCTGACCGTCCTCGTCCGCCGCGGAGCCGACTTCGCGGCGGCCGAGGACGCGGTGCAGGACGCGCTGGTGGAGGCGGTCCGCGTCTGGCCCGACAACCCCCCGAGCGAGCCGAAGGGGTGGCTGATCACCACGGCCTGGCGCAAGTTCCTCGACGCGGCGCGGGCGGACACCGCCCGCCGGCGCCGCGAGGGCCGCGTCGAGGAGGAGCCGGCCCCCGGGCCCGCCCCCGGCGCGGACGACACGCTCCAGCTGTACTTCCTGTGCGCCCACCCGTCGCTGACCCCGTCGTCGGCCGTCGCCCTCACGCTGCGCGCCGTCGGCGGGCTCACCACCCGGCAGATCGCCCGCGCCTACCTGGTGCCCGAGGCGACGATGGCCCAGCGGATCAGCCGCGCCAAGCGGACCGTCTCCACGGTGCGGTTCGACCGGCCCGGCGACGTCGCCACCGTGCTGCGCGTCCTCTACCTCGTCTTCAACGAGGGCTACTCCGGCGACGTCGACCTCGCCGCCGAGGCCATCCGGCTCACCCGGCAGCTCGCGGCCGCCATCGACCACCCCGAGGTGGCGGGCCTGCTCGCCCTCATGCTGCTCCACCACGCCCGGCGCGCCGCCCGCACCGCGCCCGACGGCGCCCTGGTGCCGCTCGCCGAGCAGGACCGGGGGCGGTGGGACACGGCGGCGATCGCCGAGGGCGTCGCGATCCTCCAGGCGGCCCTCGCCCGGGACCGGCTGGGCGAGTTCCAGGCCCAGGCCGCCGTCGCCGCCCTGCACGCCGACGCGCCGACCGCCGAGGAGACCGACTGGGTGCAGATCGTCGAGTGGTACGACGAGCTGGTCCGGCTGACCGACAGCCCCGTCGTCCGGCTGAACCGCGCCGTCGCCGTCGGTGAGGCCGACGGACCGCGCGCGGGTCTCGCCGCGCTCGCGGCCCTGGACGACTCCCTGCCCCGGTACACCGCCGTGGCGGCCTACCTCCACGAGCGCGACGGGGACCTCGGCACGGCGGCCCGGCTGTACGCGCAAGCGGCCGGGCAGGCTCCCAACCTCGCGGAGCGCGACCACTTGACCCGCCGGGCGGCCCGCCTCAACAACCGCCGCTGACGGCCCGGGAACCGGCCACGCTCCCGGCCCGTCCCGAATACCGCCGGGCGCCCCCGAGGGTGCCGGTACCCCCTGGTGCCCGAAAACTATCAGCGCTAGTTTGTAGGGCGGACGACAACCTGGAGGAATGCGATGAAGGCCAACGACGGCATGTACAGGGCCCACGACGGCATGTACATCGACGGTGCCTGGCGTCCGGCCGCGGGCACCGACACGATCACGGTCGTCGACCCCGCCGACGAGCGAGCCATCGCGGAGGTGCCGGCCGGCACCGCGCAGGACGTCGACGCCGCGGTGCGCGCCGCCCGCGCCGCGCTGCCCGGCTGGGCCGCCACGCCGCCCGCCGAGCGCGCCGCGCGGATCGGCGCCCTCCGGGACCGGCTGGTGGCCCGCAAGGACGAGATCGTTGGGGTCGTGTCCGCCGAGCTGGGCGCCCCGCAGGCGTTCGCGGAGGCGGTGCACGCCGGTGTGCCGGTCGCCGTCTGCGGCTCGTACGCCGAACTGGCCGCGAGCCACCCCTTCGAGGAGAAGGTGGGCAACTCCACCGTCTACCTGGAGCCGGTCGGCGTGGTCGGCGCGATCACCCCCTGGAACTACCCCCTCCACCAGATCGTCAACAAGGTGGCCCCCGCGCTCGCCGCGGGCTGCACCGTGGTGCTCAAGCCCGCCGAGGACACCCCGCTCACCGCCCAGCTCTTCGCCGAGGCCGTGCACGAGGCGGGCGTACCCGCCGGCGTGTTCAACCTCGTCACCGGCCTCGGCCCGGTCGCCGGACAGGCGCTCGCCGAGCACGAGGGCGTGGACCTCGTGTCGTTCACCGGCTCCACGGCCGTCGGCAGGCGCATCGGCGCCACCGCCGGCGCGGCCGTCAAGCGCGTCGCCCTGGAACTCGGCGGCAAGTCCGCCAACGTCATCCTGCCGAGCGCCGACCTCGCCAAGGCCGTCGGCGTCGGCGTCGCCAACGTGATGTCCAACTCCGGCCAGACGTGCAGCGCCTGGACCCGCATGCTGGTGCACACCGACCGCTACGACGAGGCCGTGGAGCTGGCGGCGCAGGCGGCGGCCAAGTACGGCTCCCGCATCGGCCCCGTCGTCAACGCCAAGCAGCACGAGCGGGTGCGCGGCTACATCGAGAAGGGGATCGCGGAGGGCGCCCGGCTCGTGGCGGGCGGCCCCGAGGCGCCGCGCGAGCGGGGCTACTTCGTCCAGCCGACCGTCTTCGCCGACGTCACCCCGGAGATGACCGTCGCCCAGGAGGAGATCTTCGGCCCGGTGCTCTGCCTCCTGCGCTACGAGGACGAGGAGGACGCCCTGCGCATCGCCAACGGCACCGTGTACGGCCTCGCGGGCGCCGTCTGGGCGGCCGACGACGCCGAGGCCGTCGCCTTCGCCCGCCGCATGGACACCGGCCAGGTCGACATCAACGGCGGCCGGTTCAACCCGCTGGCCCCCTTCGGCGGTTACAAGCAGTCGGGCGTCGGCAGGGAGCTGGGCGCGCACGGCCTCGCGGAGTACCTCCAGACGAAGTCCCTCCAGTTCTGACCCCCGGCCCCCTGGGGCCGCCCGTCCGCCCGAGCCCGCCAGCCTCCCCAAGGAGTACGTGAACGTGGTCCGCGCCGCCATCCTCCCCGCCGTCGGCTCCCCGCTGGAGATCGCCGACATCGAGCTGCCGCAGCCGGGCCCCGGCCAGGTCCGGGTCCGCCTCGCCGCCGCCGGGGTCTGCCACTCCGACCTGTCCCTGTCCAACGGCACCATGCGGGTCCCGGTGCCCGCCGTCCTCGGCCACGAGGGCGCCGGCACCGTCGTCTCCGTCGGCGAGGGCGTCACCGGGGTCGCCCCCGGCGCCGGCGTCGTCCTGAACTGGGCGCCGTCCTGCGGCGGTTGTCACGCCTGCTCGCTCGGCGAGGTGTGGCTCTGCGCGAACGCCCTCGCGGGCGCCGCCGACGTCTACGCCAGGCGGCCGGACGGCACGGACCTGCACCCGGGCCTGAACGTCGCCGCGTTCGCCGAGGAGACGGTGGTGGCCGCCGACTGCCTGCTGCCTGTGCCGGACGGCGTCCCGCTCACCGACGCGGCCCTCCTCGGCTGCGCCGTCCTGACCGGGTACGGCGCCGTGCACCACTCGGCGAAGGTGCGCGCGGGCGAGAGCGTCGCCGTGTACGGGGTCGGCGGGGTCGGTCTCGCCACGCTCCAGGCCGCCCGCATCGCCGGTGCCGCGCAGATCATCGCCGTCGACGTGTCCCCGGACAAGGAGCAGCTGGCGCGCTCGGCGGGCGCCACCGACTACGTCGTGGCCTCGCAGACCACCGCGCGCGACATCCGGGGGCTCACCGGCGGGAACGGCGTCGACGTGGCCGTGGAGTGCGTGGGCCGCGCGGTGACGATCCGCACGGCCTGGGAGTCCACGCGGCGCGGCGGACGCACCACGGTGGTCGGCATCGGCGGCAAGGACCAGCAGGTCACCTTCAACGCCCTGGAGCTCTTCCACTGGGGCAGGACCCTGTCGGGCTGCGTCTACGGCAACTGCGATCCCGCGCTCGACCTCCCGGTGCTCGCCGAGCACATCCGGGCGGGGCGCCTGGACCTGAGCGCGCTGGTGACCGACCGCATCACCCTGGACGGCATCCCGGCGGCCTTCGAGCACATGCTCGCGGGCAAGGGCGGCCGGGCGCTGGTCGTCTTCTGACGCCGAGGCATCGGCCGCCGCCCCTCACCCGCCCGGCGCGCCCAGGCGCGGGAAGGACCTGGCCGCCGCCAGGAACACGAGCGTGGTCAGGACGAACGGCCAGGTGAAGGCGTGCCCGCCGGACGGTGCGAAGAGCGCCGACACCGACGGGCCGAGCGCCGTCGCGGCGGCGGCGCCCACCAGCGCGTACGCGAGTGTCGCCGCCCGCACGGGCAGGAAGACGCCGCACAGCGCCAGGGCGACGAGCACGGCGTTGTATCCCGCCGTGCCGTCGGCGATCCGCCCGGCGGGCGCGCCGAGCGCCCACGCCGTGGCGATCCCGGTGGCGCTGCCGAGGCAGGCCACGGCCGCCGCGCGCCGGCCGGCGATCAGGAGACCGGCGAGCAGCAGGGCGCCGACGTACCACTGCGGCATGAGGAAGATCTGCGCGAAGCCGGCGAGGAAGCCGCGGGCCAGCTGGTCCGGCCGGGGCGCGGTCGGGCCCGTCGCGGGGCCGGCGAGCGCCGCGAGTCCCTCGCCGTGGTGCCAGAGGCGGCGGAAGGCGGGCGCGGCGAGGGCCGTGGCGCTCGCGACCAGGCAGAACGGCAGGGTGAGCGACGGCAGCCCGCAGGCGCCGAGGAGCCGTGTCACGGCGGCGGTCACGACGGTGACGACCACGCAGCCCGCGATCGCCAGCAGCGCCGTCGACAGGTGGCGCGGGCCGAGGAGGACCGCGCAACTGAGCGAGGTCAGGCAGGCGTTGAACCCTTCGAGGCCGCTCTCCACCCGGTCGCGGTCGACGCCGAGGAGTCGCGCGGCGCCCGTGCCGACGGCGGTGCCCAGCAGGCCGTAGAGGCCGTACTCCCAGCTCGCGGCCGAGAGCGCGAGGACGAAGAGCGCGCCGGCGGCGGCGCTCGGCAGGAAGGTGACCTGCGCGTGGCCCCGCAGCAGCGGCACGGCGAAACCGCCTGCGCGCGCGGGTCCGATCACCCGCCCCGCGGCGGTGGAAGCCACCGCCGAGGCCTGCGCCGGGCCCCCGGCGTCCGGCGCGTCCGTCGCTTGCCCCACGGCCAACTCCCGTGTCACGTCCCTGTTGTGCCACCAGAACGGATGCAGGTTACAGCCAGGGGTGCGGCACCCGGGCCCCACCGCCCTGCCCCCACCTGTAGTACTGTCGCTGTAGTGCTTGTGTCGTAGTACTTCGAATGGAGTGGTGTCAGTGGTGCGCAGGAACGACGAGCGGCGTGCGGCCCTGGTCGACGCCGCCATCGAGGTGCTGGCCGCGGAAGGCGCCCGGGGGCTGACCTTCCGGGCGGTCGACACGGCGGCCGCGGTGCCCGCGGGCACCGCCTCCAACTACTTCGCCAACCGCGACGACCTGCTGACCCAGGCGGGCGCCCGCGTCTACGAACGGCTGCGGCCCGGCGCCGAGGAGATCGAGCGCCAACGCACGGCCAAGCGGGACAAGGAGACGTACGCGGAGCTGATGCGCGAGGTCGTGGGCCGGGTCAGCGGCTTTCGCACCGGCTATCTGGCCCTGCTCGAACTGCGCCTGGAGTCCGTCCGGCGCCCGGGTCTGCGGGCGGTGCTCACCGAGCGGGTCCGGGCCGACCTCGACGCCAATCTCGCCTACCACGAGGCCTCCGGGCTGCCCGGCGACGCGACGGCCGTGCGCCTGCTCTACCTCGCGTTCAACTGGCTGATCCTGGAGCAGCTGACCCTGCCGGGCGTGCTCACCGAGGCCGAGCGCGAGGCGCTCGTCGCGGCGGCGGTGGAGCGCATCGTGACGGAGTGACGCGGGTCAGGCATCGGCCGTCCGGCCGGTGCCCACCTGGTCGTACTGGAGCGCGAGCCCGTCCAGCAGGGCCGTGAGGCCCGCCGTGAACGCCCGCTCGTCGACGACCTGCTGGCGTTCGGCGAGCAGATGGGCCTGGCCGAGGTGCGGGTAGTCCGCCGGGTCGTACGCGCTCTCGTCGTCCACGAAGCCGCCGGCGAAGGAGCCGAGCGCCGAGCCCATGATGAAGTACCGCATCAGCGCGCCGATCGACGTGGCCTGCGCGGCCGGCCAGCCCGCGTCGACCATGGCGCCGAAGACCGCGTCCGCGAGCCGCAGTCCGGCCGGGCGGCGGCCGGGGCCGCGGGCCAGCACCGGGACGATGTTCGGGTGCTCGGTGAGCGCGGCCCGGTAGGAGACCGCCCAGTCGTGCAGGGCCGTACGCCAGTCGCGCCCGTCCGCGGCGTCGAACATCGACAGGTCGACCTGGGCGCTCACCGAGTCGGCGACCGCCTCCAGGATCTGGTCCTTGGTGCGGAAGTGGTTGTACAGGGACGGCCCGCTGACGCCCAGTTCCGCGGCGAGGCGGCGCGTGGAGACGGCGGCGAGCCCCTCGGTGTCCACGAGGGCGCGCGCCGTCTCGACGATGCGTTCTCGGCTGAGGAGGGGCTTGCGCGGTCGGGCCATGCGGCACATAGTAGGGCTGCCACGGGAAACTAGCACTGCTAATTTAATTCTGTCGTTACCCGACGTAACTCGCCGTGGCCCGACGTAACCCGACGCGAAGAGGTGCCCACGATGAACCTGGAGCTCAGCGAGGAGCAGAGCGCGGTCCGGCGGCTGGCCGAGGACTTCGTCGCGCGGGAGGTCACCCCGCACGTCGTCGAGTGGGACCGCGCGGAGAGCGTCGACCGGGCGCTGGTGAAAAAGCTCGGCGAGGTCGGCTTCCTGGGGCTCACCATCGACGAGGAGTACGGCGGCTCGGGCGGCGACCATCTCGCGTACTGCCTGGTGACCGAGGAGCTGGGCCGCGGCGACTCCTCCGTGCGCGGCATCGTCTCCGTCTCGCTCGGCCTCGTCGCCAAGACCATCGCGGCCTGGGGCGGCGAGGCGCAGAAGCGGCAGTGGCTCCCCGGGCTCACCTCGGGGGAGTACGTCGGCTGCTTCGGGCTCACCGAGCCCGGCACCGGCTCCGACGCGGGCAACCTCACCACCAGGGCCGTGCGCGACGGCGACGACTACGTGGTCAACGGCGCCAAGATGTTCATCACGAACGGCACCTGGGCCGACGTCGTGCTCCTGTTCGCCCGCACGAACGACACCCCGGGACACAAGGGCGTCTCCGCCTTCCTCGTGCCCACCGACACCCCCGGGCTCGGCCGCCGCACCGTGCACGGCAAGCTCGGGCTGCGCGGCCAGGCCACCGCCGAGCTGGTCCTGGAGGACGTGCGCGTCCCGGCCTCGGCCATGCTGGCGCCCGAGGGCAAGGGCTTCTCCGTCGCCATGTCCGCCCTCGCCAAGGGGCGCATGTCGGTGGCCGCCGGCTGCGTGGGCATCGCGCAGGCCGCCCTGGACGCCGCGGTGAAGTACGCGGGCGAGCGCGAGCAGTTCGGCAAGGCCATCGCCCACCACCAGCTGGTGCAGGAGCTGCTCAGCGACATCGCGGTGGACGTCGACGCGGCGCGCCTGCTCACCTGGCGGGTCGCCGACCTGATCGACCGGGGGCTGCCCTTCGCCACGGAGTCCTCCAAGGCCAAGCTGTTCGCCTCCGAGGCCGCCGTCCGCGCCGCCAACAACGCCCTCCAGGTCTTCGGCGGCTACGGCTACATAGACGAGTACCCGGCGGGCAAACTGCTGCGCGACGCCCGCGTCATGACGCTCTACGAGGGCACCAGCCAGATCCAGAAACTCGTCATCGGCCGCGCGCTGACGGGCGTCTCCGCGTTCTGAGCACGGACGTCGCGCACCGGGGTCGCGTACGGGGCCTGAGTACGGGAGGTGAGTACGCGAGCGGATGTGGCGGCGGCGTCCACGGGCCAGGCTGTGGCCATGAGTGAGACTCCCGTCAAGCAGCAGAGCACCACCGCCTACTACGGCCAGGCCGTCGCGTCGTTCGCCGTGGCCCTCGGCGCGACCTCGGTCGGCATCTACAGCCTCGACGTCAGCGGGTGGATCCGCGCCTTCCTCGCCGTGTCCGTCCTGTACCTGACGACCTCGGCGTTCACCCTGGCCAAGGTGGTCAGGGACCGCCAGGAGGCCGACCAGATCGTCAGCCGGGTCGACCAGGCGCGCCTGGAGAAGATCCTGGCCGAGCACGACCCGTTCCGGCCCGTCTCCTGAACCCGCCCGCTAAGCGCTTGCTCACCGCCGGGGGTATGGTGTCCCTCCCGAACGGCTAAGGAGTGGGCATGAGTGCGGCGGAGGAGACCGGCGGTCAGGAGCAGCCGTGGGGCGAGGTCAGCCCCGACGCGGCCAGGCGGCTGCTGATCGCCGCCGTCGAGGCCTTCGCCGAGCGCGGCTACCACGCCACGACGACCCGCGACATCGCCGGCCGCGCCGGCATGAGCCCCGCCGCGCTCTACATCCACTACAAGACGAAGGAAGAGCTGCTCCACCGCATCAGCAGGATCGGCCACGACAAGGCCCTGGCCATCCTGCGCACCGCGGCGGACGGCGAGGGCGGCCCGGCCGACCGGCTCGCGGCGGCCGTGCGCTCCTTCGTCGGCTGGCACGCCGCCCACCACACGACCGCGCGCGTCGTGCAGTACGAGCTGGACGCCCTCGGCGAGGAGCACCGCACGGAGATCGTCGCGCTGCGTCGGCGGACGGACGCGGCGGTGCGGGAGATCATCGAGGACGGGGTGCGCGCCGGCGAGTTCGACGTGCCGGACGTGCCCGGCACCACGCTCGCCGTGCTCTCGCTCTGCATCGACGTGGCCCGCTGGTTCAACGTGGCCGGGCGCCGCACGCCCGACGAGGTCGGCGCGCTCTACGCCGACCTCGTGCTGCGGATGGTGGGCGCCCGCCCCGAGCGGGCTCAGAAGTAGTAGCGCGAGACCGACTCCGCCACGCACGCGGGCTTGTCGGCGCCCTCGCGCTCCACGGTCACCCGGGCGCTCACCTGCACGCCGCCGTCCTTCGTGGGCGTCACGTCCGTGAGCACGGCGCTCGCCCGAAGCCGCGAGCCGACCGGCACGGGCGAGGGGAAACGGACCTTCTCGGTGCCGTAGTTGATGCCCATCCGCATGCCTTCGACCCGCATGATCTGCGGGACCAGGCTCGGCAGCAGCGACAGGGTCAGGTAGCCGTGGGCGATGGTCGTCCCGAAGGGGCCCGCGGCGGCCTTCTCGGGGTCCACGTGGATCCACTGGTGATCGCCCGTGGCGTCGGCGAAGAGGTCGATCCGCTTCTGGTCGATCTCCAGCCAGTCGCTGTGCCCCAGCTGTTCGCCGACTCCGGCCCGCAGTTCCTCGGCCGACGTGAAGATCCTCGGCTCCGCCATGTCCCTGGCCTCCTAGACGTGTGCGTCATGCGCGGACTAAGCGCTTGCTCAGCATGCGGGGTGGGCCGACGCGTGTCAACGGACCAGCCATTAGGGTTCGAGGGGTGCCCCAGATCCCGGAAAAGGTCCATGAACTCACGGTCGGCCAGCTGTCGGCCCGCAGCGGCGCCGCCGTCTCCGCCCTGCACTTCTACGAGTCCAAGGGCCTCATCAGCAGCCGCCGCACCTCCGGCAACCAGCGCCGCTACCACCGCGACACCCTGCGCCGCGTCGCCTTCATCCGCGCCTCCCAGCGCGTCGGCATCCCGCTCGCCACGATCCGCGAGGCCCTCGACTCGCTGCCCGAGGAGCGCACGCCCAACCGCGAGGACTGGGCGCGCCTGTCCGAGCACTGGCGCACGGAACTGGAGGAGCGCATCAAGCAGTTGGGCCGGCTGCGCGACCATCTCAGCGACTGCATCGGCTGCGGCTGCCTGTCCCTGGAGACCTGCGTGCTCTCCAACCCCGACGACGTCTTCGGCGAGCGCCTCACCGGCTCCCGCCTGATGGCGGAGGGCCGTCCCGGGACGTAGTGCCGCGGGTGGCGAAGGAGTACAAGTGAAGGCAGGGGCACCACGCCGCATCACTCAGGGGGAGGGCCGATGTCCGTCGCCGTCTGCTCGTTGAAGTGGGACGCCGCACAGCACGGGCCGCAGTCCATCGCGTACGACAGTGACGGGTACCACCTCGTGCGCTTCCCGTACGGGGCGGACGAGGAGTCGTACGACCCCTGGCACATGCACGACCCGGTCAAGGGCGGCGCCGGTCCCACGCGCTTCCCCAAGGCCCGCTCCGGGCTGATCTGGCCGAGCCACGACGGCTGGGGCGTGCTCTCCGCCATGGTCTTCTGGCAGCCGGACGGCGACTGCACCGAGTACCGCACGCGCTTCGTCCGCGACCCGCTGAACATCGCGACCGGCTACGACTCCACGGCGACGACCGACTCCGCGCCCACCCGGGGCAGCCAGTTCAGATCCTGCGTCTGGCAGATGTTCGTGCACCCCGGGACGCCGCTCGGTCTGAAGATCTCGGCGCGCGGCGTGGGAGACGCGAGGCTCGCCACACCGCTGGCACACGCCCAGTTCAAGCTCGCCATCCACACGGACGTCATCACACCCTGACGGCACCTTTCCTCGCCGGGCACCGCCGACGTCGCGCTCGGCGGCGCCCCCGGCTCACACCGACACCAGCGGCCGCAGACTGCGGGCCCGGGCCCTGGCCACCGCGTCCGGCGTGAGCACGGGGGCCGGGACGACGATGCCGCAGCCCGTGCAGACCGCGCCCGCCGACGGCTTGTGCGCCAGGCCCCGCTTCCACACCAGGGAGGTGTCCCCGCAGACGGGGCAGGACGCGCCCGGCTCCCGCTCCAGCGCCGCGATCAGCCGCCGCAGCACCTCGGCGAGGGGGGCGCGGGGATGGACGTACGGGTCGTCGCACCAGGCGACGCCGCAGCCGCCCCAGGTGCGGCGGTGCCAGTCGTCCTCGGTGCCCGGGCGCCTGAGCCCGTCGTGCTTCTCCTTGCGGCGGCGCTCGGCGAAGTCCGCCTCGTAGGCGAGCCAGACGGCCCGCGCCGCCTCCAGCTCGTTCAGCGCGGCCACCAGGCGCGCCGGGTCGGGTGACCTGTCCTCGGGCCCGAAGCCCGCTCGGGCGCACAAGTGGTCCCAGGTCGCCCGGTGTCCGTAGGGGGCGAACCTCTCCAGGCACTTGCGCAGCGAATAGCGCCGCAGTGCCAGATCGCTCTGCGGGTCACGTACCTGTCTCGCGAGACTCCGGAATCCGGCCATCGCCCTGCACCTCCGTATACGCGCTCTCGTACCTGTACCCCGTGTTCCGTGTCCGTGGCGTCGCGGTCGGGCAGAAACCGGGACGTCGTCGCCGAGTAGACGTATCGACACCCGATTCGGCTCCCTTTCGAGGCGACCGCTTTTCGCCTGCCCGCCCCGGCAGCGCTGATGCGTCCTGGAAGGGGGCGCGTTGTGGTGATTTAGAAAAGGCGACGCTTGTTCATCTTTCGACTTCGCGGGCCCGACAGTAACCTCCGCCGCATCGGCCTTCCGCGGGACCCGGAGGAGCAGCCATGCGAGGACGCACCGTCAGACTCAGAACGCTCACGGCGGGGGCGGCGCTCGCGCTCGGCGCCTGCCTGCTCACGCCCCCGGCGGGCGCGGGCGCCGCACCCCGGGAGGCCGCCGCCGAGGAGGGCGCCGACTACTGCGCGGGCCAGTGCGCGGACATCCTGCCGCCCGGCGCCAACGGCGGCGCGACGCTCGCCGAGATCCTCGCCCACCGCCTCCTGGGCACCCGGCCCGCCCACGCCGACGACCAGTTGGGCCCCTACGACGCGCTCTCCACCGGATACCCCTCGCTCACCGACGACCGGCTCACCGAGTTCTTCGACGACGCCTCCTTCGGGGTGGGCGAGGGCCAGGTGGCCTCGGTGACCAGGCCGCGCGACGACGTGACGATCACCCGGGACAAGAAGTACGGCATCCCGCACATCAAGGGCGCCACCCGCTACGGCACCGAGTTCGGCGCCGGCTTCGCCGCCGGGCAGGACCGGCTCTGGCTGATCGACCTCTTCCGGCACATAGGCCGCGGACAGCTCACCCCGTTCGCGGGCGGCGCGCCCGCCAACCAGGGCCTGGAGCAGCAGTTCTGGCCGCAGGCCCCGTACACCGAGCAGGACCTGGAGAAACAGGTCGAGTACATCAGGACGACCCAGGGCGAGCGCGGCAGGCAGGCCATGGCGGACGCGCAGGCCTACGTCGACGGGCTCAACGCCTACCGCGTGAAGGCCAAGAACGGCCGCTACTTCCCCGGCGAGTACGTCCTGACCGGCAAGATCGACGCGATCACCAACGCCGGCGAGATCGAGCCCTTCAAGATCACCGACATGATCGCGCTGGCCTCCGTGGTCGGCGGGCTCTTCGGCAACGGCGGGGGTGGCGAGGTCGAATCCGCGCTCTCCCTGCTGAAGTCCCAGGAGAAGTACGGCGTCGAGAAGGGCACGAAGGTCTGGGAGTCCTTCCGCGCCCGCAACGACCCCGAGGCCGTCCAGACCATCCACGACGGCACGAGCTTCCCCTACGCCGGCAAACCGGACAAGGCGCGCGGCACCGCCCTGCCCGACCCGGGATCGGTCGAGCGCGAGCCACTCGTGTACGACCGCCGGGGCGGCGCGAGGAGCGGCGCCAAGGACCCGGTGCGGGCGCCCGCGAGACTCAAGCCGCTCCAGGGCATGTACGACCAGGGCGTCCTGCCCGCCGACCTGTTCCGGCGGGACGGCCGCAAGAAAGGCATGTCGAACGCCCTGCTCGTCTCCGGCGAGCACACCGCGAGCGGCCACCCCGTCGCCGTCTTCGGCCCCCAGACCGGTTACTTCGCGCCCCAGCTGCTCATGCAGCAGGAACTCCAGGGGCCGGGCATCAGCGCCCGGGGCGTCTCCTTCGCGGGCGTCGGGATGTACGTCCAGCTCGGGCGCGGCCAGGACTACGCCTGGTCGGCGACCTCCGCCGGGCAGGACATCACCGACACCTACGCCGTGGAACTGTGCGAGCCGGGCGGCGGCACACCCACCAAGCAGTCCGCAGGCTATCTGTACCGGGGCACCTGCACCCCCATGGAGAAGCTGGAGCGCACCAACGCCTGGAAGCCGACCCTGGCCGACTCCACGGCCGCCGGCTCCTACCGCCTTCAGGTCCTGCGCACCAAGTACGGCGTCGTCACGCACCGCGCGAGCGTCGACGGCAAGCCGGTCGCCTACGTCTCGCTGCGCTCCACCTACCGCCACGAGGCCGACTCGATCATCGGCTTCCAGATGCTCAACGACCCCTCGTACGTCAAGGACGCCACGACCTTCAAGAAGGCGGCCCAGCACATCAGCTACGCCTTCAACTGGTTCTACGCCGACTCGCGCGACATCGCGTACTACAACAGCGGCGCCAACCCCGAGCGGGCCGACAGCGTCGACCCCGCGCTGCCGATCAGCGCCCAACAGGCCTACGAATGGCGCGATTTCGACCCGGAGGACAACACCTCAGCGCAGACGCCGCCCGCCGCGCACCCCCAGTCCGTGAACCAGGACTACTACATCTCCTGGAACAACAAGCAGGCCAAGGACTTCGCCGCGGCCGGCTTCGGCCTGAGCGCGGTGCACCGGGGAGACCTGCTCGACGGACGGGTCAAGAAGCTCACCGAGCAGGGCGGTGTCACCCGTGCCTCGCTCACCCGGGCGATGTCGGAGGCGGCCGTCACCGATCTGCGCGGCGAGCAGGTGCTGCCCGAACTGCTGAAGGTCGTACGGAGCAAGCCGGTCACCGACCCGCGACTGAGCGAGGCCGTCGAGCAGTTGGAGGCCTGGCGCAAGGCCGGCGCGCAGCGCAACCAGACGGCGGCGGACTCCAAGGCGTACGCCCATCCCGACGCCGTGCGCGTCATGGACGCCTGGTGGCCGCTGCTGGTCGAGGCGCAGTTCAAGCCGGGCCTCGGCACGGACCTGTACGACGCGCTGACCGCGCAGCTGAGCACCGACGAGGCGCCCTCGGCGGGGCACGGGCCCACCGGGGGGCACGCCGGTTCGGCCTTCCAGTACGGCTGGTGGGGCTACGCCGACAAGGACCTGCGCGCGGTCCTCGGCGAGCCGGTCAAGGGCGCCCTGGCCCACACCTACTGCGGTGACGGCGTGCTCGACGCCTGCCGCGACACCCTGCTGGCCACCCTCGCGCAGGCCGTCGCCAAGCCCGCCACCGAGGTCTACCCCGGCGACGACGCGTGCCGGGCCGGCGACCAGTGGTGCGCCGACGCGATCATCCACCGCGCGCTCGGCGGCATCACGCACCGGCCCGTGCAGTGGCAGAACCGCCCGACGTACCAGCAGGTCGTCGAATTCCCCCGGCACCGCGAGTAGCCGGGGGCGGCCCCGGACCGCCAGACGGCGGGCTCAGGCGAGAGCGATCCGCCCGGCGGCGAACACGGCACGTGCCAGCTCCTCGTGGCACACATCGCTGTGGGCGCCGGCGGGCGGCCCGCCGCGCCGCACCACCGAGGCCGCGTCCACGCTCACACACCCCCGGGCGGGCAGCCGCTCGCCCAGCCTCACCCGCTCGGCCCCCGCCACGGCCCGGATGCCGTCGTGGCCGACGGCGCCCCACCGCTCGAACACGTGCAGGAAACCGGAGGAGTCCCCGGCCAGCTTCGACGCCAAGGGGTACAGGCGCCCCAGGGCGTCGTCGTGGCGCGAGTAGCAGGCGAGCAGGGGGCCGTCGACGCGGTGCTGCACGCCGTGCAGGGCGCCGCCGCGGGAGCGGTCGTGCGGCAGCCGTTCGGCGAACGCGTAGTGCGAGAACGCCCCTTGGAGCAGCGTCACCGACTTCACCGCGCGCACGTCGGCGGGCATGCCGCGCAGTGCGTACGCCACGAGCCGGGCACCGAAGCTGTGCCCGATCAGATGCACCCTGATGCCGGAGACGTCGGCGGCGAGCAGGCCGATCGCGGGGCCGAGGCCCAGCTGGCCGACCGCGCCCGCCCGCCGCTTCATCGCGTAGTAGCTGCCCTGCCGCAGCAGCTCGTGGGCGCCGTCCCACACCCGCTCGCGCAGGGTGCCGAGGAGCAGGGGCCGGCCGGGGTCCGCGCGGGCCGCGGCGAACACCTCGCATACCTGGACCGCGTCGTCGGTGAGCATCGCGGGTTCGCCCGCCCCGGTGTCCTCGCCGAGGTGCCGGGCCGGGCTCGTCTCGCGCAGCGAGACCAGCTCCCGCACGAGCCGCCCGAACTCATAGACGCGCGAGGGCACGTCGGAGCGCTCCGCGAGCAGCTCGCCGATCCGGTCGAGCGTCGGGCCGCGCCCGGGGAAGGCGCGGTCGAGCGCCTGCCGGGTGGCCGTGTCGAGCAGCGGGGCGCCGCTCGGCGCAACGGGCGCGGCCGAGGGGTCGAAGTCGGGGATCGACTCGTCGGGGAAGCGGATGGCGGGCCACAGCACCCCGACGTGGCCGAGCCGCACCCCCGCCCCCGCCAGCGCCCGGCAGGGGGCGAAGAAGCGCCGGCAGAGCCTGCGGGCGTCCTTCTTGTCGTTGTTCCAGCCGTGCGCGAAGACCAGCAGATCGGTGACGCGTTCGCGTTCCGCGCCCTCCAGCAGCCGCGCACGCTGCTCGGTGTCGACGTCGCCGTCGGCGTCGAAGGTCAGTTCCCAGTAGGGTTCCACGCCGGTATGGTCCTGCCGCCGGGCCCGCCTGACCAGAGTCTGCGCGCCCGCGACGGGGGCGCACGCTCAGGCCAGTTCCCGCTCCCGCGTCTCGGGGAGCGCGAGGACGCACGCCAGTGACACCACGGCCATCGCGCTCACGTACCAGCCCACGGCGGAGGAGCCGAACGCCGCCTGCAGCCGCGTCGCGACCAGCGGCGAGACCGCGCCGCCGAGCACACCGCCCAGGTTGTAGGCGAGCGAGGCGCCCGAGTAGCGTACGTTCGCGGCGAACAGCTCCGGCAGGTAGGCGCCCATCGGGCCGTAGACCACCCCCATGCAGAACAGCGCGCCGCCCAGCGCCAGCGCGATGAGCACCGGCCGCCCGGTGTCCAGGAGCGGGAAGAGCACGAGCCCCCACACCGCCGCGAGCCCCGTGCCCGCGAGGACCAGCCGGCGCCGCCCGGCGCCGTCGGAGCGCGTCGCGGCGAACCAGGTCCCGGCCGCGAGGAACAGGCAGGCCGCCAGGGACAGGCCCAGCATGGTGTCGCGGGGGACGCGCAGGGCGCCGGTGGCGTAGGAGAGGCAGTACGTCGTGGCCGTGTAGAAGAGGCCGTACGCGACGACCATGCCCCCGGCGCCGAGCAGCAGTTCGCGCGGATGCCGGCGCAGCACGTCCAGCGCGGGCGCCTTGCTGGCCTCCTGGGCCCGCACGGCCTTCGCGAAGACGGGCGTCTCGCTGATCCGCAGCCGCACGAACAGGCCGACGCCGACGAGCAGGAAGGAGAGCAGGAACGGCACCCGCCAGCCCCAGCCGCGGAACGCCTCGTCGGACAGGGTGGCCGACAGCAGCCAGAAGACGCCGGTCGCCGCGGAGAAGCCGACGGACGGCCCCAGTTGCGGGAAAGCGGCGTACAGGCCCCGCTTCCCGCGCGGCGCGTGCTCCACCGCGAGCAGCGCCGCGCCGCCCCACTCGCCGCCGAGGCCGATGCCCTGGAGGAAGCGGAGCAGGATGAGCAGCAGCGGGGCCCAGACGCCCCATGTGCCGTAGCCGGGCAGGAGGCCGACCAGGGCGGTGGACAGGCCCATCAGGAGCAGCGAGGCCACCAGCACGGACTTGCGGCCCACCCGGTCGCCGAAGTGCCCGAAGATCACCGATCCGATGGGCCGCGCCGCGAACGCGACCGCGTAGGTGGAGAACGACGCGAGCGTGGCGTTGACCGGGTCCAGGGTGGGGAAGAACGCCTGGTCGAGGACGAGGGCGGCCGCCGTGCCGTAGATGTAGAAGTCGTAGAACTCGATGGCCGTCCCGATGAACGAGGCCACGGCCACCCGGCGCAGACTCTCCGGGGTGACCTCCCCGGCCTCCACGGCCCCGCCCTCTCCGCCCTCCCCGCGCTCGCGGTCCTCGTCGTCGCCGTCCTGCGCCCGGGGGGCCGGCTGCCGCTGGTTCGCTGTCGCTTCGCTGTGCACGAGCGGCACTCTCTTGGTGGATGTAGGAGGCAGTCAATACCCGGGACGCCTGTGTCTCGGAGCGTGAGACCCATGGCCCCGGACGAGGGAATCCACCGTCGGTCCGCCCCCGGTCCGGCCCTCTTCCCTCACCACATACCGACTGGTTAGTCTGCTGCCACAGACAGGCCGCGCGAGCGTGGCCGGCCCGACGCCTAAGGAGACCGGTCGTGGAGACCCTGCGGGACAAGGGAGTTGTCGTCACCGGCGCCGGAGGCGGCATCGGAGCCGCGCTCGCCCGGCGCTTCGCCGCCGAGGGAGCGCGCGTCGTCGTCAACGACCTGGACGGCGACAAGGCGCGGGCCGTCGCCGACGAGGTGGGCGGCACCGCCGTCCCCGGGGACGCCTCGGTCGTCGTGGAGCGGGCCGTCGAGGCGCTCGGCGGCACGGTCGACGTGTACTGCGCCAACGCCGGGCTCGGCTCCGGCGGCAGCGAGGCCGCTCCCGAGGAGGTCTGGGCGGCGGCCTGGGACGTCAACGTCATGGCGCACGTACGGGCGGCGCACACCCTGCTGCCCGGCTGGCTGGCCCGCGGCACCGGCCGCTTCGTCTCCACCGTCTCCGCGGCCGGCCTGCTCACCATGATCGGCGCCGCCCCCTACAGCGTCACCAAGCACGGCGCGTACGCCTTCGCGGAGTGGCTCTCGCTCACCTACCGCCACCGCGGCCTCAAGGTCCACGCGATCTGCCCGCAGGGCGTGCGCACCGACATGCTCGCCGCCACCGGCACCGCGGGCGACCTCGTGCTCGCCCCCACCGCCATCGAACCGGAGGACGTCGCCGCCGCGCTCTTCGCGGGCATGGCCGAGGACCGCTTCCTGATCCTCCCGCACCCCGAGGTCGCCGCGTACTACGAGGCCCGCGCCGCCACCCCCGACAAGTGGCTGACCGGCATGAACCACCTCCAGCAGAAGTGGGAGGCGACCCAGGCGTGAGCACGTCCCCGCCCCCGAACGGCTCGATCTACGCGGCCAAGCCCTGGCTCGCCCGTCTGAACGACGCCCAGCGCGGTCCCGTCACCCCGGCCGCCTCCATGGTGCACGCCTTCCGTGACGCCGTCGCGCGGAGCCCCGAACACACCGCCCTCGCCTACTTCGACGGCCGCCTGAGCTACCGCGAGACCGACGCCCTCAGCGACTCCGTCGCCGGACACCTGGCGGCGCGCGGACTCGCCCGCGGCGACCGCGTGGCGATTCTGCTGCAGAACACCCCGCACTTCGTCCTCGCGCTCCTCGGCGCCTGGAAGGCCGGCGCGACGGTGGTGCCCGTCAACCCCATGTACAAGTCGGCGGAGGTCGCCCACGTCCTCGCCGACGCGGAGGTGACCGCGCTGATCTGCGCGGACCGGGCCTGGGAGACGTATCTGCGCGACACGGCGGCGCACTCGCCGGTGCGCATCGTGCTCACCGCCTGCGAGCTGGACCTCCAGAGCAGGAACGACCCGCGCGTCCTCGACTTCGAGCGGCTGCCCGTGGCCGCCGACGCCGACGACCTGGTGGCGGTCGCCCGCCAGGGCCACCCCGCTCCCGCCGACCGCGCGCCCGGCCCCCACGACGTGGCCCTCATCAGCTACACCTCCGGCACCAGCGGCACCCCCAAGGGCGCCATGAACACCCACGGCAACATCACCTACAACGCGGCACGCCAGCGCGCGGGCTCCGGCATCCCCGAAGGCGCCTGCTACTTCGCGCTCGCGCCGCTCTTCCACATCACCGGCATGGTCGTGCAGCTCGCGGGCTGCGTCACCAACGCGGGCACCCTCGCGCTCACCTACCGCTTCGAGGCCGGGGCGGTCCTCGACGCCTTCGCCGAGCACCGCCCCGCCTACACCGTCGGCCCGTCCACGGCCTTCATGGCGCTCGCCGCCCACCCCGCGGCCACCCGCGCCCACTTCGACTCCTTCACGCTGATCTCCTCGGGTGGCGCGCCGCTGCCCCCGGCCCTCGTGGAGAAGTTCCGCACGGCCTTCGGGCCCTACCTCCACAACGGCTACGGCCTCACCGAGTGCACCGCGCCCTGCGCCTCCGTGCCGCCGGGACAGGAGGCACCCGTCGACCCGTTCTCGGGCACCCTCGCCGTCGGCGTCCCGGGACCCGAGACGGTCGTACGCATCCTGGACGAACACGGCCAGGAGGTCCCTTTCGGGGAACACGGCGAGATCGTCGTACGCGGACCCCAGGTGGTGCCGGGCTACTGGAAGCTGCCCGAGGCCACCGCCGCCACCTTCCCCGACGGCGAACTGCGCACCGGCGACATCGGCTTCATGGACCCGGCCGGCTGGCTCTACGTCGTCGACCGCAAGAAGGACATGATCAACGCCTCCGGCTTCAAGGTGTGGCCCCGCGAGGTCGAGGACGTCCTGTACACGCACCCGGCCGTGCGCGAGGCGGCCGTCGTCGGGGTGCCCGACAGCTACCGGGGCGAGAGCGTCAAGGCGTACGTCAGCCTGCGCCCCGGCAGCGGGACCGGCGCCGCGGAGCTGAGCGCGTACTGCGCCCAGCGGCTCGCCGCGTACAAATACCCGCGCGAGGTCGAGATCCTGCCGGAACTGCCGAAGACCACAAGTGGGAAGATCCTCCGGCGGGAACTGCGCGACCGCGCACAGGACAGTCAGTGACACGAAAGGCAGGTGGCGGCAGTGGCCAGGACAACGGACGGTGACGGCACGCCCGTCCCGCAGCGGCTGCTGGCCGCCGCCACCCGGCTCTTCGCCGACCAGGGCTACGACCGCACCTCGGTGCAGGAGATCGTGGAGGCGGCCGGTGTCACCAAGGGCGCGCTCTACCACTACTTCGGCTCCAAGGACGACCTCCTGCACGAGGTCTACGCCCGCATGCTCCGCGTCCAGCAGGAGCGCCTGGACGCCATCGCGGACGCGGACGCCCCCGTCGAGCGCCGGGTCCGCGACGCCGCCGCCGACGTCGTCGTCACCACGATCGACAACCTCGACGACGCCTCGATCTTCTTCCGCTCCATGCACCACCTCGGCCCCGAGAAGAACAAGCAGGTGCGCGCCGAGCGGCGCCGCTACCACGAGCGCTTCCGGGCCCTGATCGAGGAGGGTCAGGACAGCGGCGTCTTCTCCACGGCGACCCCGGCGGACCTGGTGGTGGACTACCACTTCGGCTCCGTCCACCACCTGTCCACCTGGTACCGCCCCGAGGGCCCCCTGAGCCCGCGCCAGGTGGCCGACCACCTGGCCGACCTCCTGCTGCGGGCGCTGCGGCCGTGAGGCCCGGCCGCCCCGCCGTCAGAGGTGCCGCTTGAGCTCCCGCCGGGCGAGCGAGCGCTGGTGCACCTCGTCGGGCCCGTCGGCCAGGCGCAGCGTCCGCGCGGCGGCCCACAGCTCCGCCAGCGGGAAGTCCTGACCGACCCCGCCCGCGCCGTGCACCTGCACGGCCCGGTCGAGGATGTCCACCACGGCCCGGGGCGTCGCGATCTTGATGGCCTGGATCTCCGTGTGCGCGCCCTTGTTGCCGACGGTGTCCATCAGCCAGGCCGTCTTCAGGACGAGCAGCCGCAGCTGCTCCACCGCGACCCGCGCGTCCGCGATCCACTCCTGTACGACGCCCTGCTGGGCCAGCGGCTTGCCGAAGGCCGTCCGCGTCGCCGCGCGCCGGCACATCAGCTCGATGGCACGCTCGGCCATGCCGATCAGGCGCATGCAGTGGTGGATGCGGCCGGGGCCGAGCCGGGCCTGGGCGATGGCGAAACCGCCGCCCTCCTCGCCGATCAGGTGCGAGACGGGGACGCGCACCCGGTCGAAGACGACCTCCGCGTGACCGCCGTGGTAGTGGTCCTCGTACCCGTACACCCGCATGGCGCGCCGCACTTCGAGGCCCGGGGCGTCGCGCGGGACGAGGACCATCGACTGCTGGCGGCGGATGTCGGCGCCGTCCGGGTCGGTCTTGCCCATCACGATGAAGACCTGGCAGTGGGGGTTCATCGCCCCGGAGATGTACCACTTGCGGCCCGTGATGACGTAGTCGTCGCCGTCCCGCTCGATGAGCGTGGTGATGTTCGTGGCGTCGGAGGAGGCCACATCCGGCTCGGTCATCGCGAACGCCGAGCGGATCTCCCCGGCCAGCAGCGGCCCGAGCCAGCGCTTCTTGTGCTCCTCGGTGCCGAACTGCGCGAGCACCTCCATGTTGCCGGTGTCGGGGGCCGCGCAGTTCAGCGCGGTGGGCGCCAACTGCGGGGAGCGGCCGGTGATCTCGGCGAGCGGCGCGTACTGGAGATTGGTGAGCCCGGCGCCGTGTTCCGCGTCGGGCAGGAACAGGTTCCACAGGCCCTGCCTGCGGGCCTCGGCCTTCAACTCCTCCACGACGGCGGGCGTGTCCCACGGCGAGGCGAGCGCCGCGCGCTGCTCCTCGGCGACGGCCTCGGCCGGATACACGTGCTCGTCCATGAAGGCGAGCAGCTTCGCGCGCAGCTCCTCGGTGCGGGCGTCGAATGCGAAGTCCATGGTCGGTCAGCCTTCCTGGAGGGTGGCGAGCCCGTGGTCGATGAAGACGGGCACCAGTTCGCCGATCCGGTCGAAGCCCGCGCCGACCGTCCGGCCGAGCGTGTAGCGGTAGTGGATGCCCTCCAGGATCACGGCGAGCTTGAACCACGCGAAGGCCGTGTACCAGGAGATGGCGGAGACGTCGCGCCCCGAGCGCGCGGCGTACCGCTCGATCAGCTCGGCGGGGTCCGGGTGGCCGGGCGCGCCCGCCGTGGTGCTGACGGGGGAGTCGGGCACCTCCAGCCTCGCGCTGTACATCACCAGCAGGCCGAGGTCGGTGAGCGGATCGCCGAGGGTGGACATCTCCCAGTCGAGGACGGCCCGGATCCGGTCGTCCGGGCCGATCAGGACGTTGTCCAGGCGGTAGTCGCCGTGCACGACCGTCGCCGGGGGTGAGGCGGGCAGGGCGCGCCCGAGCGCCGCGTGCAGCTCGTCGACGCCGGGCAGGTCGCGGTCGCGGGAGGCGTCGAGCTGCTTGCCCCAGCGGCGCAGCTGCCGGTCCAGGAACCCCTCGGGCCGCCCGAAGTCGCCGAGGCCGACCGCCTCGGGGTCCACGGCGTGCAGATCGACGAGGGTGTCGAGGAGGCCGAGCACGGCGGCGCGGGTGCGTTCGGGGCCGAGCGGCGCCAGCTCCTCGGCGGTGCGGTACGGCGTCCCGTCCACGTGCTCCATGACGTAGAACGGCGCCCCGATGACGCTCTCGTCCGCGCAGAGCAGGACCGGCGCGGGCACCGGCACCTCCGTCGGGTGCAGGGCCTCGATCACCCGGTGCTCGCGCTTCATGTCGTGCGCGGTGGCCAGCACATGGCCGAGCGGCGGCCGCCGCACGACCCAGCGCCCGGTGCCGTCGGTCACGGCGTACGTGAGGTTGGACCTGCCGCCCTCGATCAGCCGGGCGGTGAGCGGCCCGCCGACCAGGCCCGGCCGCTCCCGGTCGAGATGGGCACGCAACTGGTCGAGGTCGAGGTCCGGCGGGTGGTCTGCGCTCATCTTCGCTCCTGATCGGCGTGGTGGTGGCGTGCCACCCCATGATGCCGACCAGTCGGTATGCCGTCCAGAGCGTCAGGCGCCCCGGCGCCCGGCGCCGGCCCGTGGCGGGGCGGGCGCCGGACACCGGCGGTGGTTCAGTGGTCGTCCCAGTGGCCCTCGTGGGCCGCGTGCCGGTGCCCGTCGTGCAGGTAGTCGACGTGGTCGCCGTGCAGCACGGAGGCGTGGCCGCAGCCGTCGCCGTGCCGGTGCTCGTGGTCCCGGTGGGCGACGTGGCCGGCCGGCTCGCACTCGTCGTAGTGGTCGGTGTGGCGCCGGTGCAGGTGTCCGTCGTGCGCGTAGTCGACGTGGTCGCCGTGCGGCACCTCGGGGTGGCCGCAGGCCGGGCCGTGGATGTGGTCGTGCACCGGGTGGTCGTGGTGGAGCGTGGTCATGACGCGCACCTTCTGTGGCTCACGGGAGGGCTGACCCTCTCAGGCTAGCCGCCTGTGCCCCTTTTATTGCGGTATGTCAGTCTGGTCGATGTTTCCCCGACCTCCGCGCTGGTGACCCGTGCGGGTGTCCCTTGAAAGCGACCCCACGAAGGCGGACCCATGAAGGCGATCAGCTACCGCGGCTACGGCGGGCCCGAAGTCCTGGAGTACACCGAGGTGCCCGACCCCAAGCTGGGCCCCGACTCCGTCCTGGTGAAGGTGCGGGCCGCGGCCGTGAACCCCGTCGACTGGAAGTGCCGCCAGGGCCACCTCGACGGCGCGCTGGACGCCGTCTTCCCCGTGATCCCCGGCTGGGACGTGTCCGGGGTGGTGGTGCGGCCGGGCGCCGCCGTCCCGGAGTTCGCCGTCGGCGACGAGGTGATCGGCTACGTCCGCGAGGACTTCCTCTCCCGCGGCACCTTCGCCGAGTACGTCGCCGCCCCCGTGCGCACCCTCGCCCCCAAGCCGCGCAATCTCACCTTCGAGGAGGCGGCGGGCCTGCCGCTCGCCGGGCTCACCGCCTACCAGGTGCTCACCGACGCGCTGGACGTCAAGGACGGCGACACCGTCCTGGTGCACGCGGCGGCCGGCGGCGTCGGCTCCCTCGCCGTGCAGCTCGCCGCGCACGCGGGCGCCCGGGTCATCGGCACGGCCAGCGAACGCAACCACGACTACCTGCGCGAGCTGGGCGCGGAGCCGGTGACCTACGGAGACGGACTCGCGGACCGGGTTCGCGGCCTCGCCCCGAAGGGCGTCGACGCGGTCTTCGACACCATCGGCGGTGACACGCTCAAGGCGTCCGCCGAACTCCTCGCCCCCGGCGGGCGGCTGGCGTCCATCGCGGACGGCGCCGTCATCGGCCTCGGCGGCCGCTACTGCTTCGTGCGCCCCGACGCGGCCGACCTGCGCCGCCTGACGGAGCTGGCGGAGCGGGGCGTGGTGACGGTCCACGTCGACAAGGCGTTCCCCCTGGAAGAGGCGGCCGACGCCCACCGCCTGAGCGAACAGGGCCGCACTCGCGGCAAGATCGTCGTACGGGTGGCCCCGGGCGACTGAGGCTCCCCCGGACGGGCCCCGGGCGGCCGGGGCCCCGGGCGGCCGGGCCGGTGGACGCCGGTCAGAGCACCAGGGCCGCCGCGCACACGGCGAGCGCGAGCGTGCACAGGGCCGCCGCCCTGGCCCCGCGTACGCCGAGCGGTCGGGGCCGGTGGGCGGCCAGCGCCAGCATCCTGTGGTGCGCGACCGCCAGGAAGCCGAGCCAGAGCAGCAGACACAGGACGCCGGCCAGGACGCCGGTCGGCGTGCGCCCCTGCTGGAGGACCGCGCGGGCGGCCAGGACCGCCGCGACCGTGCAGGACAACGTCGTACGCCGCCACGCCAGCCGGGTGCGCTCCGGCTGGAGCCCGGGATCACGCACCGGCGCGTGGGCCGGCCCAGGCGCCCGGCCGCTCACCCCTCCCACCCGAAGAGCACGACCACCACCATCGCCAGGGCGACCAGCGCCACCGCGAGGCTCAGGACCGTCGGGAACCGCCCGGCGGGCAGGTCCTCGCCGCGCCGCATGGCCCGCTCGCACCGCACCCAGTGGTCGACGGCCCGCAGCGAGCACAGCACGCCCGCGGCGAGCAGCGCGAGCGCGAGGCCGATCCGCCAGCCCCGGCGCAGGTCCGGCAGGAACTGGTCCACCGCGAAACCGCCGCCGATCAGCGCGAGCGCGGTGCGCAGCCAGGCCAGGAAGGTGCGTTCGTTGGCGAGCGAGAAGCGGTAGTCGGGGGTGTCGCCCTCCTCGCGGACACGCTCGGGCGCGAACCACAGCCGCAGACTCCACAGGAAATTGCTCACGGCCGCACCATAAGCGCCGGCGATCAGCTCGCGAGGAAGGCCCTCAGCCGGTGATGGGCGGCGAGCCCGTCCGGCACCCACTCCCACTCCGCCAGCCGCCGCTCCAGCTCCTCCGCGGTGAGGAAGGCGTGCCAGGCCACCTCTTCGACCTGCGGATTCACCGGCAGGTCGCAGCGCACGTCGTAGAGGTACGCCCACCACGACCTGCCCGCGCCGTCGTCGAAGAGGAACGTGAACAGCGGCGTCGGCCGCGGCAGCTCCCGGACCCCCAGCTCCTCCCGCGCCTCGCGCAGCGCGGCGTCGTCGCAGGACTCGCCGGCACCGACCACCCCGCCCACGAACATGTCGTACAGGGAGGGGTAGACCAGCTTCGTCGCGGTGCGGCGGTGCACGAAGACCCGGCCCTCGGCGTCGCGCGCCCGGATGAACACGCAGCGGTGGCGCAGCCCACGCGCGTACACCTCGCCGCGCGGGGCCGCACCGATCACCTGGTCGTCGGCGTCGACGACGGTCAGGATCTCGTCGCGGGGGTCGGGCGGGGAGTCGCTGGATGCCGTCATACGGGCCATCCAACCCCACCGGCTCCCGACGTCCGCAACTTCCCCCGCTCAGCCGGTTGACGTGCGGCCCCGCCGCTGCCCAGGATCTGACCCACCGGTAACTTCGCGGGCCCTGTCGAGGAGGACGACCCCTATGGCGTACGACGCAGACGTGATCGTGATCGGGGCGGGACTCGCGGGTCTCGCGGCGACCGCGGAGCTGGTCGACGCGGGCCGCCGGGTCATCCTCGTGGACCAGGAGCCCGAGCAGTCCATCGGCGGCCAGGCGCACTGGTCCTTCGGCGGCCTCTTCTTCGTCGACTCGCCCGAACAGCGGCGGCTGCGGATCAAGGACTCCCACGCGCTGGCCCTCCAGGACTGGCTGGGCACCGCCGCCTTCGACCGCCCGGAGGACCACTGGCCGCGCAAGTGGGCCGAGGCGTACGTCGACTTCGCGGCCGGCGAGAAGCGGTCCTGGCTGCACGGGCAGGGCGTGCGCTTCTTCCCGGTCGTCGGCTGGGCCGAGCGCGGCGGCTACGACGCGCAGGGCCACGGCAACTCCGTGCCCCGCTTCCACATCACCTGGGGGACGGGACCCGGGCTGCTCGCGCCCTTCGTGCGGCGGGTGCGTGCCGGGGTCGCGCGCGGCCTGGTCGAGCTGCGGTTCCGCCACCGCGTCACCGGGCTCACGCGCAGCGCGGGCGCCGTCGACACCGTCACCGGCGAGGTCCTCGAACCCTCCGGCGTCGAGCGCGGCAGGGCCAGCAGCCGCGAGGTGTCGGGGACCTTCGAGCTGCGGGCCCAGGCGGTCGTGGTCACCTCGGGCGGCATCGGCGGCAACCACGACCTCGTCCGCGCCAACTGGCCCGAACGGCTCGGCACCCCGCCCGAGAAGATGATCTCCGGGGTGCCCGCGCACGTGGACGGCAAGATGCTCGGCATCGCCGAGGACGCCGGGGCGCGCCTCATCAACCGCGACCGCATGTGGCACTACACCGAGGGCATCCAGAACTGGAACCCCATCTGGGAGCGCCACGGCATCCGCATCCTGCCCGGCCCCTCGTCCCTGTGGCTGGACGCGCGCGGCGAGCGCCTGCCGGTCCCGCTCTTCCCCGGCTTCGACACCCTCGGCACGCTGCACCAGATCATGAGCACCGGGTACGACTACACGTGGTTCGTGCTCAACCAGCGGATCATCGGCAAGGAGTTCACGCTCAGCGGCTCCGAGCAGAACCCCGACCTGACCGGCAAGTCGGTGCGCGGCGTCATCGACCGGGCGCGCTCCGAAGTGCCGGGCCCCGTCAAGGCGTTCATGGACCACGGCGTCGACTTCGTGGTGGAGAGGGACCTCGGCGCGCTGGTGCGCGGCATGAACGCGCTCACCAAGGAGCCGCTCATCGACGAGGCCGTGCTGCGCCGCACCCTCACCGCGCGCGACCGCGAGATCGCCAACCCCTTCACCAAGGACCTCCAGGTCACGGCCATCAGGGGCGCCCGCAAGTTCCTCGGCGACCGCCTCATCCGGGCCGCCGCCCCGCACCGCGTCCTCGATCCGAAGGCCGGCCCGCTGATCGCCGTACGCCTCAACATCCTCACCCGCAAGACCCTCGGCGGTCTGGAGACCGACCTGTCCTCCCGCGTCCTGACCGAGGGCGGCGAACCGCTGCCCGGGGTGTACGCGGCCGGGGAGGCCGCCGGTTTCGGCGGCGGGGGAGTGCACGGCTACCGCTCGCTCGAAGGCACCTTCCTCGGCGGCTGCCTCTTCTCCGGCCGCACGGCGGGCCGCGCGGCGGCGCGCGCGGTGAGTTGAGAAGCCCGGCGAGTTGCGAAGCCCGGTGAGTTGAGAAGCCCCGGTGAGTTGAGAAGCTCTTTGCCAAGGGCTGTTGCCGCAGGTGAGGGGCGAAGTCGACGGAAGGTGAGCGGAGTTGGCCGGGAACGAAGGTTAGGCTGCCCTTGACGCGGACTGGTGCCTACCGGTTTGCTGTGCGTGATCATCCGTAAGCGAACCGCGCCGGGGAGGAAGTCCCGCGGTGTCACCACCCCCACCCCCACTGGGCCGTTCCCGCAAGAGGGCCGCGGCGCACGCCTTCGACGCCGCACTCGACGACGTCGAACTGACCGCCGCCCGCGCGGCATTGGCCCAGGGACGCTGGATCGAGGTCCGCGCGCTGCTCGCCGCGACCGGCGACGACTGGGACCGCAGGGGGCACCGCTTCGACGTCCTCGGGCAGGAACCCACCACGGCCGCCTGGGCCCGCGACTGGCGGCTCGTGGAGCCCGAGAGCTGTGACGCGCGGCTGCTGCACGCCTTCGCCGCCGTCCACAAGGCGCTGCGCGGCAAGGAGCGCTCGGACAAGGTGCGTGAACTGTGCCGCGAGGCGGCCGCCGAGGTCCCCGCCGACCCGACGCCCTGGCTCGCGCTGCTCCTGCTCGAACGCTCGCTGGGCCGCGAGGAGGACGTCGTACGTCTCTTCGACGAGGTCCGCCTCCGCCACCCCGAGCACCACCACGCCCACCACCTGATGGTCGCCCGGCTCGCCGAGCGGCGGCCCGGCGCGGGCCAGGACCCGCTGCACGAGGTCTACGACTTCGCCTCCTGGGCGGCCGAACAGGCCCCCGCCGACTCGCCGCTGGCCGTCCTGCCCGTCGTCGCGCACGCCGAGCGCTACCGCGTCCTCGCCACCGCCGGCATGGAGCCCACCGACCCCGTGACGAGCGGGCACTGGACCGGGCGCCGCGCCCGGGGCGTCATGAAGGCCGCCTTCGACTGGTGGCTGGAGTGGGAGACCCCCGACGGGCTCCCCCATCCGCGCTGCCACATCGACCTCAACTTCCTCGCCCACGCGAAGTCCTGCGAGGGCAGGGCGGCCGAGGCCGCGGTGCTCTTCCACCGCATCGGACGGCACGCCACCCCGGCCCCCTGGGCCTACCCGGACCGGGACCCGTACGAAGCGTTCACCGCCGCGCGCGCCACCGCGCTCGGATCGGCCTGAGAACCCACACCTCCGGAAAGGACGACCGCGCCATGGCGACGGGCAGTTCGAGCACGAGCGGCATCAGATCCGTCGAGGAGCCGACGGGCGGCGTCATCAGCACGTACAAGGGGCAGGAACGCGCGCTGCGCGCGGGCCGGCTCGGCACGGCGGGCCTGCTGCTGTCCGTGCTCGCCGCGACCGGCCCGCTGATGGTCGTCGCCGGGGTCATGCCCACCACGTACGGCGTGATGGGTGTCGTCGGGCAGCCCCTGCTCTTCCTCGTCCTCGGCGTAGTCCTCGCCCTCTTCAGCCTCGGGTACGCCGAGATGAGCCGGCACGTCCACAACGCCGGCGCCTTCTACGCGTACATATCCCGCGGCCTCGGCGGCACCGCGGGGGCGGGCGCGGCGATGGTCGCGCTCGTCGCCTACAGCGCCCTCCAGGCGGGCCTGTACGGCCTGCTCGGCTTCGAGGTCTCCGGGCTGCTCCGGACGTACTTCGAGGTCGAGGTCGCCTGGTGGATCCCGGCGCTGCTCACGGTCGCCCTCGTCGCCGTCCTCGCCTGGCTGAAGATCGACCTCAACGCGCGCGTCCTCGGCGTGCTGCTCATCGTCGAGGTGGCGCTCGTCGTCATCTTCGACGTCGCGGCCATCGCGGACCCGGGCAAGGAGGGCCTGTCGCTGCACGCCTTCGATCCGCAGACGCTCACCGGCGCGGGCGTCGCCACGTCCCTGTGCTTCTGCATCGCGGCCTTCACCGGCTTCGAGCAGGCCCCCGTGTACGCCGAGGAGACCAGCCGCCCCCAGGTCGTCGTCGCCCGCGTGATGTTCTTCGCCGTCGGCTTCGTCGCCGTCTTCTTCGCGCTCAGCTCCTGGGCGCTGACCGTCGCGGCGGGCCCCTCCGGGATCGTCCCCGCGGCCCAGGAGCAGAGCGCGGGCCTGCTCTTCGGCCTCACCGAGGCCCGGCTCGGCGGCACCTTCACCGACGTCCTGCACGTGCTGTTCGTGACCGGCATGTTCGCGGCCGTCCTCAGCTTCCACAACGTGGTCGCCCGCTACGCCTTCGCGATGGGCCGCGAGAGGCTGCTGCCCGCCGCGTTCGGCCGCACCAACACCTCGACCGGCGCGCCCGGCACCGGCTCACTGCTCCAGACCGTCGTGTCGGTCGTGGTCGTCGCGGGCTTCGCCGCCGCGGACGACGGCGCGGCGGGCGACCCGACCGCGCCCGTCCTGCACCTGTTCACCTGGGGCGGCAACATCGGCGCCCTCGGCGTGATCCTCCTGATGGCCACCGCGTCCGTCGCCGTCATCGTCTTCTTCGCCCGCCGCGGCGCCGCGCGCGCCCAGGCCTGGCGGATCGCCGCCTCCGCGCTCGCCGCGGTGGGCCTGCTCGTCATCGCGGGCTACACCGTCAAGGACTTCGACGTCCTCGTCGGCGCGGGCCCGGACTCGGCGCTGAGCCGGGTGCTGCCCGGCATCATCTTCCTGGCGGCGGTCATCGGTGTGGCGTACGGCGCGGTCCTGCGCGCCAGGAATCCCGCGGCGCACGCCCGGATCGGCCTCGGCAACGAGGCGTTCCAGCTGGAGAAGGCGTCCTCGTCACCGGGGGCGTAAAGACGCCGGAGGGGCTGCGGGACGCAGCCCCTCCGGCGGGTGCGGGGCAAAGCCCCGGGAGAGGGCGCGCTAGAGGACCAGGGACAGCAGGAGGACCAACGCCCCCGCCACCACGGAGATGATCGTCTCCATCACGGACCACGTCTTGACCGTCTGGCCGACGTCCAGTCCGAAGTACTCCTTGACCAGCCAGAACCCCGCGTCGTTGACGTGCGAGAAGAACAGCGAGCCCGCTCCGATGGCCAGCACCAGGAGCGCCGTGTGCGCGGTCGACATGTCCGCCGCCAGCGGCGCCGCCAGGCCCGCCGCCGAGATCGTGGCGACCGTCGCCGAACCCGTCGCGAGCCGGATGGCCACCGCGATCAGCCAGGCGAGCAGCAGCGCGGGGATCGACCAGTCCTTGGAGAAGTCCAGGATCATCTGGCCCACGCCGATGTCGATGAGCGTCTGCTTGAAGCCGCCGCCCGCGCCCACGATCATCAGCACGCCCGCGATCGGGGCGAGCGACTTCTCGACGGTGCTCGACAGCCGCTCCTTGCCGAACCCGGCCGCACGGCCCAGCGTGAACATCCCGACGATCACCGCCGAGAGCAGCGCCACCAGCGGGGAGCCGATGACGTCGAAGACCCGCTGCACGGTCGCCCCGGGGTCGTCGACGACGATGTCCACCAGCGCCTTGGCCAGCATCAGCACGACCGGCAGCAGCACGGTGGCGACCGTGACGCCGAAGCCCGGACGCTTCGCCAGGTCCTCCGAGGGGCGCTGCGGGATCATCTTCTCGGGCGCGGGCACGTCCACCCAGCGCGCCGCCACCTTGGAGAACAGCGGCCCCGCGACGATCACCGTGGGGATCGCGACGAGCACACCGAGGGCCAGCGTGACACCGAGGTTGGCCTTGACCGCGTCGATGGCGACGAGCGGGCCCGGGTGCGGCGGGATGAGCCCGTGCATCACGGACAGGCCGGCCAGCGCCGGGATGCCGATCCGCATCAGCGAGTAGTTGCCGCGCCTGGCGACCATCAGGACGACCGGGATCAGCAGCACGATGCCGACCTCGAAGAAGAGCGGCAGACCGATCACCGAGGCGATCAGGACCATCGCCCAGGGCATCGCGCGCCCGCCCGCCTTGGCGAGGATCGTGTCGACGATCTGGTCCGCGCCCCCGGAGTCGGCGAGCAGCTTGCCGAGGATCGCGCCGAGCGCGATGAGCACCCCCACGCCCGCCACGGTCGAGCCGAGGCCGGCGGTGAAACTGGCGATGGCCTTGTCGAGCGGGGCGCGCGCGAACGCCCCGAGCGCGAGTGACCCGATGGTCAGCGCGAGGAACGCGTGCAGCTTGAACTTGGTGATGAGCAGGACGATGACGGCGATGCCCGCGAGGACGGCGATCCCCAGCTGGGCATGGCCCGCTGAGGTGATCGGCTCGACGGGGTCCGCTGCCAACATCTCGACGCTGAGACGGGTCACGGTGCTTTCCTTGTACGAGGGTGCGGGAACTGGTGGCCGACCGCTCAGCCGAGCCGGCTCAGGGCGTCGACGGCCCTGTCGGCGATCTCCTGCGGGGACCCGGCGACATCGACGGCGACGCCCGCCTCGTCCGCCCCGAGGGGCTGCAAGGTGGCGAACTGCGAATCCAGCAGTGCCGTGGGCATGAAGTGCCCCTTGCGCTGCCTCATCCGCTCCTCGATGAGCTCGCGGTCACCGGTGAGGTGGACGAAGACGACCCCGGGGGCCACCGAGCGCAGCCGGTCGCGGTAACTCCGCTTGAGCGCCGAGCTGCTGACCACCCCGCCGCGCCCCGCCCGCCCGTGCGCCCAGGCCCCGATGGCGTCCAGCCAGGGCCAACGGTCGTCATCGGTGAGGGGGGTGCCGGACGACATCTTCCGCACGTTCTGCGGCGGGTGGAAGTCGTCGCCCTCGGCGTACGGGACGCCGAGCCGGTCCGCGAGCAGGGGGCCGATCGTGGTCTTGCCGGTCCCTGCCACACCCATGATCACGACGACGTGGGGGGTGCTCATCGCTGCCTGCCTTCGCTGTCTTCATCGACATCGGTCGGTTCGTTCACGTCACTGAAACCCATTAGGTATGACGAATTCAAGAGCCTGTGACGTAAAAGTCTGACTTATTGTTCACGTCGGTTCCCTCGTAGGCTTCCGTCATGACCGCACAGACCCGAGGGCTGCACTCCCGCGTACTGGAAAGCCTCGGGCCCGCCATCACGGCGGGCGAGTACCCCCCCGGCAGCGTTCTGCGCACCGATGAGCTGGCCCAGCGCTTCGAGGTGTCCCGCTCCGTGATGCGCGAAGCGGTCCGGGTCCTGGAGTCCATGCACCTCGTCGCCTCCCGGCGCCGCGTGGGCGTGACCGTCCTGCCCGCCCGGGAGTGGAACGTCTACGACCCGCAGGTCATCCGGTGGCGTCTGGCCGGCGCCGACCGGCCACGGCAACTGCGCTCCCTGACCGTGCTGCGCTCCGCGATCGAGCCGGTCGCGGCGGGGCTCGCCGCCCGGCACGCCACGGCCGCCCAGTGCGCGGAGCTGACCGAGTGCGCCCTCGGCATGGTCGCCCACTCGCGCGGCCACCAGCTGGAGGGCTACCTCAAGTACGACGTCGCCTTCCACCGGGTCATCCTCGACTCCTGCGGCAACGAGATGTTCGCCCGCCTCGGTGACGTCGTCGCCGAGGTCCTCACCGGGCGCACCGCCCACCAGGTGATGTTCGAGGACCCCGACCCGCCCGCCGTGTCCCTGCACGTCCAGGTCGCGGAGGCCGTCAGGGAGGGCGACGCGGCCCGCGCGGAGGCCCTCACGCGGCAGATCGCCCTCGGCGCGCTGGAGGAGCTGGACATCCTGGCGCCCTGACGCCGCGGGGCGCCGCCGGGTCGGCCACAATGGACGCCATGTCCCGACGCGCCACGTCCCGCCCCACGTCCTGCCCCTGCGGGCGCCCCGAGCCGTACGAAAAGTGCTGCGGCCGGCTGCACCGGGGCGAGGCCGCGGCCCGTACGCCCGAGGAGCTGATGCGCTCCCGGTACTGCGCCTTCGCGGTGCGCGACGAGCCCTACCTGCTGCGCACCTGGCACCCGGCGACGCGCCCGCCCCTGGTGGAGTTCGACCCGGCGCTGCGCTGGGTCGGCCTGGAGATCGAGGACACCACCGAGGGCACCGCGTTCCACACCACGGGCACCGTGACCTTCCGGGCCCGCTACACCGACGGGGGCCGCCCGGACGCCCTGCACGAGCGGAGCCGCTTCGAGCGGCTGGACGGGGCGTGGGTGTACGTCGACGGCGCGTTCATCGACTGACGGCGCGAGACCTCGGTGCGGCGGCCGGCACCCGGTCGGCGGCCGAGGGGCCGACGGGGCCGAACCTGCGCCGGTAGTCGGAGGGGCTGAGCCCCGTCTCACGGCGCAGTCTCGCCCGTAGATTCGCGGCGGTGCCAAGGCCGCTGCGCCGCGCGACGACGTCCAGGCGCTCCTCGCCCCGCTCGATGATCCGGCAGGCCAGCGCGACGCGTTCCGTGATGAGCCAGGCCAGTGGGGTGGTGCCGAGCTGGGCCCGGAAGCGGCGGTGCAAGGTCGCGGGGCTCAGTCCGGCGCGGGCCGCGAGACCGGCCACGGTCAGCGGCTCGTCCAGACGCTCCTGCGCCCAGCTCAGCACCGGCGCCAGGGACTCGTCCCGCACCTTCGGGACGGGCCGCTCCACGAACTGCCGCTGGCCTCCGTCCCGGTGCGCCGCGAAGACGAGACGCCTGCTCACCGCGTTGGCGATCTCGGCGCCGAAGTCCTTGCGCACGATGTGCAGGGACAGGTCGAGGGCGGCCGCGCTGCCCGCCGCGGTCAGGATGTCGCCCTCGTCCACGAAGAGGACGTCCGGTTCGAGCCGCACGGCCGCAAACCGCTCCCTGAAGGAGTCGGCCCACTGCCAGTGCGCGGTGGCCCCGCGCCCGTCGAGCACCCCGGCCTCGGCGAGCGTGAAGGCCCCGCTGCAGAACCCCACCAGCCGGGCGCCCCGCGCGTGCGCGCGCCGGACGGCGTCCAGGACGGCGGGCCGCCGGGGCACGTCGGTGTCCGGCCGGTTCGGCACGATCACGGTGTCCGCCGTCTCGGTCGCGTCGAGCCCGGCGACCCCGGTGAGCGTGAAGAACCCGTCCCGCATCAGGGTGCCGGGCTCGGGGGAGCAGAGCGCGAAGTCGTACAGCTCCCTGCCGAGCTCGGGCCGGCGCAGGCCGAACACCTCCGTCGCGCAGCCGAGTTCGAAGGGGTTGGAGTTCTCGTCGACGATGACGACGACCCGGTGGAGCCGGTCCGGGACCGGCCCCGACGACCCCGGCCGGGGGCCGGCCGCTTGCGAGGATTCTTGCGCCATGTGCGATTTCTAGCACTCGTGGGCGCGGCACGTCACGCCGGAAGATCACCTCATGACCAACGAACCCGACGCAACCGCCGCGACCGCCGAAACCACCGTCGCGACCACCGAAGTCACCGCCGCGACCAGCGACGCCCCCACCGCGACCAGCGGGGCCATCTCCCTCGACCAGGCCTTCGCCTCCTTCGACGCCCTGTGGAGCCCCCGCATCGCCACCACCGTCAACGACTACGACGTCCGTCTGACGAAGGTCCAGGGCGAACACCTGTGGCACGTCCACGACGACACCGACGAGTTCTTCCTCGTGCTCGGCGGCGAACTGCACATCGACCTGCGCGAGCCGGCGGGGGAGCGCCGGGTCACCCTCCCGCAGGGCTCGCTCTTCACCGTCCCGCGCGGCACCGAGCACAAGCCGTCCGCGCCCGACGGGGCGAGGCTGCTGCTCTTCGAGCCCAGCGGCACCTCGACCGTCGGGGACCGCCACGACGAGGTGCCCGACCACGTGGACGCCACGACGGGCCACCGGCTGGCCGGGTGACCGGCCTGACCTGCTCGTAAGAGACCCGTCAAGACGTCGGCGGACGCCGTATGGAGGGCGTCAACGGTGGCCGGAAACGGCCGGAAGGGAGCTTTTCTCGACACCAGCAACTCATCCGTCCACTTCCTCAGGAGCTCACGATGGCCGATCTGGCCTTCGTCGCCACCACGATCGCGGTCTTCGCGCTGGTGGCCCTCGTCGCCAAGGGGGTGACGAAGCTGTGACCGCCGAGAACGTCGTCGGCCTGGTCGTGGCCGTCACCCTCCTGGGCTATCTCGTCCTCGCCCTCGCCTTCCCGGAGAGGTTCTGAGTACGGATATGAGCCCCGTCCTTGCCGGCGTGCTCCAGCTGCTCGCTCTCACAGCGGCGCTCGCCCTGACCTACCGCCCCCTGGGCGACCACATGGCCCGCGTCTACGGCTCGAAGAAGCACCTGCGGGCCGAAAAGTGGATCTACAAAGCAATCGGAGCCGACCCCGACTCCCCGATGCGCTGGACCGCGTACCTGCGCGGCGTCCTCGCCTTCTCCCTGGCCGGGGTCCTCTTCCTCTACCTCCTCCAGCGGCTCCAGGGCTCGCTGCCCGGCTCGCTCGGCTTCCGGTCCATCGACCCGGACCAGGCCTTCAACACGGCCGCCTCCTTCGTGGCCAACACCAACTGGCAGTCGTACGCCGGCGAGCAGGCCATGGGCCACGTCGTGCAGACAGCGGGTCTCGCCGTGCAGAACTTCGTCTCGGCGGCGGTGGGGATCGCCGTGGCGGTGGCCCTCGTACGCGGCTTCACCACGCGCTCCCGCACCGGTGAGCTGGGCAACTTCTGGGCCGACCTGGTGCGCGGCGTCGTCCGGATCCTGCTGCCGATCTCCGTGATCGGCGCGCTGGTCCTGGTCGCCTGCGGCGCCCTGCAGAGCTTCTCCGGCATCCACGAGGTCGGGCAGTTCATGGGCGGCAGCCGGCAGTGGAACGGCGGCGCGGTCGCCTCACAGGAGGTCATCAAGGAGCTGGGCACGAACGGCGGCGGCTACTTCAACGCCAACTCCGCCCACCCCTTCGAGAACCCCACCCCCCTGTCCAACCTCTTCGAGATCTACCTGATCCTCGTCATCCCCTTCGCGCTGACCCGCACCTTCGGCAGGATGGCCGGCTCGCTCCGGCAGGGGTACGCCCTCCTCGCCACGATGGCGACGATCTGGCTCGGCCTCACCGCGCTGATGATGTGGACGGAGTTCCACCACGGCGGGCCCGCGTTCGACGTGGCGGGCGGGGCCATGGAGGGCAAGGAGACCCGCTTCGGGATCGGCGGCTCGTCGCTCTTCGCGGTGGCCACCACGCTCACCTCCACGGGCGCGGTGAACTCCTTCCACTCCTCCTACACCGGTTTCGGCGGCGGCATCGAGATGCTCGGCATGCAGCTCGGCGAGATCGCGCCCGGCGGGGTGGGCTCCGGCCTCTACGGCATGCTCGTCATGGCGGTCATCGCGGTGTTCGTCGCGGGCCTGATGGTCGGCCGCACACCCGAGTACCTGGGCAAGAAGATCGGCACCCGCGAGATCAAGCTGGCGGCCTGTTACATCCTGATCACCCCGGCGCTCGTGCTCGGCTTCACGGCCGTGTCGATGGCGCTGCCCACGCCCAAGGACTCGATGCTCAACTCCGGGGCGCACGGCTTCTCGGAGATCCTGTACGCCTACACGTCCGGCGCCAACAACAACGGCTCGGCCTTCGGCGGCCTGAGCGCGGACACGAACTGGTTCAACACCACGCTCGGTCTCGCCATGCTGCTCGGCCGCTTCCTGCCGATGGTGTTCGTCCTCGCGCTCGCCGGCTCGCTGGCCCGGCAGCAACCGGTCCCGACGACGGCCGGCACCCTGCGCACGGAGAAACCGCTCTTCGCGGGGCTGCTGGTCGGCGCCATCCTGATCATCACCGGTCTCACCTACTTCCCCGCGCTCGCGCTGGGACCGCTCGCCGAGGGGCTGGCGTCATGAACACACACACGAAGAACCACCAGACGGACGAGCACGACAAGGCCACCGGGACACGCGCGCCGGGCGAGAAGGGTGCGACGGCCGCCGTCCCCCACTCGGACGTGCCGACCGGACCCGGGACCGCCGAGGAGAACAAGGTCGGCGCGGGCCTCTTCGACCCCGCCCAGCTGCTGAGGTCCCTGCCCGACGCCGTCCGCAAACTGCACCCGCGGACCATGGTCAAGTCGCCGGTCATGTTCGTCGTCCTGATCGGCTCGGTGGTCACCACCGTGCTCGCCGCCCTGGACCCGGGGAACTGGTTCGGCTGGGCGATCACCGGCTGGCTCTGGCTGACCACTCTCTTCGCCAACCTCGCCGAGGCCGTCGCCGAGGGCCGCGGCAAGGCGCAGGCCGACACGCTGCGCAAGGCCAAGACCGGCACCGTCGCGCGCCGCCTGATCGGCGGCGCCGAGGAGAGCGTGCCCGGCACCGAACTGCGCGTCGGCGACCTCGTGGTCTGCGAGGCGGGCGACATCATCCCCGGCGACGGTGACGTCGTCGAGGGCGTCGCCTCCGTCGACGAGTCCGCGATCACCGGGGAGTCGGCCCCCGTCATCCGCGAGTCCGGCGGCGACCGCTCGGCCGTCACGGGCGGTACGAAGATCCTCTCCGACCGCGTCACCATCAAGATCACGACGAAACCCGGCGAGACGTTCATCGACCGCATGATTAACCTGGTCGAGGGCGCCGCCCGCCAGAAGACGCCCAACGAGATCGCCCTCAACATCCTCCTGGCGTCCCTGACCATCGTCTTCCTGCTGGCAGTCGTGACGCTGAAGCCCTTCGCGATCTACGCCGGGGCCGACGACCAGACGTCCCTGATCGTCCTGACGGCACTGCTCGTCTGCCTCATCCCGACGACCATCGGCGCCCTGCTCTCCGCGATCGGCATCGCGGGCATGGACCGCCTGGTGCAGCGCAACGTCCTCGCCATGTCGGGCCGGGCCGTCGAGGCCGCCGGCGACGTCTCCACGCTTCTCCTGGACAAGACCGGCACGATCACACTGGGCAACCGCCGGGCCGCCGAGTTCGTCCCCGTACGCGGCACCACCGCGGCCGAACTGGCCGACGCCGCTCAGCTCTCCTCGCTGGCCGACGAGACCCCCGAGGGCCGCTCCGTCGTCGTACTCGCCAAGGAGAGGTACGGCCTGCGCGAACGGCACCAGGGGGAGCTGACCGGCGCCGCGTGGGTGGCGTTCACCGCCCGGACCCGCATGTCGGGTGTGGACGTCGACGGCCGCAAGGTCCGCAAGGGCGCGACCGGTTCGGTCATCGCCTGGGTCAAGGAGCGCGGCGGCCAGGTCGCCGAGGACGCGCGGGCACTCAACGACCGGATCTCACAGGCCGGCGGCACGCCGCTGCTGGTGGCCGTGGAAGACGCCGACGGCGCCCGGGTCCTCGGGGTGATCCACCTCAAGGACGTCGTCAAGGAGGGCATGCGCGAACGCTTCGACGAGCTGCGCCGCATGGGCATCAGGACGGTCATGATCACGGGCGACAACCCGCTGACCGCCAAGGCGATAGCGGACGAGGCGGGCGTGGACGACTTCCTCGCCGAGGCCACGCCCGAGGACAAGATGGCGCTGATCAAACGCGAGCAGGCCGGCGGCAAGCTGGTGGCGATGACGGGTGACGGCACCAACGACGCCCCCGCGCTCGCCCAGGCCGACGTGGGCGTGGCGATGAACACCGGCACCTCGGCCGCCAAGGAGGCCGGGAACATGGTGGACCTGGACTCCGACCCCACCAAGCTCATCGAGATCGTCGAGATCGGCAAGCAGCTCCTGATCACCCGGGGCGCCCTGACGACCTTCTCCATCGCCAACGACGTGGCGAAGTACTTCGCCATCATCCCGGCCATGTTCGCGGTGGCGTACCCGAGCCTCGACAAGCTCAACGTCATGAGCCTGTCCTCGCCCGAGTCCGCGATCCTCTCGGCGGTCGTCTTCAACGCCCTGATCATCGTCGCGCTCGTGCCGCTGGCCCTCAAGGGCGTGCGCTACCGCCCGATGAGCGCGGACCGGATGCTCCGCCGCAACCTCGGCGTCTACGGCCTCGGCGGCCTGGTCGCCCCCTTCATCGGCATCAAGATCATCGACGTACTCATCTCCCTCATCCCCGGCATTGGGTGACGCGACCATGAACAACTCCGTGACCAACACCGCCCGGCTGCTCGGCGCGGGACTGCGCGCGCTGCTCGTCCTGACCCTGCTCTGCGGCGTCCTGTACCCGCTGGCGGTCACCGGCGTCGCCCAGGCGCTCTTCCACGACAAGGCCAACGGCTCCGAGATCGAGGCGCACGGCAAGGTCGTCGGCTCCGAACTCATCGGCCAGCGCTACGACTTGCCGCCCAAGCGGGGCCAGAGGACCCCAGCCCCCGACCTGCGATGGTTCCAACCGCGCCCGTCGAACGGCCTGGGCGAGAACAGCGTCAACACCGACCACAAGCTGCTCCTGTCCGGCGCGACCAACCTCGCGGGCGACAGCGAGGAGCTGATCGCCCAGGTGAAGGAGGCGAAGGCGGCAGTCATCAGGGACAACTCCACCGCGTCCCACAAGATCAACCCCACCAACGTCCCCGCCGACGCGGTCACCTCCTCGGGCTCCGGCCTGGACCCGCACATCTCCCCGGCCTACGCCGCCCTCCAGGCCCACCGCGTGGCGGAAAAAAACCACCTGAGCGTCCCCCGGATCCAACACCTGATCATTCAGAACACCACCCCCCGAACCCTGGGCTTCCTGGGCGAACCCCGAGTCAACGTCCTACGCCTGAACCTGGCCCTCAAGGAACTGACGTCCCACAGCCCCACCCCCTGACCCGCGAGGAAGGCCCACTGCGGACCGCTGTTGCTCATGTACTGGTCACGTGACCAACCAGGGCGGAGCGGGTACCTCCCCTCCTTCGCCCGTGATTGTCTACCCGACAACGCGCATATCCGCGAGGTGCCATGGACCAGGCAGACTCATCCGCCCTACCGTCCTCTTGGAGCCAGGGAGCGCCCCTGCGACGAAGGAGGGTCCGATGGCACGCGAGGAACTGACCCGTCTCACTGGCCGGACCGGAGGCCCCGAGTGCGACGACGACGATTGCCCCAACATCTACCGGACCCGGAGCGGTTCATTCGTTGTCCAGGGGGACCTGTCCAACGCGTTCACCGCGCCCGCAGGTGAGGCTCTGGTGGAGATCCCGGAGCACGTTATGAGGGAGGCTGTTCGTGCTCTTGGATGGTGAGGAGTGGCGTAGGTTCTTCGACGCCTTCGAGCACGAAGCGTGGCGGTTCGAGGCGCAGCCCACCTACATCATGCCCAAAGAGCGGGAGAACGTCGCCCGCTTCCTGAGGGGCGAGAATATGCCCGACGGCCATAATGCTCGCTGGCATGAACGGGTACGCGGATATATCGCGTCCGGCAAGCGCATCGGTCGCGTGCGCATCGTGCGCCGACCGCTCACCGATTACCAGCGCTACCAATTCGCGTGGGGAATCCCCGGCAACGTCGCGGCCGGGGAGGACATCCGCGTCTTGGACGTGACGCAAGAGGACTACGGTCTGCCGCTCTGCGGGCGTGACTGGTGGATGTTCGACAGGATTCGCATCGCCCACTTGAATTTCCGGCCGGACGGTACCCAAATCAATCGCAAGGCGTACGAGGGGGACCCCGCCCCGTATCGGGAGTGGCAGCAAATCGCCCTGGAACACGCCGTGCCTTTCGAGGAGTACGTGAAGGGCCTTGACGTTTGATCCTGGAGAGCTGGGACAGTCGAAAGCTGCCCTGGCGGAAACGCTTCGCACGATGCGCAGGCGAGCCGGCCGTACACAGGTTTGGCTCGCCCAGCGCTGCAACATGTCCCAGACAAAGCTCAGCAACATCGAGACCGGTCGAATGATACCGGGACTTGTCGACGTCGAGTTGATTCTCAGAGCCCTCGACGCTCCCCCGGAGATGGTGGCGGAAGTGGCCGTCCTCGCGCGGCTCGCCCATACGGAGTGGCAGGGTAAGCGGGCATCGTGGCGTCGGGGACTGGAGAAGCGGCAGTCGGAATTGGCGGCCCTGGAAGCGGAAGCCGTGACGCTCCGGTACTTCCTGCCCGCGATGGTGACAGGGCTCCTGGCCACACCTGAGTACATCAGGGCGAGCCTGGGCCACTCACCAGTGGACATCTCCAAGACAGTCGCGAGGAAGCTGGACCGGCAAGCGGTCCTCTATGACAACAGGAAACGGTTCACGTTCCTGTTGACGGAGCAGGCCGTCAGATGGGCCGTGGTCCCCAGCGCCGCGATGGCCGTCCAGATCGACCGCCTTGTCTCGCTCTCTCATTTCCCCAACGTGCGAATCGGCATCATCCCGTTGGGGTCGACCATCGGGCGCGGCCCGATGAATACCTTCACGGTTTACGACCAGCGCCTGGCAACGGTCGAGACCTTCACTGGGCGCATAGTTTTCCAGGACGCTCGGGACATCGCAGAACATCTCGAAGTGTTCGGCTTGTACGAGCGTCATGGGATGTTCGATGAAGATGCCAGAGAAATGCTTGTACGTTGGGCCGCCTCCTACCGTTCGTGATCGTCTACCCCGCAACGCGAATATTGCTGGCGGGTCGGTGCTGATGGCCCGAGGATGTACTCATGCCCACCGAACCGAAGAACCAGAGGCAGAAGGCGCCGCAGGGCTGGCGGATGGACCCCATCCCGAGCCGTCCGGCGTATCGGGATGACGAGGGACGCATTCGTGTCCCCATGTGGTTGACGAAAAACGGTCGGCATACGGCAGACACGGAAATGGTCCTGCTTCCGTCTGAGGCCGCCCTCCTGGCCGACAACCTGGCCAACGCGATGCACGAAAACTCCCGGTCGATGCTGCACGAGATCTTCCGGCAAAGCACGACGGCTCCTGGCCCCGGAGTTGTGTACGTGCCGAAGCCGGAACGACACCAGTTCTGAGCCTGCCCCATCTCCGTCGCCGAGACCGTGGACGCGGAGTGCGTGAGCCACGCCGGCCGGACCCAGCGCAACCAGTTCCGGCGCCTGCCTGGCACGGCAGAAAAAACGGAACCGGGAAGCTCACCGTCTCCGGAGCCAACAGGCTCGGCCAGTCATCCCAGGCCTGACCTGGGAACTCTCTGAACTGTTGGTCACATGGTGGGTCACGCCACACCCCAGAAACGCAGAAAACCCCAGATCAACTGGGGTTTTCGCTGGTGTCCGAGGGGGGACTTGAACCCCCACGCCCGATAAAGGGCACTAGCACCTCAAGCTAGCGCGTCTGCCATTCCGCCACCCGGACCAGGTGTGTGTCTCGCGGGGCGTTCCCCGCGGCGACACAGAGAACATTACCAGGCTTCCGGGGGTACTCGATCACCCCGCCACCTGGCGTGAACTGCTGATGGCGGGTGCCGCCCGGCCTTGGGCGCGGAGGCCGGGAGAGAGAGGATGAGGGGGACCACCAGCAGCGAATGCGGGAGGAGCCCAGCGTGAGCGGGTCCAGCACGGGCAAGGCCGTCACCGGTGAGGACGAGGTCGTCGACCTCTGCCGGGAACTCATCCAGATCGATACGAGCAACTACGGCGACCACTCGGGCCCGGGGGAGCGCAAGGCCGCCGAGTACGTCGCGGAGAAGCTCGCCGAGGTCGGTCTCGAACCGAAGATCTTCGAATCCCACCCCGGCAGGGCCTCGACGGTGGCGAGGATCGAGGGCGAGGACCCCTCGCGGCCCGCGCTGCTCATCCACGGCCACACCGACGTCGTGCCGGCCAACGCCGTGGACTGGACGCACCACCCGTTCTCCGGCGAGATCGCGGACGGCTGCGTGTGGGGCCGGGGCGCCGTCGACATGAAGGACATGGACGCGATGACCCTCGCGGTCGTACGGGACCGGATGCGCAGCGGCCGCAAGCCCCCGCGCGACATCGTCCTCGCCTTCCTCGCGGACGAGGAGGCGGGCGGCACGTACGGCGCCCGGTATCTCGTGGACAACCACCCCGACCTCTTCGAGGGCTGCACGGAGGCGATCAGCGAGGTCGGCGGCTTCTCCTTCACCGTCAACGAGAACCTGCGGCTCTACCTCGTCGAGACGGCCCAGAAGGGCATGCACTGGATGAAGCTGACCGTGGACGGCACCGCGGGGCACGGCTCGATGATCCACCGGGACAACGCGATCACCGAGCTGTCCGAGGCCGTCGGGCGCCTCGGGCGGCACAAGTTCCCGGTGCGGGTCACCAAGACGCTGCGGCACTTCCTCGACGAGCTGGGCGACGCGCTCGGCACCGAGCTCGACCCGGAGAACATGGACGCGACGCTCGCCAAGCTCGGCGGCATCGCCAAGCTCATCGGCGCCTCGCTCCAGAACACCGCGAACCCCACCCAGCTCGGCGCCGGTTACAAGGTGAACGTGATCCCCGGCCAGGCGACCGCGCATGTCGACGGCCGCTACCTGCCGGGCTACGAGGAGGAGTTCCTCGCCGACCTGGACCGGATTCTCGGTCCGCGGGTCAAGCGCGAGGACGTGCATGCCGACAAGGCTCTGGAGACCACCTTCGACGGGGCGCTCGTCGACGCCATGCAGACCGCCCTGCGCGCCGAGGACCCGATCGCCCGCGCGGTGCCGTACATGCTCTCGGCCGGCACGGACGCCAAGTCCTTCGACGACCTCGGCATCCGCGGCTTCGGCTTCGCGCCGCTGAAGCTGCCGCCGGAGCTGGACTTCGCCGGCATGTTCCACGGCGTCGACGAGCGGGTGCCGGTGGACGGCCTCAAGTTCGGCGTCCGGGTGCTCGACCGGTTCATCGACGCGTCCTGACGGAGGCGGGCCCGGCCTGACGGCAACGGGCCGTGAACCGACTGGAATACGGCCGTTTTACGTGCTGAAACGACTCTCCAATAATCGTCAGCACGTACGTACGTGCCTGAGAAGAGTGAAAGGAGCCTTCGGCTCGTAGCCCCGCAACCCCCTCCTCGTTACAGGTGGTGCAGTCCGCGGCTGGGACTGCATTGCCAACAAGGAGGAATAATGATCAAGAAGGTCGTCGCTGCTGCGGCTGCCACTGGTGGTCTCGTGCTCGCGGGCGCGGGCATCGCCGCCGCCGACGCCGGTGCCCAGGGCGCCGCCGTGAACTCTCCCGGTGTCCTCTCGGGCAACGTACTCCAGGTCCCCGTGCACGTGCCGGTGAACGTCTGCGGCAACACGGTCAACGTGATCGGGCTGCTGAACCCCACCTTCGGCAACACCTGCATCAACAAGTGACGTTGTGCCTCACCCGTTGAGGGTCTGAGTCCGTCGGCCCCGGAGTGCACGCCATGCGCTCCGGGGCCGACGGATATTCCACGTCCGGGCGAGCACGTCCGTGCGTACTTCGGAAGGTAAAAGGCAGGGAACAGCTATGCGACAGGTCACGCGCAAAGGCCTGATCACCGTGGCGGCCGCGACCGGCGTACTCGCCGCGACCGGTGGCTACGCACACGCGGACTCCACCGCCCAGGGCGGCAGTTCGAACTCGCCCGGCGTATTGGCGGGCAACTCGGTTCAGGCCCCGGTCGATATTCCGGTCAACGTCTGCGGCAACACCGTGAACGTCGTCGGGGTCCTGAACCCCGCGATGGGCAACTCTTGCACCAACGGCTCCGGCAAGGGCGGCGGCGGTTCGCACAAGCCCTCCGGCGGGGCGAAGGCCGAGGGGCACGCCGCCAACTCGCCCGGTGTCGGCTCCGGCAACAACGTGCAGCTGCCGGTGGACGTCCCGGTCAATGTCTGCGGCAACAGCATCACCGTCGTCGGCGTCGGCAACCCGGCCTTCGGCAACCGCTGCGCCAACGAGGCCGGCCACTCCAAGCCGCCCGGCGAGAAGCCGCCGACGGAGCCCGAGGAGCCGGGCGAGCCGGGTGAGCCGGAGGAGCCGGGCAAGCCGGAACACCCCGGCAAGCCGGAGGAGCCGGGCAAGCCGGGAGAGCCCGGTAAGCCGGGCAAGCCCCACGTCCCGGGCGGGCACGACAAGCCGAACCACCCCGGCACGCAGGTCGTCACGCCCCCCAAGGGCGCCTCGCAGCTCGCCGAGACGGGCAGCTCGCTGCCGATCGGCATCGCACTGCCGGCGGGCGCGGGCGTGCTGCTCGCGGGCACCGTGCTGTACCGGAGGGCGCGGGCGTCCGCCTGAGCCGCCCCGAGCCCGAGAACACCGGAAACGGAGCGTGCCCCGCCGTCGCGGGGCCCGCTCCGTTTCCGCGTCTACCCCCTGTACTCGGCCCGAGCCGGCCCGCCAGGCGCCCGCACCGGCCTACCAGGTGGCCCGCACCTGGCGGATGATGCGCCGTTTCAGCCGCACCCTGCGGCTTCCGTCGGGGTGCAGGCTCAGGCGGTCCAGCTCCCAGTGTCCGTACTCCGCGTGGTCCGTGAGCAGACGTGTGGCTTCCTTGCGGGTGACCCCGCGCGGGACGTAGACGTCGACAAATTCGTATTCCGGCATCGCATCTATTGTGCGGGCACCGGCCCGGTACGGATAGCGTCTGCACTATGTCTGATGCTGCGCAGCCCACCGCTGCCGAGGTACGTGCCGCCGCCGAGGCGGTCAAGACCGCGCTCGACCGCCACCTGGCCGCGGTCGAACGCAGGTCGGGCGAGGACGATCCGGCCGTGTACGAGGCCTTCAACGAACTCGCCGCCGCGGCCGAGGAGTACGACGAACTCCTCTACGACCGCTACGACGAGGTCACGCCCTTCGAGATCCCCGGCACCGACGACGCGCTGCCGCCCTACCGGGGCCCCGAGGAGGCGAACGCGCTGAGCGTGCTGATCCGCCGCGACTACGCCGTGGCGGAGCCGCAGCGGCTGCTCGCGCAGGCCCAGCGGGTCGCCGACGCCGACGTCCCGGGGCAGCGGGGCGCCGGCCCGGCCGACACGGTCCACGGCGCGCTCGGGGTCCTGTTCGGCGAGTTCGAACCGGACGAGATCGCCTCCCGGCACAAGGAGTTCGGGCTGGAGGAGGGCGACTCCACGGTGTGGGTCACCGCGGCGGACGCCCCCGCCGAGCCGGGGGAGTGGCTGGAGGCCCCCTTCGAACAGGCCGATCCGCACCGGGTGGTGTGCCGCTTCGACGTTAGCGCGGTCTTCGACGACGAACTGGACGACGAGGTGCTCGACGGCCTCGACGCGGATCCCGACATCGACCCGGACCTGGCCGTACCGCTCGATGAGATCGAGATCGTCGAGATCGTCGAGGTCGATGACATCACCGAGGCCGACGGGAAGGGGCCCGGCACGCGGGGCGCGGGCGGTCGCTGAGGCCTGCCCGGGCCGTGCTCAGCGGTCCGCGCCCGCCCCTTTGACGGAGGCGGGCGCACGGCCGAGGAGGGCCCGTGCCGTGCGGGCCAGGTAAGCCTGGTTGGCAAAGCCCGCGACCGCCGCGGCCGCGGCCACCGACTCACCGTGCAGGGCGGCGACGGCCACCCGCTGCCGGGACCACTGCCGCAGCCGTACGAGCGGGATACCCACGGCCGTCCGCACGAGGCGGGCCCCCGGCTAGGGCGTGTGGTGAAAGTCCCGTCTGCCTGGCGACGCCTGGCACGCGCCCTCGCGGCGTTGTCGGGGTCGCCCCGATACCACCAGTATCGGGGCGACCCTCCGCCTTGCGAGCGCACGCACC
>NZ_JBEXWC010000026.1:0-112912 GCF_040629635.1 Streptomyces sp. NPDC005898 | reverse complement strand
ACCCGGGGCGCCCCCCCGGGGGGGCCCCCGGGCCCCCGGCCTCCGGGGCCACCCGCCGTTCGCATGCCCGCGACCGGCCGCCGATACGTGTTACAGGCATGTTTCCCGTGCAGGTCAGAGGCGGTGTACGCGGGTGCCGTCAAGGCCCTGGGAGGGTCAGTCCGGCGTCAGAGGAGCATCAGGGGTTTCGGCCAGCATGACGGAAAGGAATCAGCCACAACCCAGGGGGGGAATTCATGGCGGTCACACCTGTCATATCCGAGGTACAAGAGCGTCTCGACACCTGGCCCATGCCGCGCACCTGCCCGTATGCGCCGCCGGACGCCTACGCCGAACTGCGTAGGGGTGCACCCGTCAAGGTGCGGATCAGGACAGGAGAGGCCTGGCTGGTCACCCGCTACGCGGACGTTCGCGCCATTTTGGCCGACACGCGTTTCAGCTCGGACGACACGCTGCCCGGCTTCCCCGTCCGCATACAACTGCCGCCCGCGCCCCGGGTGATGTCGTTCACGCGCATGGACGGCCCGGAGCACGGCCGGCTGCGCCGCATGGCGATGACGGAGTTCACCGCCCGCCGCACCCGGGCCCTGCGGCCCTCCGTGGAGCTGCTGGTGGAGCGCCTCGTCGACGAGCTGGAGCGGGGGCCGCGCCCGGTCGACCTGGTGGCGCGCTTCTCCGTACGGCTGCCCTCCCTGGTGATCGCCCGCATGCTGGGCGTCCCGGAGGCCGACGAGTGCGACTTCACCGAGCTGAGCCAGGCCGTCCTCTCCCAGGACGCGACCCCCGAGGAGATCTACGCCGCCTTCGTGGAGATGACGGGCTACCTGGACGAACTGATCCGGCGCAAGGGCCGCGAGCCGCAGGAGGACCTGCTCAGCCGCCTCGCCACGCAGTACGTCGCGACGGGCGAGCTGTCCCACGACGACCTGGTGGCCATGGCGCGGCTCTTCCTGGTGGCAGGCCACGAGACGACGGCCCACCAGCTCAGCCTCAGCGTGCTGAGCCTGCTGCGCGAACCCGCGCAGCTGGAGCAGCTGCGCGGCGACCCGTCGCGGTTCGCCCCGGCCGTCGAGGAGCTGCTGCGCTACTGGTCCATCACCCAGGACAACCAGGTCCGTGTCGCCGTCGCCGACGCGGAGATCGGCGGCGCGCACATCGCGGCGGGCGACGGCGTGATCCTCGCCTACCCCGGCGCCAACCACGACGAGACGGTCTTCCCGGACGCCGACCGCCTCGACCTGACGCGCGACGCGAGCCGGCACATCGCCTTCGGCCACGGCCCGCACCTGTGCCCGGGCGCCTCCCTGGCCCGCATGGAGCTGGAGGTCGCCCTGCGCGCCCTGGTGGGCCGCTTCCCGGGCCTGCGCGTCGCGGACGTGCCCGGCGCGGTCTCCTTCCGCGAGAACACCATCAACTACGGGCTGAACTCCCTGCTCGTGACCTGGTAGGACCACCCGGCCGACGTCAGGCGGACGTCAGATCCGTGTCAGCGCCCGGTGAAAGAGTCGTTCGCAGGTGCTACCAGATCAAGGAGTACGCCCGTCATGGCCGACAGCAGCGACGCCGCGGTCCCCACCAGGGCCCTGGTCATAGCCAATCCCGCATCCGGCAGCCACAGCCCCGAACTGGTGCGTGACGTCGAGGAACTGTGCTCCGCCCACCTGTCCCACACCGAACGGCACCTCACCACCGCCCCCGGGGACGCGACCGCCTTCGTGCGCCGCGCCCTGGAGCGGACCGAGGGGGCGCCGGACCTCGTCGTGGCCATCGGGGGCGACGGCACGGTCCGCGAGGTGGTGCAGGGCCTCGCCGAGTCCGCCGGGCGCGCCGCGCTCATGGTGGTGCCCGGCGGCACCGGGAACTCCGGGTACAAGATGCTCTGGGGCGAGCAGCCCTGGACCGAGTCCCTGAAGGCGGTCCTCGCCGACTCCGGGCCGGGCGGCAGCGCCCGGCTGCGCCACCTGGACCTGGCGCGGCTCGCCGAGACCGGCAACTGCGTCTGCCTGGGCGCCTGCACCGGGGTGATCGCCGACGCGCTGATCACCGCGAAGGGCATCCCGCTCAGCGGCCGCGAGCTGTACGCCCGCGCGTTCGCCGAGACGGCCGAGGCCTACGTCCCGTACCCGGGCCGGGTCGTGGTGGACGGGAAGGTGGTCCACGAGGGCCCGACCGTCCTCGCCAACGTCGGGGGCGGCCGCTACCGCGGCGGCCGGTTCCTGGTCCTGCCCGACTCGGTGCTCGACGACGGACTGCTCGACGTCTGTGTCATCGGTGACGGCGTCGCCGCCACCGAGGTGCCCGGACTGACCCTGGAGGCGGCGCACATGGCGCATCCGGCGACCGTGTACGCACGCGGCCGCACGATCACCGTCGAGCGCACCGACGGCGGACGGCTGCCTCTGGAGCACGACGGCGAGTACCAGCACGGGATCGGCGCCTCGGCCACCTTCGATGTGCTCCCCGGAGCGCTCGCCGCCTGGGCGTCGGCGCGAGACGAGCTCTGACCGCACGCCCGGCCCCTCTTTCCTCATGTCCCTTACCACCTGACTGCTTTCTCTCTCCAAGGAGTCCTCATGAGCGACCTCAACAACACCGTCACCCGCTACCTGGCCATCTGGAACGAGGCGGACGCCGACAAGCGCGCCGCGGCGATCGCCGAGCTGTTCACGGCGGACGCCCCGTACATCGACCCGATGGCGGCCGTCGAGGGCCACGAGGGCATCGGCGCGGTCATCGCCGGCGCCCGCGACCAGTTCAAGGGCCTCGGCTTCGAGCTGATCGGCACCGTCGACACCCACCACAACCTCGCCCGCTTCCAGTGGGGCCTGGTGACCGAGCCCGGCGCCGAGCCGATCGCCATCGGCTTCGACGTCGCGGTCACCGCCGAGGACGGCCGAATCAAGGGCGTCTACGGCTTCCTGGACAAGGTCCCCGCGGCCTGATCACCCCCGCGGCGGCGGTACGTCATCGGCGTACCGCCGCCGCGGCACTCACCGGCCCGGCGGCCGTGCCGCCCGGGCCCGCACAGGAAAGGCACGGTGCGTCACATGTCGGCAGTCCTCGCCGAACGGGTGGCCCGGACACTGTGCGAGCAGTGGGAGCCGCCCCGGCCCGCGGCGGCCCGCGCCGCCACGGACACACCGCTGCGCGAACTCTCCCGATGGGCCGCGCGACTGCGCCCCCAGGACGTGCCCTGCCGGGTCCTGAAGCTCGCCGCGAGCCAGGTCCTGTCGCAGGTCGCCTCCATCAGGGCGGGCCTCGCCCATCCGCTGGGCCGCAAGCTCGTGGCCGCGTTCGGCCATCCCATGCAGCGCGACCCGCGTGCCGCGGCGGGCGTCTTCGCCGCCCTCGGCTCCTGGCTCAACCTCGACGACACCGCGTACGCCGGTCATCTGTCGAACTCGACCGTCGCGGTGCCCCTCGCCTTCGCCTACGCCCGCAAGCTCGACGGGCTCTCGCTGCTGACCGCCGTCGTCGCGGCCAACGAGTGCGCGGCCCGCATCACCGCCTCCGCGACCCTCGGTCCGCTGCGCGGGCAGAGCGCCGTGCACACCCATCTGGCGGGCGCGGTCGCCGGCCGGCTGCACTGCGACCGGGCGCCCGCCTCGCAGTGGGAGGACGCCTTCGGCCTGGCCTTCGCCATGCCCAACTGGCCGCTGATGCGCGCCTTCCTGGCCAGCGACGCCCGGCTGTTCAACACCTTCACGCCCGTACGCACCGCCATGGACGCCTGTGACGCGGCCGCCGCCGGGCTGCGCGGCGCCCCCGACATCATCGAGCACCAGGACGGCTTCCTGGCCCGCTTCGCCACCGTGCCGCTGCCCCAGGCCGTCGCCAAGGGGCTGGGCAGCCGCTGGCACACCGACACCCTGTCGTTCAAGATGCACCCGGGCGGCCCCGGCATCGACGCCGCCGTGGACTGCGCGATGGAGATACACCGGGAGCTGGGCTCCCTGCGCCCGCAGGACGTGGCGGAGATCGTCGTGGAGGCGTCGCTGTACACGCTGTTCGCGGGGGAGCGCGCCGCCCAGTACGTCAACGGGCCGGGGTCCCCCCTCGGCGCGCTCGTCCTCGACGTGCCCTACCCGGTCGCCACCACGCTGCTGACCGGGGAGTTCTCGGTGGACGACTTCTCCTCGCCGCGGCTGGACGACCCCGACCGCTGGGCGCTGGCCCGCCGGGTGCGCCTGGAGCACGACACGCGGATGACCCGCGAACTCTTCCTGTCGGACGCCCCGTTCGGCGAGGCGGTGCGTGAGGCGGGCCCGCTGGCCACCCCGTGGCTGCGCGGCTTCGGCGGTGACGAACTGGTGGACCTCATCGGGGATCTGGGCGCCGCGGGCGCGGACTTCTCCCGCTCGACGAAGGCCACCGGGGCCCGGGTCACCGTACGGCTGACCGACGGGCGCACGGTCACGCGCGGCCGGCTCATCCCGGTCGGCGCGGCCGGTCCCGACACGCGGGTGCGGCACTCGGAGATGGTCCGCGAGAAGTTCCTGGCCGTCGGCGGCTCCACGCAAGTGGCCGACACCGTCGGCGCGTTGCACCGGATGCGGCCGCGCGGGGTGCGCCGCTGGATCGAGGCGGCCTTCCTGGACTGACCGCCGGGCCGTGAGCGCACGGAGGCCGTACGCTCGTCGGCACACGGGTCAGGACGCCACCCGGTGGGTGGTCAGGAAGACATCGATGATCTCCCGCACCCGGTCGACGACGTCCTGGCGGTTGGCCTGGACCCAGGAGATGTGCTGGGCGCCGAAGAGCGCGGCCCGCAGCACCCGGGCCAGCGCGGCCGGATCGGCGGTCTCCAGCGTCCCCGCCTTGTCGCAGTTCGCCAGGAGTTCGGTCAGCAGGTCGGTGAAGCCCACGTAGGGGACCGGCATGTCGCCCTTGATGTAGGGGCGTTCGATCTGGAGCCGGGAGCCGGCCTTGATGTAGTCGTCGTCGCGGAAGCCGCCGGCCACCGCCATCAGGACGTCCATCACCGTCTGGGGCGAGGACGGGTCGCCGTCCAGGACGGGGGCGATGATCTCGTTCAGCCGCCGGTAGAACTCGTCGGCCACGGAGACGGCGATCGCCTCCTTGTTGGCGAAGTGGAAGTACACGGCCCCCTTGGTCAGCTCCGCCTTGTCGGCGACGTCCTTGATGGTGACGGCGGGGAAGCCGGTGTCGGCGAAGACCGAGGCCGCCGCGTCGAGGATCGTCCTGCGGGTGTGGATGGCCCGCTCCTGCTTGAGGTGCGAGGTGTCGTCGGAGAGGGAGCCGGCCGGGAGGGACGACAGCGGTGTCTTGCGTTGTTTGCTCATGGGCTTCCATATCGTGCTGAGTCGATCGGATCGGACAACTGCTGGGCACGCAGGGGTGGTTGATGATGACCGCACGTGGTGACAACCCTTGAAATATACCTTCCCGCAGGTATATTAATTCCCGGGCAGCAAGGCTTCACACGCCTGTTCTCTAACAAGAGTTCGTCCTGATTTGGGGGGAAGCGTTGTCTCGGATGTCGGTCGTACTCACGGATACTTCCAGAAACGGGGAGGCCTCATCAATGGATCCCACGGTCCCTGGCCTCACCTTTCTCAGACCCGTGCCGCGCGAGCTGGTGCACCGCAGCTCGATCGCGGAGGTCTTCGTCACGGACGGCTGTCGCGTAAGCGACAGCCGTTTCTCTGTCGCGGCCCAGTGGCCGCGCGATCACGCGCTCTACCACCCTGACGGGCAGGGCTTCAGCGATCCGATGCTGTTCGCCGAGACCATCCGCCAGGCCCTGCTCTACGTGGCCCACGAGTACTGCGAGGTCCCGCTGGGGCACCGCTTCGTCGGCCGCGACCTGTCCTTCGACATCACCGACCCGGCCGCCCTGCGGATCGTCGGTGTCCCCGTCCCGGTGGTCCTCGACGTGCGGTGGACCTGGGAGGAGGGGCGGCCCAGGGGGGCCAGGATCGACGTACGGCTGCTGGTCGACGGCGTGCAGTGCGGCAGCGGCACCCTGCGGGTCTTCGTGCTGGACGACAGGCGGTACGGGCTGCTGCGCCGGATGGCGTGGGGCGGCGACACCCCGCCCGTCCCCGTCGCGCGCAGTACCTCGGCCACGCCGCTCGTGCCGCCGCGCCGCGTGGGCCGGCTGCGCTGGAAGGACTGCGTCCTGGAGCGCTGCTGGCCGGACGGGGACTGGCAGCTGCGCCTCGACCGCGACCACGCGGTGCTCTTCGACCACCCGACCGACCATGTGCCGCTGATGGTCCTGATGGAGGGCTTCCGGCAGCTGGGCCACCTCTGTGTGCACGAACAGGTCGAGGAGCCCGACCAGGTGTTCGCGCTGGTCGGCTCCCAGGTGGAGTGCGCGGCCTTCGCGGAGCTGGACGCGCCGATCCGGCTCGTCGTCGAGCAGAGCGTGCCGGGCGCCGGGGCGACGGACCCCTTCCGGCTGCGGGTCGCGGCCCTCCAGGGGGACACCCTGCTGGCGCGCACCGACATGATGTGGGCGGGCATGGGGCCCTGCCCCGCCCCGCCGGCGGTGGGCCGCTGGCCCGAGCCGGCCTCACTGACAGGCTTTGCGCCGTAGGGCCTGGGCCAGCACGTTCCACATGGCGGCCACCCGGCCGCCGCCCGACTCCGGCCGGTCACCGGCGGAGCCCATCCAGAACACACCGAAGAAAGCGGCCACGAGCAGGTCGGCCACGGCCTTGGCGGACGCCGAGGCATCCCAGCGACCCTCCTGCTGTACCTCGCCCACCAGCCGGCGCACGACGGAGTGCGTCTCCTCCAGCAAGGCGGCGGTGACCCCTGACGCCTGAGCGGTCTCCAGGGTCAGTCTCAGCGCGGCACGGGCACGGACATCGCCCTGGAAGAGCTCCCCCAGGGTGAGCATGAGGCTACGCAGTCGGTCGAACGCCGGGCCGGTGGCGGCCCTCGCCTCACCCAGGGGGAGTTCGACCGCGGTGGACAGGTGGGTGGAGAGCACGGCGGCCAGCTCCTCCTTGTTGGAGAAGTGGCCGTAGAGGGCGCCCTTGGTCAGGCCGATCTGATCGGCGATCTTCTGCAAGTTGGTGTTCGCGTACCCGTATCGCGCGAACTCGTAGGCGGCGGCGTCCAGGACGGCGTCGTATGTGCGCAAGGCCCGTGCTTGCTTCGGCAAGGTGCACACCTCCTTCACTGGGATCGAGTGGCGAGGGGACCGGCGGCCATAAAGATACGTTCAAGAACGAATTCTAATCGGTGCGAGAGGTGTATGCCACAGATGTTTCCGTCACAGAGTTCACCAGCAGGACGTCAGCGGCCCGACAGCCTCGCGCTGCCCCCGGCCGCCGTCGCGAACGCCGCCAGATCCGCGGCGGTCCACACCCACCACGCCGACCGGGAGCACCGGTTGCACGAGGAGACCGCGGGGCTGCTGACCCGCGCCGGCTTCGCCCGGCACTTCGTGCCCCGCGCCTGGGGCGGCACGGAAGGCACCTTCGACGCGCTCCTCGACGCGGCCGCCACGGTCGGCGCGGGCTGCGCCTCGGCCGCGTGGTGCGGCGCCCTGTGGGCCGCGCACGGCAGATTCGCCGCCTACCTGCCCCCCGACGGCCAGCGCGACCTCTGGGCCGACTCGCCCGACACGCGGATCACCGCGGTGATGAGCGCCTCGGGCGAGGCCAGGCCCACCCGGGACGGCTGGCTGCTGAGCGGCAGCTGGGCCTACGCGAGCGGCGTGGACTACGCGGACTGGCTGCTGCTCACCTCCACCGAACCGACCGAAGCCGGTGAACCGGGCGGCCTCTGCCGGGTGTTCGCCCTCCCGCGCGCCCAGGCGACCGTCCTGGACACCTGGCGGCCCGACGGCATGCGCGGCACCGGCAGCCAGACCGTCGTCGTCGAGTCCGTCCCCGTGCCCCGGCACCGCTCCTTCCTGATGGCCGACCTGACCGCCGGTACGCCGGGTCCCGGGCGCGCCCGGTGCCACACCGTCCCCGCGCAGCTCGGCGGCGGCCTCCTGTTCTGCGGCCCCGCGCTGGGCGCCGCGCGCCACGCCCTTGAGGAGTGGTCGCGGTGGGCGGCGCGCGCCGCGCTGGCCCTGCCCGAGGCCGGCGCGCTGCGGCTGCACCGGGTCCTCGCCCTCTCGGCGGACGAGATCGAGGCCGCGGGCCTGCTGCTGCGGGACGCCGCCCAGCGCGCCGACGCCGCCACCTGGACCGAGCGGGACGTCGCCCGCAACCGGCGTGTCGCGGCCTCCGTCGTCGGGCTGCTCGCCCGCGCGGTGGAGCGGCTGCACCGCACCGGCGTCCCCGCCGGCCCGCCGGCCCCGGCCGCGGTCGAGCGGTGCCGCCGCGACGTGCGCACCGTGGCGGGCCACCGGATGCTGCGCCGCGAGCAGGCGGCGGTCGACTACGCGCGCAGCGTCTTCTCCGAACTGGCCGAGGAACTCACCGAAGTCACCGCCACCGCGCGGGACCTGGCACCGGAGGTGCCCCATGCCGAGGTCTGAACGCCCCCGTCTGGTCTTCTCCGACGTCGACGAGACGCTGATCACCGGCAAGAGCCTCTTCGACTTCCACGCCTACTACGCGAGGGGCCGCCACGGCGCCGAGGGCACCCTGCGCGCCGCCCGGCTCCGCGAGGACCTCCTCGCGAAATCGGCGGCGGGCCTGCCGAGGGCGCAGGCCAACCGCGCCTACTACCGGGCCTGGCGGGGCGAGCCCGTGGCGGCGGTCGAGGAGTGGGCCCGCCGCTGGTTCGCCGAGCGCAGCGCCGCCGAGGGCTTCTACGTGCGCCACGTCGTCGCCGAGCTGCGGCGGCACCGCGCCGAGGGCGCCACCATCGCCCTGGTCTCCGGCTCGTTCCGGCCCCTCCTGGAACCCCTCGCCGAGGCGGTCGGCGCCGAACACGTCTTGTGCGCGCGCCCGGAGCGGTGCGGCCGCGTCTACACCGGCGCGCTCCTCGGCGCCCCGGTCATCGGCGACGAGAAGCGCCGCCTGGTGCGCGAACTGCTCTCCCGGCACGCGCACATCGACCCGGCCGACTGCTACGGCTACGGCGACGACGTCTCGGACCTGCCGATGCTCTCCGAGGTGGGACACGCGGTGCTGGTCGCACCGCACCGCTGACGGCCCTTCCCGGCATGTCCGGCTCACACGGCGCGGTCGGTGACCCGATCCCGGCCGTGTGACTGGACGCGCACCATGTGGTCGGGTTCCGCGACACAAGCACCGCACGCGTACAGGTCGCCCGTCGCACCGGGCGTACGGACGGAGCCGACCCACAGCACGCGCACGCCCCGGCGCCGGCAGTACAGCCAACGGGTGCCGGTCACCTACCGGTTCCCGTCGTCCGTCCGCGCGACGAGCGGCCACGCGTCCCGCCACGGCCGCGCGGTGGCCGGCGCGAACGTCACGCCGTGCCCCGCTCGCGGCGCGGCGCCCCCCTTGACGTGCAGAAAGCCCCCGGCCCGCTCGATCTCGCGCGCCACCTCGTCGTACTCCTGGGGCACCGACGAGATCATCGACCGCCACGCGGTGAGCACCGCCCCGGCGTCGCCGCCGCGCACCCGCTCGACGGCCCGCTCCAGCCCGTCGCGCCCGTGCGGCGGCAGCAGCCCCACGCGCTCCTCGATGACCTCCGTGATGTGCCAGCCGAACATCCCGGCGTACTCCGCGCACTCCTGGCGCGACGTCGTGATGTCCGTCGTGGGCGCGCCGCACAGACAGCTCACGCAGCGGAACCGCTCCATGGACCGGCGTCCTTCGGCGGCGCGCTCACCCCGTACCCGGCGTCAGGCGACCGCCGCGGCCGCGAGCCCCGTCCGCGCTCCCGCGCCGCACAGCGGGACCACCGCCGAGCGCTCGCCGAGCGCCCCGTCCCGGACGGCGGCCCAGCAGGCGACGCCGGTCGGTTCGACGTACAGGCCGCGTGCGGCCAGATCCCGCTGGGCGGCGGCCACCTGCTCCTCCGTCACGGTGAAGAAGGCGCCGCCCGAATCGCGTACGGCCCGCAGGATCTGCCGCGCCCGGGGCGGGCGGGGGATCGCGATGCCCTCCGCCGCGGTGGGCGCCGCCGGCGTCTCGCCCGCCAGGTCGTCGGCGCCGGCCCGCCAGGCCGCGGCGAGCGGGGCGACCGCCGCGGCCTGCACCGCGTACAGCGCCGGAGTCTTCGCGATGAGCCCCGCCGCGTGCAGTTCCCGCACGGCGAGCGCGGCGCCGAGCAGCAGCGTGCCGTTGCCGACGGGCAGCACGAGGGCGTCGGGCAGCCGGCCGCCGAGGTCCTCCCACAGTTCGTGGACGTAGGTCTTGGTGCCGTGGAGGAAGTAGGGGTTGTGGACGTGCGAGGCGTAGAACGTGCCGGGCAGGTCGGCGGCGGCCCGGGCCGCGCGGGCCGTCGCCTCGCGGTCGCCGTCGACCACTTCGAGCCGCGCCCCGTGCGCGCCGATCTGCTCCAGCTTCTTGGCCGACGTGCCGGCGGGCACGTACACGGTGCAGGGCAGCCCGGCCCGCGCGCAGTACGCGGCGAGGGCCGTGCCCGCGTTGCCGCTGCTGTCGGCGATGACGAGGTCGGGCCCGAGGCGGTGCGCGAGGGCGGCGAGCACGACCGCGCCCCGGTCCTTGAAGGAGAGCGTCGGCATCAGGAAGTCCACCTTGGCCCGCACACCGCCGGTCAGCTCCACCAAGGGCGTACGGCCCTCGCCGAGGGAGATCGCGGGCAGGGGCAGCGGCAGGCACTCGGCGTACCGCCACAGCGAGTTGACGCGGCCGGCCAGGGACGTGAGTGGCGCCGGGGTGGGGGAGAAGTCCAGGTCGAGGGGGCCGCGGCAGAGCGGACAGGCCCATTGGAGCGAGCCGGCGGGGACGCGGGTCCCGTCGAGGGGGCAGAAGCAGTCGGGCAGCGCGGACGCGGGGCCCGCATGGTCCATGACGGTCATGCGCGCAGGCTAGGCCGTACCCGTACCGCCTTTGCGTCAGGTCGACCGCCCACGCACCCCCGAACCAGCCATGTCTGACGCCACGTCAGGCCAGTCGTGGGGCGGATGAGGCCGACGAGGTGCGGCGGGCGGGGCCCGTCCGGTCGTGGGCCTTGTGGGATTCCTATGGATCAGCCAATCTTTCGTCCCGACGGAGGCGGGCCCCGTGGGGTCGGACGGCATACGCGTACGCCCGTATTGACATGCTCCTGACGATCATATGGACGCCTCCGCGCGTGTGGGCACCACCCGTTCGACTTCCCCCACCAGCGCACCACCTATTGAGGAGGACCCCTCAGATGGCAGTGATGCGTCATGCCCGCCGAAGAGTGGCCGGGATCAGCGCGACAGCGGTCGCGGCCCTCGCCCTCGGCGTCGTCTCCGCCGTCCCCGCCGACGCCCGGCCGGACCGCGCCGAAGGCAGGATCGAGAACGCCGGCGCCCCCGGCACGATCAAGAACAGCTACATCGTGAGCCTCGGCAAGGACGCCCCGAAGGCGCGCTCGGCCGCCGGCAAGGCCCTCGCCCAGCGGTACGGCGCCGAGATCGAGCGCACCTACGACAGGGCGCTCAACGGCTACGCGGTGGAGCTGACGGAGGCCGAGGCGAAGCGGTTCGCCGCGGACCCGGCGGTCGACGCCGTCGTCCAGAACCGGACGTTCACTGTCTCCGCGACCCAGAGCAACCCGCCCTCCTGGGGCCTGGACCGCATCGACCAGAAGGCGCTCCCGCTGGACCAGAAGTACACCTACCCGGACTCCGCGGGCGAGGGTGTCACGGCGTACGTCATCGACACCGGCCTGCGCATCACCCACAGCGACTTCGGCGGCCGCGCCTCCTACGGCTACGACGCCATCGACAACGACAACACCGCGCAGGACGGCCACGGCCACGGCACGCACGTCGCCGGCACCGTCGCGGGCACCCTGCACGGCGTCGCGAAGAAGGCCAAGGTCGTCGGCGTCCGCGTGCTGAACAACCAGGGTTCGGGCACCACCGCCCAGGTCGTCGCGGGCATCGACTGGGTGACCAAGAACGCCGTCAAGCCCGCCGTGGCCAACATGTCGCTCGGCGGCGGCGCCGACAGCGCCCTCGACACGGCCGTACGCAACTCCATCGCGTCCGGCATCACCTACGCGGTCGCGGCGGGCAACGAGTCCACCGACGCCTCGACCAAGTCGCCCGCGCGCGTGACGGAGGCCATCACCGTCGGCGCCACGACCAACACCGACGCCAGGGCCAGCTACTCCAACTACGGCAGCGTCCTCGACATCTTCGCCCCCGGCTCCTCGATCACCTCGTCGTGGAACACCGGCGACGCGGCGACCAACACCATCTCCGGTACGTCGATGGCCTCCCCGCACGTGGCGGGCGCGGCGGCGATCTACGTCGGCCAGAACCCCTCGGCGACCCCGGCGCAGGTCTCCACCGCGCTGGTCGACGCCGCCTCCACCGGCGTCGTCACCAACCCCGGCACCGGCTCGCCCAACCGTCTGCTGAACGTGACCGGCGGCACCACGAACCCGCCCGGCCCGAAGTTCACCAACGACACCGACTACGCGATCGCGGACAACGCCACGGCCGAGTCGCCCGTGACCGTGACCGGCGTCGCGGGCAACGCGCCCGCGGCCCTGAGCGTGCCGGTGACCATCCAGCACACCTACATCGGCGACCTCCAGGTCCAGCTGATCGCTCCCGACGGCACCGCCTACACCCTCAAGGCGTACGGCACCGGCGGCAGCGCGGACAACATCAACACCACGTACACCGTGAACGCCTCCTCGGAGACGGCCAACGGCACGTGGAAACTGCGTGTCAGCGACAACGCGGCGCAGGACACCGGCAAGATCGACTCCTGGGGCCTGCAGTTCTGAGTGACCTCGCCCCCGGATGACCCGCTCGCCCTCGTGGCACGGCCCGGGGCCCCCCACCCCTGGCCCGCCGCGAGGGCGAGACGCATATCCGGGCAAGCGTCCTGCGTAAAGACCTGCGGGGTCAGAAATCATCACTTCGAGTGATTCCTTGGCCTTGGGTTGCGGGCGACAACCCACGGTTGCCAGGCTGTAGCTGTCTGTCAACCTGATGGGAGTGGCCAGTGACTTTCGGTGAGCAGCCGGCGTATCTGCGGGTCGCGGGTGATCTCCGCAAGAAGATCGCCGACGGTTCGCTGCCGCCGCACGCCCGCCTCCCCTCGCAGGCCAGGATCCGCGAGGAGTACGGCGTGTCCGACACGGTCGCCCTGGAGGCGCGCAAGGTCCTGATGGCCGAGGGCCTGGTCGAGGGCCGCTCCGGTTCCGGCACGTATGTGCGCGAGCGCCCCGTCCCCCGCCGGATCGCCCGCACGGGCTACCGCGCGGTGGACGGCGGCTCCACCCCCTTCCGCCAGGAGCAGGCCGCCGAGGGCGCGCGCGGCACCTGGGAGTCCCGCAGCGAGCAGGCGGACGCGAGCGCCGCCGTCGCCGAGCGCCTCGGCATCCGCGCCGGCGAGCGCGTCATGTGCACCAAGTACGTCTTCCGGGACGCGGGGGAGGCCATGATGCTCTCCACGTCCTGGGAGCCCCTCGCCGTCACCGGCCGCACCCCCGTGATGCTCCCCGAGGAGGGCCCGCTGGGCGGCTGCGGCGTGGTGGAGCGGATGGCGGCCATCGACGTGGTGGTGGACAACGTCGCGGAGGAGGTCGGCGCCCGCCCCGGCCTCGCGGAGGAGCTGACGGCCCTCGGCGGCGTCCCCGGCCATGTCGTCCTCGTCGTCTCGCGGACGTACTACGCCTCGGGCCGCCCGGTCGAGACCGCCGACATTGTGGTCCCCGCCGACCGCTACCGCATCGCGTACCACCTCCCCGTGAAGTGAGCCCGCGCGCCGGCGGCCGCGCCCGCGTGAACGGGGGCGCGCCCGCGCGCACCGTGGCCGATTGCCTACCTCCACCGCCCCTGACGGGTATCTCTTCGTGCAAACGCGTATCCGCTGAGTAAAGGTCGGGCGTAGGCTCGGGCATATGCGGAGTGCGGTTTCCTTGGTGATCGAGGCGTGGCGCGCGCCCGGGCCGGCGAGCGGAGGGGCGCGATGAACGACGGGACGGATCTGCTGCCCTGGCTCGTCATACGGCAGGACGACAACGGCAACCGCTATCGCGTGGGCAGGTACGCGACGAAGGCGGAGGCCCAGAAGATCGCGGACAGCCTCGACGGGCGCGGGAACAAGCAGCTGTACTGGATCGAGAAGCTCAACCAGAACGCCTGACCGCCCCGCTCCGGCCCGCCGGCCGCCCTCTAGGCTCCGGCGCATGAACGAACGCATCGTGGCGGGCGCTGCCCTGTACGACGACGGACGCCTGCTCGCCGCGCGGCGCAGCGCGCCCCCCGAGCTGGCGGGCGGCTGGGAGCTGCCGGGCGGCAAGGTCGAGCCCGGCGAGCGGTGCGAGGACGCGCTGGCGCGCGAACTGCGCGAGGAGTTGGGCGTTGAGGCGGAGATCACCGAGCGGGTGCCGGGCGAATGGCCGCTCCCCAAGGGGTACGTCCTTCGGGTGTGGCGGGCCCGCCTCGTCTCGGGCGTGGCCCACCCCCTCCAGGATCACGACGAACTGCGCTGGCTCGCCCCTGACCAGGTGTGGTCGGTCGACTGGCTGGCCGCCGACGTGCCCGCGGTGACGGCGGCGCTCGCCCTCCCGCACACCACGCGCTGACTCCGCCTACGCCGTTCGTGCCACAGTGCGCCCCAGTACGCGGTAAAGCCGCCGCGATATCGGGTATGTGCCCATTAACCACCCGAAACCGGACAGGTTCTGCCTCTGGTCTGGAAGTGATCGGCGTGATCGACATCCAAGGCGACTGCGCCGAGTGGGACTTCCCCGCGGACCCCGGCGCCGTCCGCACCGCCCGCGCCGTCGTCCGCGACCAGCTCGGGACCTGGGGTCTCGCGCCCCTCGGCGACGTCACCGCCCTGCTCGTCAGCGAGCTGGTCACCAACTCCCTGCGGCACGCCTCCGGTCCCATCGGCGTACGCCTCGTACGCCCCGCCGATCCCCTGGGGACGCTCCTCGTGGAGGTGTCCGACCCGCTGCCCGACCCGCCCCTGGAGCGTGTCGCGGCCCTCGACGACGAGGGCGGGCGCGGGCTCCAGCTGGTGGCCCGCTCCTCGCGCCGCTGGGGCACCCGGCCGGGCCGTACGGGCAGGACGGGCAAGACGGTGTGGTTCGAGCTGGCGCTGCCGGGTTAGAAGACTGGCAGTGTGCGTAGAGCGTCGGGCACAAGAGCCGCACGGGCCAAAAAGCGTCGAGTCCGTGCTGTGATCGTGAACGCCGTGTGGCGCTGGTCCGTAGTGCTGGATACTGCGGTCAGCCGTACGCGGTGACCGGTGCCGGACGCGGTGAGCTGGAGGGGACGGTTCGCGTGAGCGAGATACCAGCGAAGGCGACGGAGCCCGAGGAGCCGTCGGGCGGTGCGCCCGGCTCCGGCGGGCTGCCCGCTCCCGGCGACAGGTCCGGCTCCGGCGACAGGTCCGGCTCCGGTCAGGGGGCCGGCTCCGGTGCGGGGTCCGTCGACGAGACCTGGCGGAGCAGCCCGCCCGGGTCGATATACGACCACATCCAGGTCGCCTCGTTCTCGATCGGCCCCGACGGCCTCGTCGACCAGTGGAGCGCCCGGGCCGAGCGCCTGTTCGGCGTGGCCGCGCGGGACGCCGTCGGCAAGGACCCCATCGAGGCCTTCGTGCCGCCCGAGCTGCGCGCGGGGAGCCACCGGAAGATGGCGGAGATCCTCGACGGGCGGGAGTGGACCGGTGTCGTCCCCTTCCGGCTGCCCGCGGACGCGGACGCGAAGGTCGGCGGCCCCGGCGCCGAGCCCGTCACGGAGGGCGTCGCCGAGGTCTACGTCATGCCGACCGGGACGCGGGACGGCGAGCGGGCCGCGGTCTGCATCGTCGTCGACGTCCGGGCGCTGCGGCGGATCGAGACGGACCTCGCCGCCTCGCAGGCCATTTTCGGACAATCTCCCTTCGGCTTCCTGCTGTTCGGCACGGATCTGCGCGTCCAGCGCGCCAACCGCCGGTTCGCCGACGTCTTCGGCGGCGGCGCCGAGGACCACCGCGGCCGCACCGTCCACGACTACCTCCCGCGCCACGAGGCCGACCGCATGGCCGCCGCCCTGAAGCGGGTCCTGGAGACCGGCGAAGCGGTGACGGACATGCAGATCGTGGGCCCGGCGCCCGGCAGCACCGAGCGCAGGCACTGGTCGATCGACCTCTACCGCGTGCACAGCGGCGCGGGCCGCCCCATCGGCGTCGCGGGCCTCGGCACCGACGTCACCCGGCGGCACGCCGCCGCCCGCGAGGCCGCCCAGGCCCGCCGCAACCTCGCCCTCCTGAACGAGGCGGGCGCCCGCATGGGCAACTCCCTCGACCTGGAGACGACCGCCCGCGAACTCCTCGACGTCACCGTCCCCGGCTTCTGCGACCTCGCCTCCGTCGACCTCTACCAAGGCCTGCTCGCCGGCGACGAGGCACCGCCCGGCCTCGCCGACGGCAGCGCGGAACTGCGCCGGGTCGCCTACGCCAGCGCCGTCGCCGACGTGCCGTTCCCGGACGGCGGCGCGCCCGTCGCCGTCGGGGCCGTGCACCGCTTCCCGTTCACCTCGCCCTGCGCCGAGGCCCTGCGCGCCGCCCGGCCCCGGCTGACCAGCGCCCGGGACGAGGACTCCGCGAGCCGCCTCACCGGCGGGCTCATCCAGTCCACCCTCGCCGTGCCGATGGTCGCCCACGACACGGTGGTCGGCCTCGCCCAGTTCTCCCGTACCAAGGGCAGCGAGCCCTTCGGCGAGCGCGACCGCGCGCTCGCCGTCGAGCTGGCCGCGCGCGCCGCCGTTTGCATCGACAACGCCCGCCTCTACCGCCGCGAGCACGAGCGCGCGCTGATACTGCAGCGGTCCCTGCTCCCGCCCGGCGACCCCGAGGCCTCCGGCCTGGACATCGCCTGCCGCTACCTGCCGGGCAACGCGGCCACGGAGGTCGGCGGCGACTGGTTCGACGTCATCGAACTGCCCGGCCACCGCACCGCGCTGGTCGTCGGCGACGTCATGGGGCGCGGGCTGCGCGCCGCCGTCGCCATGGGCGAGCTGCGCACCGCCGTGCGCACCCTCGCCCTGCTCGACCTCGAACCGGCCGAGGTGCTCTCCGCGCTCGACGAGATCGCCCGCGGCCTCGGCAACCCCGCGGGTCCCCAGCAGAACACCCGCGCGGCCCGCAAGGCGGCCGACGCCGACCTCAGCGAGGTCTACCTCGCCACCTGCGTCTACGCGGTCTACGACGCCGTCACCCGGCGCTGCACGTTCGCCAACGCCGGACATCTGCCGCCCGTCCTCGTCGAGTCCGGGGACCCCGACCGGCTCGCGCTCATGCTCGACGTACCGCCGGGCCTGCCGCTCGGCGTCGGCGGCGAACCCTTCGAGGACGTCGAGGTCGAACTGCCCGAGGGCGCCCTCCTCGCGCTCTACACCGACGGCCTCGTCGAATCCCGCGACCACCCGCTGGACGAGGGCCTGAACGCGTTCGTACGGGCCCTCGGCGACGCGCCGCCCGCCCTGGAGGACGTCTGCGACCACGTCCTGAACAGCCTCCACACCCACCACGGCGAGGACGACATCGCGCTCCTCATGGCCCGCGTCCAGGGCCTGCCCGCCGAGCACGTCGGCGACTGGACGCTGCCGCGCGACCCCAAGTCGGTGGGCCGCGCCCGCGAACTGGCCTGCGACCAACTGCGCGCCTGGGACCTGGAGCAGCTCTGCGACAACGCGGAACTGCTCGTCAGCGAGCTGGTCACCAACGCCCTGCGGTACGGCGAGGGCGAGATCAGGCTGCGCCTGCTGCTCGACCGCACCCTGGTCTGCGAGGTCTGGGACGGCGGCTTCGTCCAGCCCCGGCGCCGCCGGGCCCGCGACACCGACGAGGGCGGGCGCGGCCTCCAGCTGGTCGGCCTGCTCAGCGCCGCGTGGGGCTCGCGCAGGACACCACGCGGCAAGACGGTGTGGTTCGAACTCCCCCTCCCCGACGGCGAAACCGAACCAATGGACGCGGCAGAAGCCCTCCTGAGCCTCTTCTGACCCGCTCCGTCCCGGCCGCGCCCGCTCCGCCTGCCCGGCTCGCCCTGCCCGGCCCGTCCTGCCCTGTCTGCCGTGCCGGTCGGGGGGTCGAGCATCTTCTGGGGGTCCTCGGCCTGGTCGAGGAGTGCGTTGACGTTCGCCTTGGCGAGCCGGCCCACACGGCCGAGGATGGTCTGCTTCGTCATGGCCTGGTCCTCCTGATACGAGGGTCGAGAGGGACGTACGCGATGTGCCGCCGGGCCTCAGAACCTGCCGCCCCCGCCCCGGCGCCCCCGCGTCCCCCCGCCGCCGAAGCTCCCCGGCCCGCCCCCGCCGAAGCCACCACCCCCGAAACCACCGCCTCCGTAGCCGCCGCCCCCGCGCCCCCCGCCCCCGGACAACTCGCCCAGGATGATCCCGCCGAGGACCGCGCCCCCCATGCCCCCGCCGCCCGAGCCGAAGCCCCCGTAGGGGTTGCCGTAGCCGCGCACGTCCCGCTCGGCGAGCTGGTGTGCCTGCCGGGCCAGGGAGTCCGCCCGCTGGGCCGCCGCGAGCGCGGCCGCGGCGTCCCCGTCCTCGGCGGCCTCCGCCCGCGCCAGGAGCCGCCCGGCCTCGGCCAGCCGTGTCCTGGCCTCGCTGCCGACGGCACCGCGATGCGTGGTGACGTGGTCCATGGCCGCCCCGACGGCGCTGCGCGCGGTGAGCAGGGCCTGGCCGAGCAGATCACGGGAGCGCCGGTCGGTGACCTCGCGCTCCCGGGCACCCGCCAGCGCCGCGTCGAGCGCCGCGTCGGCCTCCTCCACGCGGCGCAGGGCGGCGATCGGGTCGTGGGGGCCGGCCGCGAGCTGCCCCCGCACCTCGGCGGCCACCGCCTCGGCGCGGGCGACGCGGCCCCGCAGGTCCGCCGTGGGCGCCCCGGCCGCGGTGCCGTCGAGGAGGCCGCGCGCGTCGGCGAGGTCGGCCTCCGTCTCGGCGAGCGCGGCCGGCAGCCGCTCGGCGGCCTGCGCCAGTTCACCGGCCAGGCGGTCGACGGCGGCCACGAAGGTGCCCGCCTGGTCGACGGCGCCCTCGGCGGCCCGCAGATGCACGGCCGCCGCGCCGCCCTCGCCCGCGTCGAGCGACTGCCGGGCCGCGTTGAGGTGCGTGGTGGCGAAGACGAGGCGGTCCTTGGCCTGCTCGACATGGCCGACCACGGCCGCGGTGGCGGTCGCCGCGTACGTCCGGCGCAGCCCCGCCAAAGTGTCCGCGGCGGCACTCGTACGCGCCGCGACCTGCCGGAACACCGCCTCGGTGTGCTCCAGGGCCCCGGCGGCGTTCTTCTCCAGGGCGCGCAGCTCGTCGAAGGCGGCACTCTGCTCGTCCAGCAGGCGGTCGGCCGCCGCGCAGCGCGCGAGGATCTCGTCCAGCATGCGGCGCCGGGTCGGCTCGTCCTCGGGCAAGGCATCGTCCAGCTCCTGCCGCAGCCGGAACGCCGCCGTCAGCTCCGCCTGCGCGTACGCCAGCGCCTCACCGAAGGGCCTGACCGCTTCCTCACCGAACTGCGCGGTCGCGAAGCCCAGTTCCTCGGTGCTCGTACGGATCGCGTCGTCGCTCTCCACGAGGAGCAGCCGGGCCCGCTTGTCCAGCTCGGGCAGCGGCGTGAGGTCCTTGCCCGCACGCCCGCCCGCACCGCCCTGGCCGCCGCCCGGTGTCGTACGCGTCGTGAGCCGTTTCTTGCGCCGCCGGTGGGCGACCGTCGCGGCGACCCCGGCCGCGCCGGCCGCCAGCACGGGCAGCACCAGGTCACCGGCCACGGACTCGTCACCGCCGGAACCGCCCCCGCCGGGGTCGGCCGCCCCCGGGGTGAGGGACGGGAGCGGCACGGGGTCGCCCGCGAGGACCGCCCGGTAGCCGTTCGCGGCGCCGATGGCGGCCCTGGCCCAGTCGTTCTCGCGCAGGGCGGGCCGGATCGCGGTGGTGGCGACCTTCCGGAGCCGCGCGTCACTGAGCCGTGAGTCGTCGTCCACCGAGTAGGCGAACTGCCGGTCGTGGGTGGCGACGGCGAGCAGTACGTCGTCCGGGCCCAGGCCGTTGCGCTCGGCGGTGGCGTCCGCCCAGCCCTGCGCGGAACGGCCGGAGAAATCACGTACGTACACGACGAAGAGCTGTACCGCGCGGCCGTCATAGAGCCGGTCCAGGGCCCGCTCGGCGGCCTCCGCACGGTCCCCGAGGGCGCCCACCCGGTCGGTGGTCCGGCCGGTGCGGGAGAGCGTGACGGGGTCCTCGGCGGCGGCGGGCGAGGGGCACGGCAGCGCACACCAGGCGAGCAGCACGGCCACGGCGACCGCGGCTGCCCGCGAGGCTCCGGACGGGGTCGGCGTCACATGGGGGAGCGTATGACCCCCTCCGGGGTGCCGCGACCTGGGAAGCGCGCCCCCGGGCCCAGGGGCGCGGGAGCGTCAGGGCGTGCCGCCGAACGAGCGGCGGTAGGAGCGGGGCGGCACCCCGCGGCGGCGCACGAACTGCTCGCGCAGCACGGCCGCGCTGCCGTATCCGACGCGGCGGGCGATCTCCTCGACCGGCAGGTCCGTGGTCTCCAGGAGCTCCTCGGCGCCGCTCAGCCGCAGGCTCCGCAGCCAGGCGTGCGGGGTGGTGCCGGTCGCGGCGGTGAAGCGGCGGGCGAAGGAGCGCTTGCTCATCATGGCGCGCCGGGCCAGTTCCGCGACGGGCAGCGGCTCGTGGAGGTTCGCGCGGGCCCAGGCGAGCACCTCGGCGAGCCGCTCGTCCCGGCAGTCCTCGGGGGCGGGGGCGGCCAGGTACTGCGCCTGCCCGCCGTCGCGGTGCGCGGGCAGCACCACGTCCCGGGCGACCGCGTTGGCCATCGCCGCCCCGTGCTCGCGGCGCAGCAGGTGCAGGCAGAGGTCGAAGCCGGCGGCGGCGCCCGCGCCCGTGACGACGCGTCCTTCGTCGACGTAGAGGGCGTCCGGTTCGACGGAGACCTCCGGGTGGCGGCGGGCGAGCAGGTCGGCGAACCGCCAGTGGGTGGTGGCCCGCCGCCCGTCGAGCAGCCCGGCCGCGGCGAGGGCGAAGGCGCCGACGCAGTGGGCCGCGACCAGCGCGCCGCGCTCGTGGGCGGCCGACAGCGCGTCGAGCACGGCGGGAGGGGGCGGGGTGCGGAAGCCGGCCCCCGGCAGGGCGATGACCAGATCGGCGCGGGCGAGCCGGTCCAGGCCGTGCGCGATGCTCAGCGGCACGCCGAGATCGGTGGGCACGGCCCCGGGACGGTCGGCGCACAGCGCGAAGTCGAAGCCGGGCACGGCCTCGCCGTGCGGACCGAACACCTCGCTGACGATGCCGACGGCGAGCATGCCGACTCCGGGCGGGGCGTACGCGGCGATGGTCTCGAAGGGAGGCACGCGCGCAGTCTGACAGCCGTGGCAGCAATCCTGCGATCAGCGGCAGCTGTGCCACTCGTACCCGCACGTCCCGCCCGGCAGGATCAAGGACATGACAGAAGCACCGCTCGGCCGCAGCGCGGCGTACACGATCCTGACCACCGGTTACGTCGGCTCCACCGGCCCCGGAGTCGCCGCCACCGTCTCCTACATAGCCGACGCCGGACGGCACGTGATCTTCGACCCGGGCATGGTCGCGAGCCGCGACGACATCCTCGCCCCCCTCGCGGAACTGGGGCTCGGCCCCGACGACATCACCGACGTGGTGCTCAGCCACCACCACCCCGACAACACCATGAACGTGGGCCTCTTCGGGCGGGCCCGGGTGCACGACCACAAGGTGGAGTACCGAGGCGACCAGTGGAGCAACCGCGACGCGGAGGGCCACGAACTCACCCCCTCGCTCCGGCTGATCCGCACCCCGGGCCACAGCACCGAGGACATCACGCTGCTCGCGGGGACGGACGAGGGCGTGGTGGCCTTCGCCGGTGACCTGTGGTGGCACGCGCAGGGCCCGGCGGACGACCCGGTCGCCCCGGACCGCGAGGTCCTGCGCGCCTCCCGGCAGCGGGTCGTCGAGGCCGCCGACCTGATCGTGCCGGGCCACGGCGGCCCGTTCACGCCGGACGACAGCACGCCCCGCTAGGTACGGTGATCACGTGCGGACGCCCCAGGGGTGGGCCCGCGCGGGGGAGGGACGGGGATGAGCGGTGTCTGGACGGGGGTACGGGAACGCGTGCTCGCCCTGCGCGAGGCGCCGAACTGGCAGGCGGTGTTCGGCGCGGACTTCCACACGTACGGCCACCGGTTCGAGCTGCTTCCCGTGCTGACGGAGGAACAGGTCGCCGCGGTCGAACGGCATCGCGGCGTGACCTTCCCCGCGGAGTACCGCGCCTTCCTCCTGGAGGTCGGCGCGGGCGGGGCGGGCCCCGACTACGGCCTGTTCCCCGTGCGGCCGGTCGAGCCGGACGCCCCCGTGGAACCGGGCACGCCTGCCGGGCCGGGCACGCATCCCGAGCGGGACGCGCCGCCCGCGAGCGACCACTCCGCACTCCTCTTCCGCCCCGAACGCACCCGCGAACTGGCCGCCCACCAGGAGGCGCAGCCCCTGCGTGCGGACTACGGCGACACGGCGGCGGACGAGGAACGGTTCCGCCGCGACCTCCACGCCTGGGACACCCGCGAGGACGAACTCCTGGACGCCCTGTCCGAGGGCACGCTCTGCGTGAGCTCCCAGGGCTGCGGCTACTACACGCTGCTCGCCCTCACCGGCCCCGCGCGCGGCACGATGTGGCACGACGCGAGGGCGGCTGCCGAAGGCCTGCTCCCGGTCGAGATCATCGGCGGACCGGGCCGCCTCACCTTCGCCCCCTGGTACCTCCACTGGCTGCACCACGCGGAACGCCAGGCAGCGCGACCGCCCGCCGCCCCCGGCCACCCGCCGGCCTGACGAGCCCGCCCCCGGAGGCGGGCTCCGGCGGTTACTCCCCCCGCCGCCGGATCTTGTTGCCCAGCCACACCAGCGGATCGTACTTGCGGTCGACGGCCCGCTCCTTCAAGGGGATCAGCGCGTTGTCCGTGATCTTGATCCCCTCGGGGCACACCTCCGTACAGCACTTGGTGATGTTGCAGTAGCCGAGCCCGTGCTCGTCCTGCGCGGTCCGCTTGCGGTCCAGGCCGGCCTGTGTCGCCGCGTCCAGCGGGTGCATGTCCAGCTCGGCGACCCGCATCAGGAAGCGCGGCCCGGCGAAGGCCGCCTTGTTCTCCTCGTGGTCACGCACCACATGGCAGGTGTCCTGGCACAGGAAGCACTCGATGCACTTGCGGAACTCCTGCGAGCGGTCCACATCGACCTGCCGCATGCGGTACTCGCCGGGCCCGAGCCCCTCGGGCGGCACGAAGGCCGGCACTTCCCGCGCCTTCGTGTAATTGAAGCCGACGTCCGTCACCAGGTCCCGCACCACCGGGAACGCCCGCAGCGGCGTCACCGTGATCACCTCGTCGCGGCCGAAGACCGACATGCGCGTCATGCACATCAGCCGGGGCCGGCCGTTGATCTCCGCCGAGCACGAACCGCACTTGCCCGCCTTGCAGTTCCAGCGCACCGCCAGGTCGGGGGCCTGGGTGGCCTGGAGGCGGTGGACGATGTCGAGGACCACCTCGCCCTCGTTGACCTCGACCCCGAAGTCCTTCAGGCCGCCCCCGTCCGCGTCCCCGCGCCAGATTCTGAACCGCGCCTCGTACGAACTCGCACTCACTCGTACAGCTCCTCTTCAGCCAGGTACTTGACCAACTCCTCCTTCTCGAAGAGGGCGAGCAGGTCCGGACGGATGGGCTCCGTCGTCACGCGGTCGAGGTCGATCTGGCCGTGCACGGCGTCGGTCCCCGCCAGCCCCTCGGTGGGGTCCGCGAGCCGGCACAGCAGATTGGCGCGCCGCCACTCGCGGCTCATCGCCGGGTGGTCCTCGCGGGTGTGGCCGCCGCGGCTCTCCGTGCGCTCCAGGGCGGCCCGCGCCACGCACTCGCTGACCAGGAGCATGTTGCGCAGGTCGAGCGCGAGGTGCCAGCCGGGGTTGAACTGGCGGTGGCCCTCGACCCCGGCCCGCCGGGCCCGCACCCGCAGCTCCGCCAGCTTGTCCAGGGCCCGCGCCATCTCGGCCTCGCGGCGGATGATGCCGACCAGGTCGTTCATGGTCTGCTGGAGCTCCTGGTGCAGGGTGTACGGATTCTCCGGGGCCGCCCCGGCCTGCCGCCCCTCGGCGCTGAAGGGCCGCAGCGCCTCGGCCGCCGCGGCGTCCACCTGCGCCTCGTCCACCGCGGGCCGCGCGGCGAGCCCGGACGCGTACCGCGCCGCGTGCAGCCCCGCCCGGCGCCCGAAGACGAGCAGGTCGGACAGGGAGTTGCCGCCCAGCCGGTTGGAGCCGTGCATGCCGCCCGCGACCTCACCCGCGGCGTAGAGCCCCGGCACCCCGCGCGCGGCCGCGCTGTCGGACTCCACCGCGATGCCGCCCATCACGTAGTGGCAGGTGGGCCCGACCTCCATCGCCTCGGCGGTGATGTCGACGTCCGCCAGCTCCTTGAACTGGTGGTACATCGACGGCAGCCGGCGCTTGATGACCTCGGCGGGCATGCGCGTCGACACGTCCAGGAAGACACCGCCGTGCGGCGAGCCGCGGCCCGCCTTGACCTCGGAGTTGATGGCGCGGGCGACCTCGTCGCGCGGGAGCAGCTCGGGGGGCCGGCGGTTGTGGTCCGGGTCGTCGTACCAGCGGTCGCCCTCCTCCTCCGACTGCGCGTACTTCTCCTTGAAGACATCGGGGATGTAGTCGAACATGAACCGCTTGCCCTCGGAGTTGCGCAGCACCCCGCCGTCGCCGCGCACGGACTCGGTGACGAGGATGCCCTTGACCGACGGCGGCCAGACCATGCCCGTCGGGTGGAACTGCACGAACTCCATGTTCAGCAGCGGCGCCCCGGCCAGCAGCGCGAGCGCGTGTCCGTCGCCCGTGTACTCCCAGGAGTTGGACGTCACCTTGAACGACTTGCCGATGCCGCCGGTCGCGAGGACCACGCCGGGTGCTTCGAGCACGAAGAACCGGCCCGACTCCCGGTCATAGCAGAAGGTCCCGCTGACCCGGTCGCCGTCCTTCAGCACCCGTGTGACCGTGCACTCCTGGAAGACCTTCAGGCGCGCCTCGTAGTCACCGAACTCGCGGAAGTCCTCCTGCTGGAGCGAGACGATCTTCTGCTGGAGCGTGCGGATCAGTTCGAGGCCGGTGCGGTCGCCGACGTGCGCGAGACGCGGATACTCGTGTCCGCCGAAGTTGCGCTGGGAGATCCGCCCGTCCGGCGTACGGTCGAACAGGGCGCCCCACGTCTCCAGCTCCCAGACCCGGTCCGGGGCCTCGCGGGCGTGCAGCTCCGCCATCCGCCACTGGTTGAGGAACTTGCCGCCGCGCAGGGTGTCGCGGAAGTGGACCTGCCAGTTGTCGCCGGAGTTCACATTGCCCATGGAAGCCGCGATGCCGCCCTCGGCCATCACCGTATGGGCCTTGCCGAACAGCGACTTGCAGATGACGGCCGTACGAGCGCCCTGCTCACGCGCCTCGATCGCGGCCCGCAGACCCGCGCCCCCGGCCCCCACCACGACGACGTCCCACTGCTGCCGCTCCACTTGGGCCATCAGAACAACCTCGGATCGTCGAAGGCGCCGGACGCGATCAGGTACACGTAGAAGTCGGCGAGCGCCACGCTCACCAACGACGCCCAGGCAAGCAGCATGTGACGGGCGTTCAGCTGGCCGACCCACTGCCACATCCGGTAGCGGACCGGATGCTTGGAGAAGTGCTTGAGCTTGCCCCCGACGATGTGCCGGCAGGAGTGGCAGGAGAGCGTGTACGCCCAGATCAGGGTGATGTTGAGGAGGAAGACGAGCGTGCCGAGGCCCATGTGGCCCCACGCGTAGTCCTCGTCGCGGAACGCGAGCACCGTGTCGTACGTGAGGATGCCCGCGACGGGCACGGCCGCGTAGAAGAAGTACCGGTGGATGTTCTGCAGGATCAGCGGGAAACGGGTCTCACCGGTGTACTTCTTGTGCGGCTCGGCCACCGCGCAGGCGGGCGGGGACGCCCAGAAGCCGCGGTAGTACGCCTTGCGGTAGTAGTAGCAGGTCAGCCTGAAGCCCAGTGGGAAGATCAGGATGAGCAGCGCGGGGGACAGGCCCCACCAGCCGCCGAAGACCTCCCAGTTGGGGCCGGAGCGCATGGGCGCGCAATTCTCGGCCAGGCACGGCGAGTAGAACGGCGAGACGTAGGGCGCCTGGTAGTAATCCGCGTTCGCGAAGGCCCGCCAGGTCGAGTAGACGACGAAGGCGAGCAGTCCGGCTGCGGTCGCCGCGGGCGCGAGCCACCAGCGGTCGGTCCGCAGATGGGCGGCGGCGATAGCGGCGCGCGTGCCGTCGCGCACTCCGCCGCCGCGGGCCGGTCCGCTCTTCGGTCGGGGTTCCGTGCCGGTGGCCAACGAGGCTCCACTCCTTCGTCCTCGGGTACCTCGGGTCGGGGCTGGCTTTCGGGGCTCTTTCGGGGCTGGCTTTCGGGGTGGGCCGCCGGGATGGGCTGCCGGGTCCGGCCGCCGGGGGTGGCGCGCGGGGTGGCTCACGGGGGGGGGGGGGGGAGGGTCCGCCGCGGCGGTGCGTCAGGGGGCGCGGCGGTCGCGGCCGCCCAGGCCCTCGTCGTCGCAGTCCCCGGCGTTCGTCCACAGCGCGCTGTCGTACGGCGTGTCGGAGATGGTCACGAGATCCGGCCCGCGCGGCTGCTCACCCTCCCCCGGAAGCGGCGGCGCGGCCGAGGCGCGCAGCAGGGCGACGCTCTCGCGCAGCCGGTCCGCGTCGGCGCGCACGCGGCGCACGTCGACGCCCGCCAGCCGGCCGCCGGCCTGCTGCTCCAGCCTGCCGACCGTGCGGGCCAGCTCCTCCGCGCGGTGCTGAACGGCCGTCAGTTCGTCGTGCAGAGCCATGACTTGCCCTCACTTCGGAGTGTGCGGTGGCAACGCTCATGCGCCTGCGAGTGTCGCGCGTCACATCCCGGCTTGTGAAGAGATCTGCGCCGATTGCCGGATCGGGGACGGTGAATGCGCCGCGACACGCGCCTATCGCGCCTATCGCGCCGATCCCGACCGGCAGCGACCGATCCCGCGCCGGCGAGGGTCGGCGGGCTGTAGGGGCGGTGAGGGTGGGGGGGCGGGCCGAGGTGGCTGCCCGGCCCATTGGGCCGCACGGGTGGCATCTGGGGGCCCGCACGCCGTGGCGCCGCCGCGCGGTCCGCCCGGTCACCTTCAGTGGGGCCATAGATGTGATCAGCTCCATATACCGCCAAACGTGATCAAACCCGGCCCGGTCCTGGTAGCGGGCGGCCGGGCGAGCCCCGGACCCCGGAGGTACCACCCATGTCCCACGACCGCGTCAGGGCCAGATCTGTCGTGTTCCTCGCGACGGGGGTGCTGGCCCTGCCCGCCCTCGCCGGCTGCAGCTCGAACGACGAGGCCGGCCGGCCCGTCGCGGGTCAGGACGTCGCCCCGGCGGGCCGGGACATGGTCGCCGACGGCGGGACCGTGAACTGGGCGCTCGACGCGCTGCCCGAGACCCTCAACACCTTCCAGTCCGACGCCGACACGGGCACCTCGCGGATCGCGGGCGCCGTCCTGCCGAACCTGTTCCGCCTCGACGCGCAGGGCAGGACGCAGCGCAACGCCGACTTCCTGGAGTCGGCCAAGGTCGTCGAGCGCGAGCCCCGCCAGGTCGTCCTGTACAAGCTCAACCAGCAGGCCGTCTGGAGCGACGGCCGGGAGATCGGCGCCGACGACTTCGCCGCGCAGTGGCGGGCCCTGTCCGGCAAGGACACCGCGTACTGGACGGCCCGCAACGCCGGCTACGACCGCATCGAGAAGATCGAGCGCGGCGCGAACAACCTGGAGGTGCGGGTCACCTTCGCCAAGCCGTACGCGGACTGGCGCTCCCTCTTCTCGCCGCTGTACCCGAAGCAGGTCATGGGCGCCCCCGACTCCTTCAACGACGGCGCCCGCCGCAAGCTGAAGGTCACCGCGGGCCCCTTCGCCCTCTCGGCCATCGACCGCAAGGCCGGCGAGGTGACACTCGGCCGCAATCCGCGCTGGTGGGGCCGGCCGGCGAAGCTCGACAAGCTGGTGCTGCGCCGGGTCTCGCGGGGGGAGCGCGCCGAGGCACTGGCCAAGGGCAAGGTCGACCTCGCCGAGATCGACGCCACGGAAGCCGGGCGGATCTCGCTCGCCGGACGCGACCCGGCGGACCAGGGCGCCCTGGCCCAAGGCCCCGCCGCCCGGCTCACCCCCGCCAAGGCGCTGCGCTCCTGGGCCATCGCCCACGGCTCCGACGAGAAGGCGGCGGCGGCCGAGGCCGAGGCGCGCCAGAAGATCCGCAAGGCCGTGAAGAAGTACGCGACCGAACAGGCGGGCCTGACCGGCTACGTGGTCCGCAAGTCGCTGGAGCCCGCCTACACCCAGCTCGCCCTCAACGGCTCCAGCGGTCCGCTGGCCGACGACCGGGTGCGCCGGGCGGTGGCCCGCGCCCTGGACCGCGAGGAGCTGGCCGAGGCGGTGCTCAAGCCGCTCGGCCTGCCCGCGAAGCCGGTCGGCAGCCACCTCGCCCTCGCCGGGCAGGAGGCGTACGCGGACAACAGCGGGGCGCTCGGCGAGCAGGACACCGCCGAGGCGCGGGCGCTGCTCGCGGACGCGGGCTGGACGCCGGGCGCGGCCCTGAAGGACAAGAAGCCGAAGACGGCGGGCGGAGAGGCCGGTTCCGGGTCGCAGTCCGGGGCGGGTCAGGAGGGGGACGACTCCGGTCAGGAGGCGGGCGACGGCACGTACGTCGTCGGTGAGGGTGACGACAAGCCTGCCGACAACAGCGCCTCCGTCCTGGCTCCCGCGCCCGCCGCCGCCTACCAGAGGGCCGCCCTCGCCCGGCAGGCCGACGTCCTGGAGCTGCCCGGCGAGCCGGACGTGAAGAACAAGTCCGACGCGAAGCGGAAGGCGGACGCGAAGAAGGCGAACGCCAAGAAGAAGAACGTTAAGAAGAAGAACGCCGAGAAGAGGAACGCCGAGAAGACGAGCGCCAAGAAGGCGAGCGCGAAGAAGCAGAACGCCAAGAGGAGGGACGCCGCCGACCGCACCGGGCAGCACGACGACCGCCACTCCGCCGTGCAGTCCCACTCCCGGGACCGCGCCAAGGGCGGCGCTCCTGGCGCGTACGCCCCCAAGGGCACCGCGGCCCCCGCCGCCGCGAGCGGACCGCTCGCCAAGGACGGCAAGGCCCTCACCCTGCGCTTCGTACTGCCCTCCGGAGAGGGCTCGGAGCCCCTGCGGGCGGTGGCCGACCGGATCTCGCGGATGCTGGAGAGGATCGGCGTGCGCACCGAGACGGCGCGGGTCTCCGACACCAGCTACTTCAAGGACCACATCGCGTCCGGCCAGTACGACCTCGCCCTGTACTCCTGGCCCGCGTCGGCCTTCCCGGCCACGGACGCCCGGCCGATCTTCGCCAAGCCGGTCCCGGCCGCGGACGGCTCCCTGAACGTCGAGCAGAACTACACGCGGGTCGGCACCGACCACATCGACCAGCTGTTCGACCAGGCGGTGAGCGAACTGGATGAAGAAACGTCACGCTCCTTGGTGCGCAAGGCCGACGCCCGCATCTGGGCCGAGGCCGGCTCCATCCCGCTCTACCAGCGCCCCCAGCTGGTGGCCGCCCGGCCGAACCTCGCCAACGCGGGAGCCTTCGGCTTCCAGGCCCCGCGCTATGAGGACATCGGCTTCCTGAAGCAGGGCGCCAAGTCCTCGGGCTCACCGTCGGCGAAGTGACGTACGCCTCGTCCAGGTGACGTACACGATCTCTTCACGGGACCGACGCTCAGATTCCGCTCAACTCCCTTGCCCGCCGACCACCCCGGCGGGCAAGGTCGTACCTACCCATTGACCTGCGGTTTCACCCCTGACGCCCGTCCCTCGGGCGAGCTGTCACCACCCCCCGAAAACCCCCCGCGGGGGCCGCCTCCGCGCGAGCCACGTAGACTGGGGTAAGGCCGTGGCGTGTTGTCTGCCCGGCAGGGCCGCGTACCGGACCGTACGCGACGCCGTCCACTCTTCCCGGGAGAACCGCAGCTGTATGCCCACGCGCCATGACATTCGTAACGTCGCCATCGTCGCCCACGTCGACCACGGCAAGACGACCATCGTCGATGCCATGCTCAAGCAGGCCGGTGCCTTCGCCGCCCACGCCGCGGAGTCGCTCGACGACCGCATGATGGACTCGAACGACCTGGAGCGTGAGAAGGGCATCACGATCCTGGCCAAGAACACGGCCGTCAAGTACCACCCCAAGAGTGGTGGCGAGCCCATCACCATCAACATCATCGACACCCCCGGCCACGCCGACTTCGGTGGCGAGGTCGAGCGCGGCCTGTCGATGGTGGACGCGGTCGTCCTGCTCGTCGACGCCTCCGAGGGTCCGCTGCCGCAGACCCGCTTCGTGCTCCGCAAGGCCCTCCAGGCCCGGATGCCGGTCATCCTGTGCATCAACAAGACCGACCGCCCGGACTCCCGGATCGACGAGGTCGTCAACGAGACGTACGACCTCTTCCTCGACCTGGACGCCGACGAGGACCAGATCGAGTTCCCGATCGTCTACGCCTGTGGCCGTGACGGCATCGCCTCGCTGACCAAGCCGGAGGACGGCACCGTCCCGGCCGACAGCGACAGCCTGGAGCCGTTCTTCACCACGATCCTGGAGCACGTCCCCGCTCCGGAGTACGACGAGTCGGCCCCCCTCCAGGCCCACGTCACCAACCTGGACGCCGACAACTTCCTCGGCCGCATCGCGCTCTGCCGCGTCGAGCAGGGCGAGCTGCGCAAGGGCCAGACCGTCACGTGGATCAAGCGCGACGGCACCCAGCAGAACGTCCGCATCACCGAGCTGATGATGACCGAGGCGCTCACCCGCAAGCCCGCCGAGAAGGCCGGCCCGGGCGACATCTGCGCCATCGCCGGTATCGCGGACATCATGATCGGCGAGACCCTGGCCGACCCCGAGAACCCGATCGCGCTGCCGCTGATCACGGTCGACGAGCCGGCGATCTCCATGACCATCGGCACCAACACCTCGCCGCTGGTCGGCAAGGGCGGCAAGGGCCACAAGGTCACCGCCCGCCAGGTGAAGGACCGCCTGGACAAGGAGCTGATCGGCAACGTCTCGCTCCGCGTCCTGGACACCGAGCGCCCCGACGCCTGGGAGGTGCAGGGCCGCGGTGAGCTGGCGCTGGCCATCCTCGTCGAGACCATGCGCCGGGAAGGCTTCGAGCTGACCGTCGGCAAGCCCGAGGTGGTCACCAAGGAGATCAACGGCAAGGTCCACGAGCCGATCGAGCGCATGACGATCGACTCGCCCGAGGAGCACCTCGGCGCCATCACGCAGCTGATGGCGACCCGCAAGGGCCGCATGGAGACCATGACGAACCACGGTTCGGGCTGGATCCGCATGGAGTGGATCGTCCCGTCCCGCGGCCTCATCGGCTTCCGCACGGAGTTCTTGACCCAGACCCGCGGCACCGGCATCGCGCACTCCATCTTCGAGGGCCACGAGCCGTGGTTCGGCGAGCTGAAGACGCGCAACAACGGCTCCCTGGTCGCCGACCGCGCGGGCACGGTCACGCCGTTCGCGATGATCAACCTCCAGGAGCGCGGTGTCATCTTCACCGAGGCCGGCACCGAGGTGTACGAGGGCATGATCATCGGTGAGAACTCGCGCTCCGACGACATGGACGTGAACATCACCAAGGAGAAGAAGCTCACCAACATGCGCGCCGCCTCCGCGGACTCCACGGAGAACGTCGTGCCGCCGCGCAAGCTCTCCCTGGAGCAGTCCCTGGAGTTCTGCCGCGACGACGAGTGCATCGAGGTGACCCCGGAGACCGTGCGCATCCGCAAGGTCGTCCTGGACCAGAAGGAGCGCGGCCGCACCGCGTCGCGCGCCAAGCGCGGCTGACGTCCGCGTTCCCACAGGCGCCGCCGGCCGGTAAACCTCCGGCGGTGCCCGTGGGGCCGATGAGGCCGGTTTCCACCACCCCCGAGGGGAGTTGGGCGGAAGCCGGCCTCTCGCGTTTGTGCTGGCGGTACGGTGTGGCCACGTACCGCCACTGTCGCGTGAAGACGCCCGCGGCAACTCCTTTTTGCCCCCGGAGTGTCCGGTATACGGACGTCACTGACCGTTAGATGGGTAACACGTCCGTTTCGCAACCATCTATCTAGGATCGGTTTGTCCGGATTTTGGAAGTTGTCCGTGCCAGGTGTGATTGAACCGAGACCAAAAGGGTGTGGTCGACCGGTACCGCATGGCTAATAGTTGACCGCGTATAGCTCGGGTCAATGGGTCACGCGCTGTGGGGAGCGCCGACTCACGAGCACACTGGGGTACTCGATCTTCGCCGTCAGGGGTGTCGGCGCGATCACCCGTACCCCCTCTCGCAGTGAACAAGTGGACTCATGAGGAGGAACCCCATGCGTGGTGCCAAGAGCGCCAAGTGGGTCGCGATAGCCGGTGTTGTGGCTTTGACTGCCACCGCTTGTGGTGGCGGCGACAGCGACAACGGCAACAGCGGAAAGGTCGACCCCAAGGGGATCGTCAGCTACGCCAACGGTGAGCCGCAGAACGCCCTGCAGCCGTCCAACACCATGGAGGCGTACGGCAGCGTCGTCATCGACGCGCTCTTCACCGGGCTTGTCCACTACGACAAGCAGGGCAACATCACGTACGAGAACGCCGAGTCGGTCACCCCCGACAAGGCGAACAAGGTGTGGACCGTCAAGCTCAAGCAGGGCTGGAAGTTCCACAACGGCGAGGCGGTCACCGCCAAGTCGTACGTCGACGCCTGGAACTGGGCCGCCGACCCGGCCAACGGCCAGCAGAACAGCTCCTGGTACCGCGACATCGTCGGCTACGACGACGTCCACCCGGCCAAGGGCAAGGCCAAGAAGAAGGCCATGTCCGGCCTGAAGGTCGTCGACGAGAACACCTTCACCATCACGCTGAAGAACGGCATCCCGTACTACGCGTACAAGCTGGTCTACAAGCCCTTCTTCCCGATGCCCTCGGCCGCGCTGAAGGACCCGAAGAAGTACGGCGAGTCGCCGGTCGGCAACGGTCCCTACAAGTTCAAGAGCTGGGACCACAAGAAGTCGATCCAGGTCACCGCCTGGTCCGGCTACAAGGGCGAGGACAAGCCCAAGAACGGCGGCATCAACTTCAAGGCGTACAACAAGGACACGGCGGCCTACGCCGACCTGAAGTCCGACAACGTCGACACCATGCCGCTGGTCCCGAACAGCGAGATCGCCAACTTCAAGCAGGACTTCGGCGACCGCGCGATCGACATGGACTTCTCGGCTCTCAACACGATCAACTTCGCCTTCTACACCAAGCAGTGGAAGGACATCGACGTCAAGGTCCTCCAGGGCCTGTCGATGGCGATCGACCGCGACACCATCGCCAAGACGGTGTTCCACGGCACGCGTGAGGCCGCCACCGGCTGGGTCGCCAAGGGCGTCAAGGGCTACCAGAGCGACGCCTGTGGCGAGTACTGCAAGTTCGATCCGAAGAAGGCCAAGAAGGCCATCAAGGACGGCGGCGGCGTCCCCGGCAACAAGATCTCCATCCAGTACAACGCCGACCAGCCGCACAAGGACTGGGTCGTCGCGGTCTGCAACTCGATCACCAACGCGACCGGCGTCAAGTGCGTCGGCGACCCGGTGACCGACTTCGCGGCGGACACGGAGATCCGTGACCAGAAGAAGGTCAAGTCGATGTACCGCTCCGGCTGGGTGCTCGACTACCCGTTCAACGGCAACTTCCTCGCCGACCTCTACGGCACGGGCGTCGACGGCAACAAGGGCGGCTTCTCGGACAAGAAGTTCGACGAGCTGACCGCCAAGGCCGACAAGGCCAAGTCCATCGACGAGTCCGCGAAGCTCTACCAGCAGGCCGAGAAGCGCCTGACGGAGACCTTCCCGGGCATCCCGCTCTGGTACAACAAGACGCTCTCCGCGTACTCGAAGAACGTGAAGAAGGTCGAGTTCGACCAGGCCGGCGACCCGATCCTCACCGAGGTCGAGGTCTTCGAGAAGTAGCAGTCGTCGGAGTTCCGCTCCCGCGAAGCGACGCCCGGCGATCCCGGGCGTCGCTTCGCGGGCGGCTCCGCAATGGACGGAGGCACCACCATGGGGCGTTACGTCGCGAGGCGACTGCTCCAGATGATCCCGGTCTTCATCGGGACAACTCTTCTGATCTTCCTGATGGTCAACGTGCTCCCGGGTGACCCGGTCGCGGCACTGTGGGGAGACAAGCCGCCGGACCCCGCGCAGGTGGCACAGATCAAGCACGACCGCGGTCTCGACCTGCCGCTGTGGCAGCAGTACTTCCACTACATGGGCGGACTGCTGCAGGGCGACTTCGGGCACACGATCGCCGGCAACCGGCCGATCCTCGACGAGATCACACAGGCCTTCCCGGTCTCGATGCGTCTGGCCGCCCTGGCGTGGACCTTCGAACTCGTCGTCGGGATCTCCCTGGGCGTGCTCGTCGGCGTGCGGCGCGGCCGCATCATCGACAACACCGTGACTCTCTTCACGCTCCTCGTGATCTCCGTCCCGATCTTCGTGTTCGGCCTCTTCTTCCAGCTGATCTTCGGCAACGAACTGGGCTGGGTCACACCGACGGTCCAGGACTCGGAGAACATCGGGGAACTGATCCTGCCCGCCCTCGTGCTCGGGCTGGTCGGCCTCGCCTACGTGGCGCGGCTGACCCGCACCTCGATCGCCGAGAACCGGCAGGCCGACTACATCCGCACGGCCGTCGCCAAGGGTCTGCCGCGCCACCGCATCATCTCGCGGCATCTGCTGCGCAACTCGCTGATCCCCGTGGTCACCTACCTGGGTACGGACATCGGCACCCTGATGGGCGGCGCGGTCATCACCGAGGGCATCTTCAACGTCGGGGGTGTCGGCAACCTCCTCTACCGCGCGCTCGGCCAGCACGAGGGAACGGTCATCGTCGGCATCGTCACCGTCCTTGTCCTCGTGTACCTCCTCGCCAGCCTGCTCGTCGACCTGCTCTACGCGGTCCTGGACCCGAGGATCCGTTATGCCTGACATCGCCAAGACCACGCCGCAAGAGGCGATCGCGGCCACCGCGCCGGCCGAGGAGCAGGTCGTCGCCGACGCCGTCGAGGCGCCCGGCAAGCCCCACAGCCTCTGGGGCGACGCCTGGCACGACCTGCGCCGCAGGCCGCTCTTCGTGATCTCGGCGGCGCTGATCCTCCTGCTGCTGTGCGTGGCCGCCTTCCCGGGCGTGTTCTCCGACGCGAACCCCAGGTACGGCGACCTGACGAACCACTTCCTGGAGAAGCCGAACCTCGGTCACTTCTTCCAGGCCGACTGGTTCGGCTACGACCGGCAGGGCCGCAGCGTCTACGCCCGGGCCGTCTACGGCACCCGCAACTCGATCATGGTCGGCCTCGGCGTGACCATCCTGGTCACCGTCTTCGGCGGCCTGGTCGGCATGCTGGCGGGCTACTTCGGCGGGATCTGGGACAGCCTGCTGTCCCGCATCGTCGACGTGTTCTTCGGCGTCCCGTTCCTGCTCGGCGCCATGGTCGTCCTGAACGCCTTCACCGAACGCAACGCGGCGGTGATCACCGGCGCCCTCGCCTTCCTCGGCTGGACGCAGATCGCCCGGGTGATGCGCGGCGCGGTCATCACCACCAAGCACGCGGACTACGTGGTGGCGGCGCGCGCGCTCGGCGCGGGCACCAAGCGGATCCTCTTCCGGCACATCCTGCCGAACGCCCTCGCCCCCGTCATCGTCGTCGCGACGATCTCACTCGGCTCCTACATCGTCGCCGAGTCGACACTGTCGTACCTGGGCCTCGGCTTCGGCGACGACGCGCTCTCCTGGGGCGGCGACATCTCCGACGCGCTCAGCGACATCCGGAACAACCCGCACACGCTGATCTTCCCCGCCGGGATGCTCAGTGTCACCGTGCTGGCGTTCATCATGCTCGGCGACGCCGTACGCGAAGCCCTCGACCCGAAGCTGCGCTGAGGGAGGCGTACGTGACCAGCATCGATCAGAAGACAGATTCCGTCCCCGCCCCCCGCTCGGGCGAGGAGAAGAGCGGCAGGCTCCTGGACGTCAAGGACCTGCACGTCGAGTTCCACACCCGAGACGGTGTGGTCAAGGCGGTCAACGGCGTCAACTACAGCGTGGACGCGGGCGAGACGCTCGCCGTCCTCGGCGAGTCCGGCTCGGGCAAGTCCGTGACCGCCCAGGCGATCATGGGCATCCTCGACATGCCGCCCGGGAAGATCCCGCAGGGCGAGATCCTCTTCCGCGGCCAGGACATGCTGAAGATGTCCAACGAGGAGCGCAGGAAGATCCGCGGCCGCAAGATCGCGATGATCTTCCAGGACGCGCTGTCGTCCCTCAACCCCGTGCTCTCCGTGGGCTACCAGCTCGGCGAGATGTTCCGGGTGCACGAGGGACTCGGCCGCAAGGAGGCCAAGGCCAAGGCCGTCGAACTGATGGACAGGGTCAGGATCCCGGCCGCCAAGGAGCGGGTGAACGACTACCCGCACCAGTTCTCCGGCGGTATGCGCCAGCGCATCATGATCGCCATGGCGCTCGCCCTGGAGCCCGACCTGATCATCGCGGACGAGCCCACCACGGCGCTCGACGTGACGGTCCAGGCCCAGGTCATGGACCTGCTCGCGGAGCTGCAGCGCGAGTACAACATGGGCCTGATCCTGATCACCCACGACCTCGGCGTGGTCGCCGACGTCGCGGACAAGATCGCGGTGATGTACGCGGGCCGCATCGTCGAGACGGCACCCGTCCACGAGCTGTACAAGCGCCCCGCGCACCCGTACACCCGTGGCCTCCTCGACTCGATCCCGCGCCTGGACCAGAAGGGCCAGGAGCTCTACGCGATCAAGGGCCTGCCGCCCAACCTGCTCAAGATCCCCGGCGGCTGCGCGTTCAACCCGCGCTGCCCGAAGGCGCAGGACATCTGCCGCACCGAGATCCCGGCCCTGATGTCGGTCACCGAGCAGGACGGCACGGATCTGCCGGGCCGCGGCAGCGCCTGCCACTTCTGGAAGGAGACGATCCATGGCTGAGCCGAAGAAGCTCCCGCCCGAGGAGCCGCAGGACGTGATGCCGAACGTCTCCGAGGTGGCACTGGTCGACGCCGCCACCGAGACGGAGGCCGTGGCCGCCATCGAGGCCCCGGTCGAGCGCGGCGAGCCGATCCTCCAGGTCCGCAACCTGGTCAAGCACTTCCCGCTGACCCAGGGCATCCTGCTCAAGAAGCAGATCGGCGCGGTCAAGGCAGTCGACGGCATCTCCTTCGACCTCTACCAGGGCGAGACGCTGGGCATCGTGGGCGAGTCCGGCTGCGGCAAGTCCACGGTCGCCAAGCTCCTGATGACCCTGGAGCGGGCCACGGCCGGCGAGGTCTTCTACAAGGGCCAGGACATCACCAAGCTGTCCGGGCGCGCGCTGAAGGCGGTCCGCCGCAACATCCAGATGGTCTTCCAGGACCCGTACACCTCGCTCAACCCCCGTATGACGGTGGGCGACATCATCGGGGAGCCCTTCGAGATCCACCCCGAGGTGGCCCCTAAGGGCTCGCGCCGCCAGAAGGTCCGGGACCTCCTGGACGTGGTCGGCCTGAACCCCGAGTACATCAACCGCTACCCGCACCAGTTCTCGGGCGGTCAGCGCCAGCGCATCGGCATCGCGCGCGGCCTGGCGCTCAACCCCGAGATCATCATCTGCGACGAGCCGGTCTCGGCCCTGGACGTCTCCGTCCAGGCCCAGGTCATCAACCTGATGGAGAAGCTCCAGGACGAGTTCAACCTCTCCTACCTCTTCATCGCGCACGACCTGTCGATCGTCCGGCACATCTCGGACCGCGTGGGCGTGATGTACCTCGGCAAGATGGCGGAGATCGGCTCCGACGAGCAGATCTACGACCACCCGACGCACCCGTACACGCAGGCGCTGCTCTCCGCGGTCCCCGTCCCGGACCCGGAGGCCCGCGAGGGCCGCGAGCGCATCATCCTCACCGGCGACGTCCCGTCCCCGGCGAACCCGCCCTCCGGCTGCCGCTTCCGCACGCGCTGCTGGAAGGCGCAGGACAAGTGCGCCGAGGAGACCCCGCTCCTCGCCATCCCGGAGCGCTTCGTGGGCCGGGACACCCCGGCGGCCCACGAGTCGGCGTGCCACTTCGCGGAGGAGAAGGACGTCGTGCACGCGGCATGACATCACCGGCCCCCGGCCGGTACGAGAACGAAGGCGCCCCCCGCCGACACGGCCGGGGGCGCCTTCGTGTGTAACAACCCGTGGTCGCCGGGCGTGTATCAGTGCAGAAGCGGGCGACGGCGCTCGGGTGGCAACGGTCTCTGCCATGACCGGGGTCCTGGCGGAGGCGGAGGACGCGGTACGGGAGGCGTATGTACGGGCCTGGCAGCGGTGGGACCGCCTGACGGGCGAGGGCGACCCGCGTCAACGTGTCGGCCAGGGATTGATGCCGAGGCGAACGCCCCGTAGCCTCCCGACCCCGTCACCCCGTCACCCCGTCACCCCGGCGTCTCGGCACCCCCTCACCTCGCCCCGAAAGCAGCGCCATGTACCAGCCCCGGCCCCCGCTCCCGCCCCCGTCCACCCCGCAGAGGCCGCTCCTGCGCCCCTGGGAGCCCGAGGACGCCCCCGCGGTCCTGGCGGCCTTCGCCGCGCCGGAGATGGACCGTCAGGCCGACAGGGCCGTCGACTCCCGGGCGGCGGCGGACGGTTGGATAGCCCGCCGCGCCGCCGAGTGGGCGGCCGGCTCGGCGTACGCCCTCGCGGTGGTGGACGCCCGCACGGGCGTGCCCCTGGGCAACGTCGCGGTGGGCGCGGTGGACCGGACCCACTCCACCGGCTGGGTCTCCTACTGGACGACACCGGCCGCACGCGGCAGAGGCATCGCCACATACGCCTGCGGGGTGCTGGCCCGCTGGGCCTTCGCCGAACTGGCCCTCTTCCGCCTGGAACTGGGCCACCGCACGAACAACCCCGCCTCCTGCCGCGTGGCCATGGCGGCGGGCTTCACGGTGGAGGGCCTGCAACGCCGGAAACTGTCGTACGACGGCGTCCGCCACGACGTGGAACTGCACGCCCGGCTGGCGACGGACCCGGAGTGCGGGTGAGCCCGCCGGAACCGGCCCCGCCCCGCTCGGGTCAAGGGGGAGGGCGGGCCGGTTCCGTGGCTGTGGCCGGGGGCGGGACCCGGTGTGCCGGGTGGGTTCCGGGTGCCGGTCAGAGGGACTTGCGGGCCGCCGGGACCGAGAGCCGGGCCGAGTCCTCCGGGTAGTGGCACGCCGTCAGGTGCCCGCCGCGGTTGCCGTCGAGCTGGACCAGCGGCGGGTCCTCGGAGGCGCACTTGTCCGTCGCCTTCCAGCAGCGCGTACGGAAGCGGCAGCCCGAGGGCGGGTTGACCGGGGAGGGGACGTCGCCGGTGAGCAGGATGCGCTCGCGGCGCGGGACGTCGTCGGGGGTCGCCTCGGGGACGGCCGACAGGAGCGCCTTGGTGTAGGGGTGGCGAGGATTGCCGTACAGGTCCTCGCGGTCCGCGATCTCCACGATCCGGCCCAGGTACATGACCGCGACCCGCTGCGAGAAGTGCCGGACCACCGCCAAGTCGTGGGCGATGAACAAGAACGCGATGTCCAGCTCCTTCTGGAGCTTCTGCAGCAGGTTCACCACCTGCGCCTGGATCGAGACGTCCAGGGCCGAGACCGGCTCGTCCGCCACGATGAGCTTGGGCTCCAGCGCCAGCGCCCGCGCTACGCCGATGCGCTGGCGCTGACCGCCCGAGAACTCGTGCGGGAAGCGGTTGTAGTGCTCGGGGTTGAGACCGACGGTCTCCAGGAGTTCCCGGACGCGGGCCTCCCGGCCGCCGCTCGGAGTGATGCCGTTGACCTCCATCGGCCCGGAGATGATCTTTCCGACCGTCTGGCGCGGGTTCAGCGACGCGTACGGGTCCTGGAAGATCATCTGGATCTCCGAGCGGACCGGCGCCAGCTCCTTGCGGGAGGCGTGCGTGATGTCCTGCCCGCGGTAGGTGATCTTTCCGCCGGTCGGTTCGAGCAGGCGCGTGATCAGCCGGCCCGTCGTCGACTTGCCGCAGCCGGACTCGCCGACCAGGCCGAGGCTCTCGCCCTCGGCGACGGCGAAGTCCAGCCCGTCCACCGCCTGCACGGCACCGATCTTCCGCTTGAACGGGAACCCGCCCATGATCGGAAAGTGCTTGGTCAGCCCGCTGACATCCAGGAGAGGAGTGGGAGTGGTGCTGCTCATTGTCGTGAAGTCCCGTCTCTTGTACGTCAGTCGCGTCGGTCGGCGTCGTGCGCGCCGCGGCCCGCCTCGGCCACGAGGCCCGCGGCACCCGCGGTGCCGGCGAAGTCGGCGAAGAACTGCGACCGCTGCTCCGTGGTGAGGTGGCAGGCGGCGCCCCGGCCCCCGGTCAGTTCCAGGAGCGGCTGCTCACTGGAGCAGCGCCCGCCCCCGACCTGCTCGGTGAACGTGCAGCGCGGGTGGAAGCGGCAGCCGGACGGCGGGTTGAGGAGGCTCGGCGGGGTGCCGGGGATGGGCGAGAGCGGCACGTCCACCGGCCCGTCCAGGGACGGCATGGAGCCGAGCAGGCCCCAGGTGTAGGGGTGCTGGGGGGCGCGCAGCACTTCCTTCTTCGTGCCGCGTTCCACACACCGGCCGCCGTACATGACGAGGACGTCGTCCGCGATGTCCGCGATGACGCCGAGGTCGTGCGTGATGAAGATGATCGACGTGCCGAACTCCTGCTGGAGGTCCTTGAGCAGGTCCATGATCTGGGCCTGGACCGTCACGTCGAGCGCGGTGGTCGGCTCGTCGGCGATCAGCAGCGTCGGATTGCAGACCAGCGACATCGCGATCATCGCGCGCTGGCGCATACCGCCGGAGAACTGGTGCGGGTAGTCGTCCACGCGCAGGTCCGGCTGCGGGATGCCGACCTTCGTCAGCATCTCGATCGACCGCGCCCGCGCCTCCTTCTTGGAGGCGCCGGTGTGCTTGCGGAACGTCTCGCCGATCTGCCGGCCGATGGTGTGGTACGGCGAGAGCGAGGCCAGGGCGTCCTGGAAGATCATCGCCATCTTGTTGCCGCGGAGCCTCTCCAGCTCCCGCTCGGTGGCGGTGAGGAGCTCCTGCCCGTCGAGCAGGACCTCGCCCTCGATCACCGTGCTGTCCTTGTGGTGGAGGCCGAGGATGGCGAGGTTGGTGACGGACTTGCCGGAGCCGGACTCGCCGACGATGCCGAGGGTCTTGCCCTTCTCCAGGTCGAAGTCGAGGCCGTCCACGGCCTTGACCATGCCGTCCTCGGTGGAGAAGTGGACGCGCAGATCGCGTACGGAGAGGAAGGGGGTGCTCATGGGATCCGGCTCCTAGGCGAGGCGCACGCGCGGGTCGATGAGGGCGTACACCGCGTCGACGATGATGTTGAAGAAGATGATCGCCGTGGCGGCCACCAGGACGACACCCAGCAGCATGGGCAGGTCGCTGGTGTAGACCGCGCGGACCGACAGGTCGCCGATGCCGTGCAGGGCGAAGGTCTTCTCGGTGATGATCGCGCCGCCGAGGAGCACGCCCAGGTCGAGGCCGAAGATCGTGACGATCGGGCCCATCGCGCCGCGCCAGGCGAAGCGGAAGAAGACCGAGCGGCCGGAGAGGCCCTTGGCGCGCGCCGTACGGACGTAGTCCTCGCTGAGGGTCTCGACCATCTGGGAGCGCGTCATGCGGGTGTAGTTCGCCGTGAAGATCAGTGAGAGGACCAGCCAGGGGATCATCAGGCCCGAGAACCAGGCGCCCGGGTCCTCGCTGATCGAGGTGTACTGCGGCCGGTCCAGCCACTGGAGCTTGTAGGTGAAGAGGTACACGGCGAAGACGCCGACGACGTAGATCTGGAGCGAGGAGGCGACCAGCGATGCGGACGAGGCGATCTTGTCGAGGGTCTTGCCCTGCTTGTGGGCGGCCAGCATGCCGGTGCCGACACCGAAGATCACGAAGACGAGGGCCGCGCCGAGCGAGAGCGACAAGGTGGTCGGGAAGCGGTCCAGGATCGTGCCGAGGACGGGCTCACGGTTGCGGAAGGAGTAACCGAGGCACGGCGCCGGGCAGTTGCCGAACGAGGCGTAGTCACGGCCGACGAACAGCCCCTGGAACCAGTGCCAGTACTGCACCGGGAGTGAGTCGGCGATCCCCAGGTTGTGCCGTACCAGGTCCAGGGTCTCCGGGGAGCAGACCTTGCCGCAGGCCAGCCGGGCGGGGTCGCGCGGGGCGGCGTAGAAGAGGACGAAGACGAGAACGCTGATGATCAGCAGGATCACCGCGCCACCGGCGATGCGGCGAAGGAGGAAGCGGAGCATGGCAGTTGGTTTTCCTGACGGATGCCGTGGGTGAGGAGGGGGCGGGGCGGTCCTCCCTCAGGAGGCCCGCCCCGCCACGGGGGCCGTTCGTCAGGCCTTGACGTAGGTCTTGTAGATCAGCGTCGCGGCGAACTGCGGGTCGTGCTGGGCCCCGCCGACCTTGGAACCGTGCAGGTAGAAGCGGCGCTGGTAGGTCTCCGGGATGATCGGCACGACCTCTTCCATGATCCGCTTGTCCAGCGCGGCCCAGGCCTTGCCGGCCTCCTTCTGGTCCGAGATCTCCGCGTTCTTCTTGATCGCCTCGTTGATCCAGTCGACGTTCGTCTGCGAGATGTTGTTCTGGCCGTCGCCGATGGCGTCACCGTCGAAGAGCGGCTGGATCAGGGTGTAGGCGGTCGGCCAGTCCGGGGACCAGCCGAACCACATGACGTCGAACTTGTTGTCGACGCGCTGCGCCTGGTCGTAGTAGTCCGTCGAGTTCAGCGGCTTGATGACCGGGTCGAAGCCCGCGGCCTTCAGCGAGTTCTCGATGACGACCTTGGTCTTGTCGTACGTGGGGCGCTGCGGGAAGGCGTAGACGATCTTCTGGCCCAGCTTGCCGGCCTTCTTCAGGATCGCCTTGGCGCGCTCGGGGTCGCCCTGCGGCTTCTTCAGCTTGCCGAAGACGTCGAACTTCTCGCGGCCGATGATGTCGGGGCTGAGGATGGTCGTCGCCAGCTCGCCCGCCGACTCGCCGCCGTAGATCCGGCGGATCTGCTCCAGCGGCCAGGCGATGTTGAGGGCCTTGCGGACCTCGACGTCGGTGATGCGCTTGCAGTTGATGGCGTAGTAGTACGTGCCGGAGGACAGGCCGTTGAAGGACCGCTTGTTGACGTCCGGGTTGCTGAGCACCTTCTGCATGCGCTCGGCCGGGATGTTCTCGTAGATCGCGATCATCTGCTGGTCCTTGCCCTGGTCCGCGATGAAGCGGTCGCAGGAGTCAAGGCCCGTCGGCCCGAACTCGAACTCGAAGCTGTCCGGGTAGGCGTTGCGGATCGGGTCGGTCTTCGGGTCCCAGTGCTTGTTGCGCGTCAGCGTCATCGACTTGTCGATGGAGCGGTGCTTGACGATGTACGGACCGCAGGAGACCGGCGCCTTGTCGTACTTCTCCTTGGTGTCGTGCTTGACGGGCACGGGGGAGTACGAGGTCATCGCCAGCGTGAAGTTGAAGTCCGGGCGGGCTTCCTTCAGCTTGAAGGTGATCGTCTTCTTCGCCTTGTCGATGACGATCGAGTCGAGGTGGTCGCCGCCGTACGGGCCCTTGTAGCCCTCACGCCACTTGGCGCCCTTGCCGGTCAGCGCCATCTGGACGTACGAGGCGCCCTCGGTGATGAAGGAGGCCCAGGAGCGCTCTATGCCGTGGCGGACGTCCTCGACGGTCAGCTCGCTGCCGTCCTGCCACTTCAGGCCGTCCTTCAGCGTGAAGGTCCAGGTCTTGTTGCCGTCGGAGGCCTTGCCCGTGTCGGTGGCGAGGTCGCCGACGAGGGTCATGCCGCCCTTGGCGTCGACGTAGTAGCCGGTGAGGGCGCGGGCGAAGAGGTTGGCGACCGAGGAGTTGTACGCGAAGTAGATGCGCTGCGGGTCCATGTGCGACACGTCGTCCTCGGCGACGCCGTAGATCGTGCCGCCCTTCTGCGCGCCCTCGACCTCGGGGGCCGGGCCCTTGGAGTCCTCAGCGGTGCCGATCTTGACCTCGGCGCCCGTGTACTTGGTGGCGCCGCCGTGGTTTCCGCCCTTGCCACCGTTGCCGGAGCCGCCGCTGCTGCACGCGGACAGGACCATCGAACCGCCGGCCGCGACCGAGGTCGCGACGACGAAGTTTCTGCGGGAGAGAGACATGTGGCTACCAACCCTGATGTGTCGAGGAAGAAGAGCGGAGGAACGGCCCGGCACTGCCCCGTCGCAGGTGCCCGGCTTGGGGAGTGTCAGCGTTTGGTCTTCGGGTCCAGCGCGTCGCGCACGGAGTCGCCGAGGAGGTTGAAGGCGACGACGAAGATCACCATCGCGATGCCGGGGAAGGCCATGTACGTGATGTCCTGCTCGTACACCTCGGAGGCGCGCTGGATCATCACGCCCCAGTCGGGAGTGGGCTCCTGAAGTCCCACGCCGAGGAAGGCGAGACCGGCTTCCGCGGTGACGAACATCGGCAGCGCGAGCGTTGCCTGGATGAGGATCGGCGTCCACAGGTTGGGGAGCAGTTCCTTGAAGATGATCCGGGCCGGTGAGGCGCCGGTCACCTTCGCGGCCTCCACGAACTCCCGCTCGCGCAGGGCCAGTACCTCTCCGCGCAGCAGGCGGGCGATCGAGGCCCAGCCGAAGGCCGTCATCACCGCGATGAGGCTGGTGACCGTCAGCCAGGTGGGTGTCTTGTCCTCCGGGGCCACGACCACGGAGATCATCACCGGCCAGAAGGCGATGAAGAAGAGCGTCGAGGGGAAGGCCAGCAGGATGTCGATGACCCGGCCGATGAAGTAGTCGGTCTTGCCGCCGATGTACCCGGCGGTGACACCGACCGCGATGCCGATGAGCGTCACCAGGATCGTGGTGGCCGTGGCGATCAGCAGCGAGTTGCGCATGCCGTACAGCAGGAACGTCAGGACGTCCCGGCCCAGCTGCGGCTCGATGCCGAACCAGAACTCGCCGTCGATGCCGCCGTTCGGCTTGAACGGGTAGCTGAACTCGTTGAAGAGGCTCGGGTCGTTCACGCCGTACGTGGTGAACGGATCCTTGCCGTACACCTTCGAAATCAGCGGCGCCGCCAGCGAGATGACGAAGAAGAAGAGCACGACGCACGCGGCGACCACGCCCGACTTGTCCCTCTTGAAGCGGGTCCAGGCCAGCCGGCCCGGCGAACGCCCTTCGCCGCCCCGGTCCTTGGGCGAGGGCGGCATGCCGTCGTTTTTGGCCACCACGTCAAGCGTGGCGGCAGCAGCGGGAGTTGGCGAGGTCATGGCGCTCCAGGCCCGGAGGGGTCATCAGGATTCCGCAGGACAACCAGGGCACCTACGGGCTAGGCGCGACTTTCGCAAGGTGCTTCCCACGCGGTCAATGAATGTTCGGCCGCCTTGATGGGCTCTTGGGATTCTTTGCCAAGGCTTTGAACAATCAAGGCCATAGCATTGCCTTCGCGTAATCATGCGTGATGGACAAGGTCGGACCCAATCGGGCAAGCGCGGCAATGAGTCCGATATGCGGGCGCCGCTGTCTCGGAATGCGTACATCCGGATGGACTCGACCTCGTACGGTCCCCATATGGATGGGGTAAATGTGCGGTTCATGACTCCTGGGGTGATATTGGCCGATAAGCGACTCGGGGTACGGCGACAGCCCGGAACAGCACGGCCCGGAACACGGCGAGCGCCCCGAAAGCACGGCGACAGCCCGGAACAGGAGGACTCCATGCGTGGAGCCACGCACGCCCGATGGGCCGCATGCGCGGTGACCGTCGCCCTCACGGCGACCGCCTGTGGCGGCGGCGGGGACGACGGCGGCGGTGGCGGCGACGGCTCCGGCATCGTCAGCTCCTCCTGGGGCGACCCGCAGAACCCCCTGGAACCGGCCAACACCAACGAGGTGCAGGGCGGCAAGATCCTCGCCATGATCTTCCGGGGTCTCAAGGAGTACGACCCGAAGACCGGCGAGGCCAAGAACATGGTCGCCGAGTCGATCGAGACCAAGGACGCGCAGAACTTCACGGTCAGACTCAAGGACGGCTGGACGTTCAGCAATGGCGAGAAAGTGACCGCCAAGTCCTTCGTGGACGCCTGGAACTACGGCGCGAACCTCAAGAACAACCAGAAGAACGCCTACTTCTTCGGCTACATCGAGGGCTTCGACAAGGTCCACCCCGAGAAGGGCGAGCCCGGCGCGCGGACCCTCTCCGGGCTGAAGGCCGTCGACGACAAGACGTTCACCGTCAAGCTCACCCAGAAGTTCTCCACCTGGCCCGACACCCTCGGCTACCCCGCCTTCGCCCCCCTGCCCAAGGCGTTCTACGACGACCACGACGCCTGGCTCGCCAAGCCCGTCGGCAACGGGCCCTACACCGTGGAGTCGTACACCAAGGGCTCGAAGATGTCCCTGCGCAAGTGGGACGACTACCCCGGCGAGGACAAGGCGCGCAACGGCGGTGTGGACATGACGGTCTACACCGACAACAACACCGCCTACACCAACCTGATGGCCGGCAACCTCGACCTCGTCGACGACGTGCCCGCCGCCCAGCTCAGGAACGCCAAGAGCGACCTCGGCGACCGGTACATCAACACCCCCGCCGGCATCATCCAGGTCCTCGCCTTCCCCTTCTACGACGACAAGTGGACCAAGCCCGGCGCGGAGAAGGTGCGCAGGGGGCTGTCCATGGCCATCGACCGCGCGCAGATCACCGAGACGATCTTCCAGAAGACGCGGACGCCCGCCACCGACTGGACCTCCCCGGTGCTCGGCGCGGACGGCGGGTACAAGTCCGGGCTCTGCGGCGAGGCCTGCGAGTACGACGCCGCCAAGGCCAAGAAGCTGGTCGAGGAGGGCGGCGGCATCCCCGGCGGCCGGCTGAAGATCACGTACAACGCGGACACCGGCTCCCACAAGGAGTGGGTCGACGCCGTCTGCAACTCCATCAACAAGGCGCTGGAGAAGGACAAGGCCTGCGTCGGCAACCCCGTCGGCACCTTCGCGGACTTCCGCAGCAAGGCCTCCCAGCAGAAACTCGACGGCGCCTGGCGCGCGGGCTGGCAGATGGACTACCCGCTCATCCAGAACTTCCTGGAGCCGAACTACTTCACCGACGCCTCGTCCAACGACGGCAAGTTCTCCGACGAGAAGTTCGACAAGCTCGTCAACGAGGCCAACGCCGAGACCGACAGCGCCAAGGCCGTCGCCAAGTTCCAGGACGCCGAGAAGATCCTCGCCGAGAAGATGCCGTCCATCCCGCTCTGGTACCAGAACGGCAGCGCGGGCTACTCCGACAAGATCTCCGACGTCATGCTGAACCAGTTCAGCGTGCCGGTGTACGACCAGATCAAGGTCGACTGAGACGCCGGGAGCGGCCATGGGACGTTATGTGATCCGGCGTCTGCTCCAGATGATCCCGGTCTTCGTGGGCGCCACACTGCTGATCTTCCTGATGGTGAACGTGATGGGCGACCCCGTCGCGGGCCTGTGCGGGGACCGCAAGTGCGACGCCGCGACGGCCGCCCAGCTGAAGAAGGAGTTCGGCCTCGATAGACCGGTGTGGCAGCAGTACCTCACCTACATGGGCAACGTCTTCACCGGTGACTTCGGCACCGCCTTCAACGGCCAGAAGGTCACCGAGCTGATGTCGGCCGCCTTCCCCGTCACCATCCGCCTGACCGTCGTCGCCATCGTCTTCGAGATCGTCATCGGCATCTCGCTGGGCGTGCTCACCGGGCTGCGGCGCGGGCGCCCGATCGACACCGGCGTGCTGCTCCTGACGCTGGTGGTGATCTCCGTGCCGACCTTCGTCACCGGCCTGCTGCTGCAACTCCTGCTCGGCGTCAAGTGGGGCGTCATGAAACCCTCCGTCTCCAGCGAGGCGCCCTTCGACGAACTCCTGATCCCCGGCCTCGTCCTCGCCTCGGTCTCCCTGGCGTACGTCACCCGCCTGACCCGCACCTCCATCGCCGAGAACCGGCGCGCCGACTACGTCCGCACCGCCATCGCCAAGGGTCTGCCCCGGCGCCGCGTCATCATCCGGCACCTGCTGCGCAACTCGCTCATCCCCGTCGTCACCTTCATCGGCACGGACGTCGGCGCGCTGATGGGCGGCGCCATCGTCACCGAGCGGATCTTCAACATCCACGGCGTCGGCTTCCAGCTGTACCAGGGCATCCTGCGCCAGAGCACCCAGACCGTCGTCGGCTTCGTGACCGTCCTCGTGCTGGTCTTCCTGCTGGCCAACCTCATCGTCGACCTCCTGTACGCCGTACTCGACCCGAGGATCCGCTATGCCTGAACCCCATCAGCCGGAGCGCGCCATCGCGGCGACCGGGGCGGGCGGCGCCATGGACCTCGCCACCAGCGAGGCGACCTCGCTGGAGAAGGTCCCCGCCGGGCCCGACGGCGGCGGCCCCTCGGCGCCCGCGCGCAGCCTGTGGTCGGACGCCTGGCGCGACCTGCGGCGCAACCCCGTCTTCCTCGTCTCGGGCCTGATCATCGTCTTCCTCGTCGTCGTCTCACTGTGGCCCTCGCTCATCGCCACCGGCAATCCGCTGGCCTGCGACCTCGCCAACGCCCAGAAGGGGTCCGCGCCCGGCCACCCCTTCGGGTTCAACGAACAGGGCTGCGACGTCTACACCCGGGTCGTGTACGGCACCCGGGTCTCCGTCACCGTCGGCGTGTGCGCCACGCTCGGCGTGGCCCTCCTCGGCAGCGTCCTCGGCGGCCTCGCCGGGTTCTTCGGCGGGATGTGGGACGCGATCCTCTCCCGCCTCACCGACGTCTTCTTCGCCATCCCCGTCGTCCTCGGCGGCCTGGTGCTCCTGTCCGTGGTCACCAGCTCCACCGTGTGGCCCGTGGTCGGCTTCATGGTGCTGCTCGGCTGGCCGCAGATCTCCCGCATCGCGCGCGGCTCCGTGATCACCGCCAAGCAGAACGACTACGTCCAGGCGGCGCGGGCCCTCGGCGCCTCCAACACCCGCATGCTGCTGCGCCACATCGCGCCGAACGCCGTCGCCCCCGTCATCGTCGTCGCGACCATCGCGCTGGGTACGTTCATCGCGCTCGAAGCCACGCTCTCCTACCTCGGCGTCGGCCTGAAGCCGCCGACGGTGAGCTGGGGCATCGACATCTCCGCCGCCTCCCTGTACATCCGCAACGCCCCGCACATGCTGCTCTGGCCGGCCGGCGCGCTGGCGGTCACCGTGCTCGCGTTCATCATGCTCGGCGACGCGGTGCGCGACGCCCTCGACCCGAAGCTGAGGTAGGCGCCCATGGCAACCGAGGCATCCGAGGCCTTCGCGGCCCCCACCGGGGCGGCGCCCACCCTGCTCGACGTGCGCGACCTGCACGTGGAGTTCCGGACCAGGGACGGCGTCGCCAAGGCCGTCAACGGCGTGGACTACGCCGTCCGCGAGGGCGAGACACTGGCCGTGCTCGGCGAGTCGGGCTCGGGCAAGTCCGTGACCGCCCAGGCCGTCATGGGCATCCTCGACACACCTCCCGGCAAGATCACCAAGGGGGAGATCCTCTTTCAGGGCAGGGACCTGCTGAAGCTCAAGGAGGACGAGCGCCGGGGGGTCCGCGGCGCCGGCATGGCGATGATCTTCCAGGACGCGCTGTCGTCGCTGAACCCGGTGCTGAGCGTCGGCGAGCAGCTCGGCGAGATGTTCGTCGTCCACCGGGGCATGTCCCGCAAGGACGCCAGGACCAAGGCCGTCGAGCTGATGGACCGGGTGCGCATCCCCGCCGCCCGCGAACGCGTCGGCCAGTACCCGCACCAGTTCAGCGGCGGCATGCGCCAACGCATCATGATCGCCATGGCGATGGCCCTCGAACCCTCCCTCATCATCGCGGACGAGCCGACCACCGCCCTCGACGTCACCGTCCAGGCCCAGGTCATGGACCTCCTCGCCGAACTCCAGCGCGAGATGCGCATGGGCCTGATCCTCATCACCCACGACCTCGGTGTCGTCGCCGACGTCGCCGACACCATCGCCGTGATGTACGCGGGCCGCATCGTCGAGAAGGCCCCCGTCCACGAGATCTACCGGGCGCCCGCCCACCCGTACACCCGCGGCCTCCTCGAATCCATCCCGCGCCTGGACCAGAAGGGCCGCGCCCTCTACGCGATCAAGGGCCTGCCGCCGAACCTCACGCGCATCCCGCCCGGCTGCGCCTTCCACCCGCGCTGCCCCATGGCCCAGGACATCTGCGTCACCGAGGAACCACCGCTCGCGCGCGTGACGTACGAGGGCCTCGCCGCCGAGCGCGGGAGCGCCTGCCACTTCTGGAAGGAGACGCTCGATGCCGCACGCTGACCCCGGGCACGAACCGATCCTCCAGGTGCGCGGCCTGGTCAAGCACTACCCCCTGACCCAGGGCGTTCTCATCCGCAAACAGATCGGCGCGGTCAAGGCCGTGGACGGCGTCGACTTCGACCTCACGCGGGGCGAGACCCTCGGCATCGTCGGGGAGTCCGGCTGCGGCAAGTCGACGGTCGCCAAGATGCTCGTCAACCTGGAGCGGCCCACCGCGGGCGAGATCCGCTACAAGGGCGAGGACATCACGAGGCTCTCCGGGCGGGCCCTGAAGGCGGTGCGCCGCAACATCCAGATGGTCTTCCAGGACCCGTACACCTCGCTGAACCCGCGGATGACCGTCGGCGACATCATCGGGGAGCCCTACGAGATCCACCCCGAGGTCGCCCCCAAGGGGTCGCGGCGCCAGAAGGTCCAGGAACTCCTCGACGTGGTCGGGCTCAATCCCGAGTACATCAACCGCTATCCGCACCAGTTCTCCGGCGGCCAGCGCCAGCGCATCGGCATCGCGCGCGGCCTCGCGCTGCGGCCCGAGGTCATCGTCGCCGACGAACCGGTCTCCGCCCTCGACGTCTCCGTCCAGGCCCAGGTCATCAACCTCCTCGACCAGCTCCAGGACGAGTTCGACCTCAGCTACGTCTTCATCGCCCACGACCTGTCGATCGTGCGGCACATCTCCGACCGGGTCGGCGTCATGTACCTCGGGCGGATCGTCGAGATCGGCACCGACGAACAGATCTACGAGCATCCGACGCACCCCTACACCCAGGCCCTGCTCTCCGCCGTGCCGGTCCCCGACCCCGAGGCGCGCGAGCACCGGGAGCGGATCATCCTCAGCGGCGACGTGCCCTCGCCCGCCAACCCGCCCTCGGGCTGCCGCTTCCGCACCCGCTGCTGGAAGGCGCGGGAGCGGTGCGCCCTGGAGGTGCCGGCGCTCGCGGTACCGGCGGAGTTCCGGTACGAGGCCGGGCCCGCGGCGCACGACTCGGCCTGTCACTTCGCCGAGGAGAAGCAGGTCGTGCCGTAGCGCCGCGCGGCCCGCTCAGGCCAGGTGCAGCGACCGCTTGAGGAAGTCGGCCTGGACCAGCAGCAGGTTCTCCGCGACCTGCTCCTGCGGCGTCATGTGCGTGACGCCCGACAGGGGCAGGACCTCGTGCGGGCGGCCCGCGGCGAGCAGGGCCGAGGACAGCCGCAGGGAGTGCGCCACCACCACGTTGTCGTCGGCGAGGCCGTGCACGACCAGCATCGGACGGTGCGGCTCGGCCGCGTCCACCAGGCCGTCGTCCCAGACCAGGGAGTTGTGGCGGTACGTCTGCGGGGTCCGGGTCGGATCGCCCAGGTACCGCTCCTCGTAGTGCGTGTCGTACAGCCGCAGGTCCGTCACCGGGGCGCCCGCCACCGCCGCGTGGAAGACGTCGGGGCGGCGCAGCACGGCCATCGCCGCGAGGTAGCCGCCGTAGGACCAGCCGCGAATGGCCACCCGGTCCAGGTCCAGGGGGTATGCGCCGCTCGCCGCGAGGGCGTGCAGCGCGTGGACCTGGTCGTCGAGCGTGAGCGTCAGATCATTCTTGATCGACTTCTCCCAGGCGGGGGAGCGGCCCCGCATGCCGCGCCCGTCCGCCACGATCACCGCGAAACCCTGGTCGGCGAACCACTGCGAGGTCAAGAAGACGTTCTGCGCACGCTGGACGCGCTGACCGTGCGGACCGCCGTACGGATCGAGAAGTACCGGAAGCGGCCCGTCCGCCGCCTGGTAATCCGTGGGGAGCAGGACGGCGCACGGAACGCGGCGCGTGCCCCCTTCGGTGAGCGTCACGCGCGGCGTGAGCCCCGGGCGCCGGGCGTGCGAGGCGACGGTGGCCACCTGCTTGCCGTCGCGCAGCACGCGCACCCTTGCGCCCGGACGGTCCAAAGTGGCCGAAACCAGTACGGTGACCCCGCCCGCGCGGACCGCCGAGTGCACCCCGGGTTCCCGCGACAGGCGTTCCACACCCAGTTCGTTGACGCGGTAGACGTGCACCTCGCCGATGCCCGGGTCGGCCGCCGCCTCGCCCGCCGACGCGGAGACGAGGATGTCCTGCTCGGTCACGTCCAGGACCGCGCGAACGTGCAACTGGGCCCCCGTCAGCGGCCGCTCGCCCCACGCCAGGACCCGCGCCCCGCCCTCGTCCACGATCCGCACCAGCTTGCCGCTGGGCGACCAGCAGGGCACCCCGGCGAAGAGTTCCAGCCAGTCGGCGTCCTCCTCGGCGTGCACCATCCGCGTCGAACCGTTCTCCGGGCGCACCGCGAGGTACAGCTGACTCTGCTGGTCACGGGCCTGCACCAGGAGCAGCGGGGCACCGTCCGAGGACCAGTGCACCCGGGCGAGGTACGGAAACCGGACACGGTCCCACACCACCTCGGTGCGCGAACCGTCCAGCCCGAGAACGAACAGGCGTACGTCCGCGTTGGCCGTGCCCGCCGCCGGATAGGCGATCTGGGCGGGCTCCCGGTCGGGGTGCGCGGGGTCCGCGATCCACCACCGCCCGACCGGCGCGTCGTCGACCCGCGCGACGAGCAGCCGGTCGGATTCCGGCGACCACCAAAAGCCCCGGTACCGCGCCATCGACTCCGCCGCGACATGCTCCGCGAGGCCGTAGGTGACGGTCGACTCATGGCCGGATTCCGGCTCCGCGAGCGCCCGGTCGCCCTCGCCGTCGGCGCCGGTCACCCGCAGGGCGCCCCCGCAGACGTACGCGACATGCCGGCCGTCGGGCGAGGGGCGCGGGTCGATGACCGGGCCCCGCGCGACCAGTTGACGCGTCGTGCCCGCCCGCAGCTCCGCGGTGAAGAGCCGGCCGGACAGCGCGAACGCCGCCAACTCCACCGCCGCGTCCGTCGCGTACTCCACGATGCCCGCGCCGCCCTCCCGGCTGCGCTCGCGCCGCGACCGCTCCACCGGGGAGAGCCGCTCGGCCGCGCCGCCCAGCAACACGCCCGGATCGGCGGCGAGCCGCTCGGCCATGCCGTCCGCGAGGTCGAGGACCCACAAGCCGTGCGACGGATCGGTGCCGGAGGACGAACGCAGGAAGACCACCCGCGACCCGTCCGGCGCCACCGTGAACGCACGGGGCGCGCCCAGGGTGAACCGCTGCGTACGCGCGTGTTCCCGGGGAAAGGAGAGCCCTGACTCGGGGCTCGGGGCGGGCCTGTGGATTGCGCGGTTCTCGGTCGTCATCCCCCGACCCTAGGGCGCATGCGCCCCCCTGTGCTGCCGTGCTCCGAGTCATGCGTCCGCACGGATAGTTATGATCCGTAGCGCTTGGTGGGTAGGAACCCGCCGGTGTCCGCACTGGGTTTCGTCAAACGACTTGGAGGTGACCGCCGTGGCACTCTCGATTTCGGCGGTGGTGCTGCTGGCGATCATCGTCTTCCTGCTGGTCAAGAAGTCAGGCCTGAAAGCGGGACACGCTGTCGTCTGCACGCTGCTCGGCTTCTACCTGGCGAGTTCGTCCATCGCCCCCACGATCAACGAGCTGACGACGAACGTGGCGGGGATGATCGGTGACATCAAGTTCTGACCCGCGCCCGCGGTCCTCGTGGGGAGGTCCCGCGGTGTCCTCGTAGGGTGGTCCCATGACGGAACCGCCCGCCCGGCGCCTGCTGCTCGTGCACGCGCACCCCGACGACGAGTCGATCAACAATGGCGCGACCATGGCCAAGTACGCGGCCGAGGGCGCCCATGTGACGTTGGTGACCTGCACGCTGGGCGAGGAGGGCGAGGTCATTCCGGCCGGGCTCGCCCACCTCGCCGCCGACCACGAGGACTCCCTGGGCGCCTGGCGCGTCGGGGAACTGGCCGCCGCCATGAAGGAGCTGGGCGTCAGCGACCACCGCTTCCTCGGCGGCGCGGGCCGGTACCGCGACTCCGGGATGATGGGCGTCGAACAGAACGACAGGCCCGGCGCCTTCTGGTCGGCCGACCTCGACGAGGCCGCCGCGTACCTCGTGGAGGTGATCCGCGAGGTCCGGCCGCAGGTCCTCGTGACGTACGACCCCGACGGGGGCTACGGCCACCCCGACCACATCCAGGCGCACCGCGTCGCCATGCGCGCCGCCGACCTCGCGGCCGAGCCGGCCTTCCGCCGCGACCTCGGTGAGCCGCACACCATCGCCAAGATCTACTGGAACCGCGTGCCCCGCTCCGTGGCCGAGGAGAGCTTCCGGCGGATGGCGGACCCGCTGCGCCGCTCGCCGTTCACCCGGCCCGCCGCCGTCGCCGACGTGCCGGGCGTCACGGACGACGAGCGGATCACGACGGAGATCGACGGCGGCCCCTTCAAGGCGGCCAAGGCGGCGGCCATGCGCGCCCACGCCACCCAGATCACGGTGAGCGAACCCCTCTTCGCCCTCTCGAACGATCTCGCCCAACCCCTCTTCGAGGTGGAGTACTACGAGCTGGTACGGGGAGAAATGTCGGGTGACGGCACGCACCGCGAGACGGATCTGTTCGCGGGACTCGAAAGGACGACGGATATGGCCGAGGGGACCTCGCTGTGAGCACGCGTTCCCGGGCGTCGTCCGCCGGTTCCGCCTCGCCGCCCCCGGGCCCCCTGCCCGCGTCGGCCCCGGCCCCCGCCGGAAGCTTCCTCGCGCAGCCGCTGCGAGCGGGACGGCTCGCCGCGTACGCCGCTCTCTTCGTGCTCGGCGCCCTCGTCGGCACCGCCGGCGCGCTCGTCCAAGGCGGTTACTTCCCCGCCGGGTTGCTGCTCGCGCTCCTCGGTGCGGCCGGCGCCTTCCACGGCGGGGCGCGGGCGGCCGGCACCAGAGCCGGGGCCGTCGCGCCCGCCGCAGGCTGGCTGGTCGCCGTCATGCTGCTCACCGCCACCAGATCCGAGGGGGACTTCCTCTTCGGCGCGGGCCTGCGCTCGTACGGGTTCCTGTTCGGCGGTATGGCGGTGGCTGTGATGTGCGCCACGCTCGGACAGCGGCCGCAACCGGGCGGCGGCACCGCCCGACTTGGCAAGTGACGTACCACTTCGGACCGTGTTCCGCACGGGTTTGATGCCGGTCACAGGAAGAGCGCCGACGGCGGCCAGTATGGTGGTGCGGCCGCCGATCCTCCCCATCCTCCGGCCGGGGGGACCCCGGACGAGGCCGAGACCGGGCGGCGGAGTCAACCAGGAGAACCTGCCTTGAGTCGTGAAACTGACAGTTCGTCCTCCGGGCCCCAGGGGCGCGGTGGAGCCGCATACCCCTCGGGGACGCCGCCGTACGGCTCCCCGGCGCAAGGCCCTGCCGCGGACGGCGGCGCGGACGGCCGGCGGCGGCAGGCCGCCGAGCAGCGGCCGGACGAGCCCGAGACCCAGACCACGCTGACCACCCGCGTCCGGATCAACATCCCCGGCTCGCGGCCCATCCCACCGGTCGTCATGCGGACGCCCGTCGGCGACGAGGGCGGCTCGCGCGGTGACACCTCGCGCGCCCAGGACGTGAACGCCGCGCCCGGGGCTCCCGGTGCCCGGGACACGGCCGGGGACGCGGACGCCGCTGCCGCGCGAGGCGCCGCTTCCGGTGGCGTCGGCGGAGACTTCTCGTCCGGTTCCGGTTCCGGTTCCGCTTCCGCCTCGTCCGGCGGGGACGCCGGTGCCGGGTCCGCCCCGGGTGAGGGCGGCACGGCGGGTTCCGGCGCGGCCGAGGAGAAGACCAGCGACTGGTTCGCGCCGCGCAAGCCCGCGCGGGGCGACAGCGGCGCGGCGGGCGCCGGCAACGGCGCGCCCCCGGCGAGCGGTTCGAGCGCCCCCGGCGGCCCAGGGGCGAACGGTTCCGGTTCGGGTTCCTACGACGGCCCGGGTTCCTTCGACGGCTCGGGCTCCTTCGACGGCTCGGGCTCCTACGACGTATCGGGCGCCGTGGCGTCCGGACCCCTCGGCTCGGGAGCGCCGCAGGGCGACCTGCCGTACTTCACCGGCGGCCCGGGCACGGGCCCGGGGGACGCCGCGAACGGCCCCCAGGGCTCCCGGGGCCCCGCGGGCCCGACCGGCGGCCCTGTGACCGGCGACGGCCCGCTCGCGCCGACCACGCCCGGCTCCCGCCCCGCCGGTCCCACCGGCCCCGGCAACTCCACGGGCGTCCCGCCGCGTTCGGGCGCCCTGAGCGACGACACCGCGATCCTCACGCCCCAGAAGGGCGGTCCCCTCTCGCCGCCCCCCGGCGGCCCGCGCCCGCCCGCCGGCGGACCGGGTGCCCCCGCCCCGGGCGGCAACGTCTCGGGGGAGACGCTGACCAGCGGCATCCCCGTCGTACCGGCCACGCAGGACAACGGGCCGTCGGCGCACACCCCGCCGAAGCTGCCCGGCCCGGTGCGCTCCGACGTGCCGCCCGCCGCCGCCAAGCCCGCGCCGAAGCCGAAGAAGAAGGGCCGCAACAAACTGGTCCTCCTCGCGGCCGCCGTGGTCGTGGTGGCCTGCGGGGCGTACGGCGCGGGCCTGTTGATGAACCACGCCGACGTGCCGAAGGGCACCACGGTGCTCGGCGTCGACATCGGCGGCGGCACCCGCGACGAGGCCGTCAAGAAGCTGGACGACGCCCTCGGCGAGCGTGTCGCCAAGCCCCTGAAGCTGTCGGTGGCCGGCGAGCAGGTCACGCTCAAGCCGGACCAGGCGGGCCTGACCCTGGACAGCCAGGCCACCGTCCGCGAGGCCGCGGGCAGCGACTACAACCCCGTGTCGGTGATCGGCTCGCTCTTCGGCAACCAGCGTGTCGTCGAGCCGGTCATGCCCGTCGACGAGGAGAAGCTGGCGGCCGCCCTGGAGCGCGCCGCGGGCGGCTCGGGCTCGGCCAAGGAGGGCACGGTCAAGTTCCTGCCCGGCAAGGCCGTCCCCGTCTACGGCAGGGTCGGCAAGGGCATCGACCCCAAGGCGTCCACCACCGCCGTCGCCCAGGCCTACGAGAAGCAGGTCGAGACGGGCAGCGCCGGCCCGGTCCGGGTGCCGGTCACCACCCGCAGCCCGCGGGTCTCCAAGGCCGAGGTCGACAAGTTCATGACCCGGTTCGCCAAGCCGGCGATGTCCGCCAACGTCACGATCAGGGCGGGCGGCAAGGAGATCCCCTTCGGCCCGGCGAGGTCCCTGCCGAAGATCCTGTCGGCCAAGGCCGTGGACGACGGCAGCCTGCAGCCGCACTACGACCTGGTGGAGCTGAAGAAGCTGTACGGCAACATCTTCGACGGCATCCTCATCCAGCGCGGCAACGGCGACAAGACGCCGGTCCAGCCGACCGACGTGGCGGGCGCCATGAACAAGGCGCTGCTCGGCAAGACACCGGCCGAACGCATCGGCGTGATCGAGACGAACGCCGACTAGCCGCCGCAGGCACAGGTCCGCGCGGGTCCGGGACGACAGCACCACATGACATCTGTCATCCCGGACCCGGCACGGACGACACTGCCGCCGCCCTCCGCCGTCGCCGACGATGGACCACATGACGGCAGTGAGCTTCACCCAGGTGACCAAGAGCTACGGCGCCATGCGCGCCGTGGACGGTCTCACCCTCGACCTGCGCCCCGGTGAGACCGTGGCGCTGCTCGGGCCGAACGGCGCGGGCAAGTCCACCACCCTCGACCTGCTGCTCGGCCTGCGGCGCCCGGACAGCGGCACGGTGCGGGTCTTCGGCACCTCGCCGCGCGAGGCGATCACCGCCGGCCGGGTCGGCGCCATGCTGCAGAGCGGCGGCCTGATGGGCGAGGTCACCGTGCGCGAGCTGGTGCGCCTGGCCTGCGATCTGCACCCGAGGCCCCGCCGGGTCACCGACGTGCTCGCCGACGCGGGGATCACGCAGATGGCCGACCGCAAGGTCGACAAGCTCTCCGGCGGCCAGGAGCAGCGTGTGCGCTTCGCACTCGCCACGGCGGGCGCGAACGACCTGATCGTCCTGGACGAGCCGACCACCGGCATGGACGTCACCGCCCGCCAGGCGTTCTGGGCGACCATGCGCGAGCAGGCCGACCAGGGCCGCGCGGTCCTGTTCGCCACGCACTATCTGGAAGAGGCCGACGCGATCGCCGACCGCGTCCTGGTCCTGCACCGCGGCCGTCTCCTCGCGGACGGCACCGCCGCCGAGATCAAGGCGAGGGCGGGCGCCCGCAAGGTCGCCTTCGACCTCGCCGAGATCGACGAGGCGCTGACCGGACGACTTCGCGAACTGCCCTTCCTGACGTCGCTGGACGTCTCGGGCCGCACGGTCCGGATCCAGTCCGCCGACGCCGACGCCACCGTGCACGCCCTGTACGGGCTCGGCGTCCACCCCCGCAACCTCGAAGTCGCCGGGCTCGGCCTGGAGCAGGCCTTCGTGGCGATCACCGAGGCCGAGGAGGCCAAGGCCCGATGACCAACGCACTCGCCTCCCGCGCTCTGATCAGGCTGGAGATCGTCCGCGCCCTGCGCAACCGCAAGTTCCTGTTCTTCTCCGTGATCTACCCCTCGGTGCTCTTCCTGATCGTGGCGGGCACCCAGGGCGGCTCCGACGAGGTGCCCGGCTCGGGGCTCTCCGTCCCCGCGTTCATGATGGTCTCGATGGCGTCCTTCGGCGCCCTGACCGCCGTACTGATGGGCAACAGCGAGCGCATCGCCAAGGAGCGGGAGAGCGGCTGGGTGCGCCAGCTGCGCCTGACGACGCTCCCCGGGCGCGGCTACGTCCTGGCGAAGACGGCGAGCGCGGCGGTGGTGAGCCTGCCGTCCATCGTGGTGGTGTTCGCCGTCGCCGCCGCCTTCAAGGACGTCCGCCTCGAAGCCTGGCAGTGGCTGGCGCTGACCGGCGCGATCTGGGCGGGCAGCCTCTGCTTCGCGGCGCTCGGCGTGGCCATCGGCTACCTGGCGTCCGGCGACGCGGTCCGCCCCCTCACGATGATCGTCTACTTCGGGCTCTCCCTGCTCGGCGGCCTGTGGATGCCCACGACGACCTTCCCGGGGTGGCTGCGGGACGTGGCGTCCTGGCTGCCCACCCACGCGTACGCTGCCCTCGGGCAGGCCATCGAACTGGGCGACGCCCCGCACGCGAAGGACGTCACCCTGCTGGTCGCCTACTTCCTGCTGTTCGCGGGCGGCGCGGCGTGGCTGTACCGGAAGGACACCCTGAAGGCGTGAGCAAGGCTCCCCGCGCCCGCGACGCGCACGACCCGCTCCTCGAAGAGGCCCACCCGCTGCACGTCTTCGGCCGGCCCGTCCTCGACCGCCGGCAGATCCTCGTCAAGGCGCTGTGGATCGGCATCTGGCTGGTCTTCCTGGCCGGCCCGGTGCACGACCTCGTGGTGACCGAGCGCTCCGGCGTGGCCACGGCGCTCGGCTCCCTGGGCCTCGCGGCCTTCGTGGCCTGCTACCTCTCGCTGGTCTTCCGCTACACCGTGCGGGTGCTCGACTGGCGTGCGGTGTCCGTGTCGTTCGCGGTGCAGCTCGCCCTCGCCGTCATCCTCGCGTTCGTCTTCGGCAGCCACTGGCTCGGGCTGTTCGTGTACGTCTCGGTCTCCGCCGGCGCGGTGCTCCCGATGCGGTACGCGGGCTGGATCATCCCCGCGGTGACGGCCGTGATGGTCGCGGTGGGCCTGCGCACGGACAGCCTCCAGGACCTCCTCGGCAACCTCGCCGTGCTCAGCCTCCTCGTCGGCTTCGCGATGAGCGGCGTACGCCAGTTGGTGCGTACGACGGTCCAGCTGCGCCAGGCACGGGCCACCGTCGCCCAGCTCGCCGCCAACGAGGAGCGGCTGCGCCTGGCCAGGGACCTGCACGACCTGCTCGGGCACTCGCTCTCCCTGATCACGCTCAAGAGCGAGCTGGCCGGGCGGATGCTCCCCGACCACCCCGATAAGGCGGCCCAGCAGGTGGCCGACATCGAACAGGTCAGCCGGCAGGCCCTGGTGGACGTCCGCGAGGCCGTCTCCGGCTACCGCAGGCGCACCCTGGCCGGCGAACTGGCGGGCGCCCGCACGGCGCTGACCGCCGCCGGCATCGAGGCCGACGTGCCGCTCCAGGGGCCCGCCGAACTGCCGGACGAGACGGGCGAGGCGGCGCTCGCCTGGGCGCTGCGGGAGGCCGTCACCAACGTCGTGCGGCACAGCGGCGCCCGGCGCTGCACGGTGGCGTTCACGGCCCGCCAGACCCTGGCCGGGCCGCTCCTGGAACTGTCCGTCGAGGACGACGGCACGGGCGGCGGCCCGGGCGCGGTCGCCGGCAACGGACTGACGGGCCTCGCCGAGCGCGTGGCGGCCGTCGGCGGCACCCTGGAGACCGGCCCCGCGGCCCGCCGCGGCTTCCGGCTGGCGGCCCGCGTGCCGCTGACCTCCACGGCCGTAGGATCGCCCGCATGAGCGGCGAGGACGGCGAGGGCGTGGCGGCGGGGACGAGCGGTGTGATCAGGGTGCTGCTGGCCGAGGACCAGTCGATGGTCCGCGAGGCCCTCGCGGCCCTGCTCGGCCTGGAGCCGGACATCGAGGTGGTCGCCCAGGTCGCCCGCGGCGACGAGGTGCTCGCGGCGGCGCGCGAACACGCCGTGGACGTGGCGCTGCTCGACATCGAGATGCCCGGACTCACGGGCATCGAGGCGGCGGCCGAGCTGCACGCCGCGCTCCCCGCCACGAAGATCGTCGTGCTCACCACCTTCGGGCGCCCCGGCTATCTGCGCAGCGCCATGGAGGCGGGCGCCGCCGCGTTCCTGGTCAAGGACGCCCCCGCCGCCCAGCTCGCCGCGGCGGTGCGCAAGGTCCTCGCGGGGGAGCGGGTCATCGACCCCACGCTGGCGGCGGCGGCCCTCGCGGGCGGCGCGAACCCGCTGACGGACCGCGAGCGCGAGGTGCTGCGCGCGGCGGCCGACGGCGCCACCAACGCCGAGCTGGCCCGCGCCCTGCACCTGTCGCAGGGCACCGTCCGCAACTACCTGTCCATGGCCATCCAGAAGCTCGCCGTCCGCAACCGCGCGGAGGCCGTGAGCGCCGCCCGCGACAAGGGCTGGCTCTGAGCGGCGGCCCCGCCGCTCAGTTCAGCATCGCCCGCGCGGCCCGCGCCTGCTGACGCACCCGTTCCGCCGTGGTCGGCTCCACCGCCGTCACCACGTCGGCGTACTCGTCCAGCTCCGCCGCGCCGCCGAGGAAGTCGCCGCGCTGCACCAGGAGTTGGGCCCGCTCGTAGCGCAGCCGCGCGGGGTGCGCGGGCAGCAGCAGGGAGAGGTCCAGGGCCCACAGGGCGACCTCGGAGCGCTCGGGGCGCGCGGCGGCCCAGGCGCGGATGTTGTTCAGGATGCGCTGCACGATGTTCAGCGGGTCGGCGGGCGTCAGCATCGACGGCTGGATGCCGGTGCCCGCGGTCCCGGCCACCAAGAGCTCCGCGTCCTGCCCGGTCAGCAACCGCCCGCCGTCGAACGGATCGGCGAGCACCTGCTCGTCGCGCGGCCCGAAACCGACCACGAAGTGCCCCGGCAGCGCCACCCCGTAGACCGGGGCGCCCGCGCGCCGCGCCACCTCCATCCACACCACGGAGAGCAGGATCGGCAGGCCCCTGCGGCGCCGGAGCACCTGGTGCAGGAGGGAGGACTCCAGGCGCTGGTAGTCGCCCGGCGTCCCCTCGAAGCCGCACTGCCCGCCGAGGAGTTCGGCCATCGCGGCCGCCCACGCGCGCGGCCCGCCGGGACGGAACGGCAGCAGGCCCGCGAGCCGGTCCAGCTCGATCTCGGCGGCGTCGATGCCCGCCTCGTCCAGGGAAGGGTCGGCCTCCGCGCCGATCAGCAGGCACAGCAGGGCGAGTCCGGGCCGTTCGGACCGTGCCTCTTCGGCGAACCGCCGCCGCCATTCGCCGGACTCCGCGTGCATACGTGCCTCGTGTCTCATGCCCTCGCCGGGCTGCTTTCCGTGCCGTGCCGTGCGCCGCCCCGCCGGGCCGCCGCCTCAGGGACCGTCGTGCCGGTAGTGGTGGTAGGTGTGATGCGCCGCGAAGCCCATCCGGTCGTACAGCGCCCGCGCGCCGTCGTTGCCGTCCTCGACCTGGAGCCAGGCCGCCGACGCGCCGTCCAGCAGGGCCTGCCGGGCCAGCGCGGTCATCACCGCGGTGGCGAGTCCCCGCCGCCGGTGCTCGGGGTCCACCTCGACCGCCATGAAGCCCGCCCAGCGCCCGTCCACCACGCACCGCCCGATGGCGGCCGGGCCATCACCGCTCCCGGGCACGGAAGCGAACCACACCGACGGCCCGCTCGCCAGCACCTCGGACACATGGGATGCCGAGTCCCCGGCCCGGCCGTACCGCCGCAGCCACCCCTCGTCGCACGAGCGGGACAGCTCCACGCGCGCCACGTCCGCGTCCAGATCCGCGACCGGCGCCAGCGCGGCGACGCGCAGCTGAGCGCTCACCTCGCGCGCCCAGCCGCGCGCCTCCAACTCCGCGCAGAGCAGCTCCTGCGTGCCCTCGGCACCCGTCGCGGTCTGCACATAGGCGGGCAGGCCGCGCGCCGCGTACCACTGCCGTACGTAGGCCAGCGCCTCGTCCAGCGGCCGTCCCGGATCGCCCAGCGGCAGCACCGAGTTGGCGCGCCGCGTGAAGCCGCCGGCGGCCCGCAGCTCCCAGTCGCCGAGCCGCTCGCTCTCCAGGGGCTGCCAGGCCCGCGCGCAGACCCGCGCCAGCTCCGCGTACGAGGCGGCGGGCCCCCGTCTGCGGGCAGGGGCCGCCGGCACGACCTTCGCCGCGACCAAGGTGTCCTCCGCGATCCGCACGCTCTCGCCCGTCCGTCGTGTGATGAGCACCACACCATCGTTCCACGATGTGAGAACACCGACCGTGTCGGTGAACCCGCCGCCCGGTGAACCCGCTTCCCTCAGGCGTCTTACCGACACCCTTTTCCCCACGTCAGCAGGGGTGATGCGGACCTCGAGCCGTCCGCCCGCAGTGAATTCCACAGCTCTGTACGCCCCTCCTGTTCGGATCTTGCCCGGGAACGGAGATACTAGGGGCGGGCATCGACGACGCCGCGCTCCCGCGCGCCAGGCGAGCGGAGCCTGAGGACGGCCCGCCAACGCCCGTATCGAGGAGGAACGACAGCGTGACCTACGTCATCGCGCAGCCTTGTGTCGACGTCAAGGACAAGGCGTGCATCGAGGAGTGCCCGGTCGACTGCATTTACGAGGGCTCCCGGTCCTTGTACATCCACCCGGACGAATGCGTCGACTGCGGAGCCTGCGAACCGGTCTGCCCGGTCGAGGCGATCTTCTATGAGGACGACACTCCCGAGGAGTGGAAGGACTACTACAAGGCGAACGTCGAGTTCTTCGACGAGCTCGGTTCGCCCGGAGGCGCGAGCAAGCTCGGTCTGATCGAGCGCGACCACCCCTTCATCGCCGCACTGCCGCCGCAGAACCAGTAAGAACGGCAGCCTGAGCGCCGCCCCGGTCCCGTACGGCACGTCCTGCCGTACGGGACCGAGGCATTTCCACCGCGGCGCCGCGGGCCGTCCCCACGAAACAAGCGCACCACGGGAGTGAGCACGTGTCCGCAGTCTCCGATCGGCTTCCCGCCTTCCCCTGGGACAAGCTGGAGCCCTACAAGGCCACCGCGGCCGCGCACCCGGACGGCATCGTCGACCTGTCGGTCGGCACCCCGGTCGACCCGGTCCCCGAGCTGATCCAAAAGGCCCTGGTCGCCGCCGCCGACTCGCCGGGCTACCCGACGGTGTGGGGCACCCCCGAACTGCGCGACGCGCTCACCGGCTGGTGCGAACGCCGCCTGGGCGCACGGGGCATCACGCACCGCGAGGTCCTGCCGGTGGTCGGCTCCAAGGAACTCGTCGCCTGGCTCCCCACGCAGCTGGGCCTCGGCCCCGGCGACGTCGTCGCCTACCCGCGCCTCGCCTACCCGACCTACGAGGTGGGCGCGCGGCTGGCCAGGGCGGAGTACGTCGCCTACGACGAGCCGACGGACCTCGACCCCACGAACCTGCGGCTCCTGTGGCTCAACTCGCCCTCGAACCCCACCGGCCGCGTCCTGACCCGCGAGGAGCTGACCCGCACCGTCGCCTGGGCCCGCGAGCACGGCGTGCTGCTCGTCAGCGACGAGTGCTACCTGGAACTGGGCTGGGAGGCCGAGCCGGTCTCGGTCCTGCACCCGGACGTGTGCGGCGGCTCCTACGAGGGGATCGTCGCCGTCCACTCCCTGTCCAAGCGGTCGAACCTCGCGGGCTACCGCGCCGCGTTCATCGCCGGTGACGCGGCCGTCCTCGGCGACCTGCTGCAGATCCGCAAGCACGGCGGCATGATGACCTCCGCGCCGACCCAGGCGGCCGTCGTCGCGGCCCTCGGCGACGACCAGCACGTGCGCGAGCAGCGCGAGCGGTACGCGGCCCGGCGCGCCGCTCTGCGGGACGCCCTGCTGAAGCACGGCTTCCGCATCGAGCACAGCGAGGCGAGCCTGTACCTGTGGGCCACGCGCGACGAGTCCTGCTGGGAGACCGTCGGGCATCTGGCGGGGCTCGGCATCCTGGTGGCGCCCGGCGACTTCTACGGGCCGGCGGGCGAGCGCTTCGTGCGCGTGGCGCTGACGGCGACGGACGAGCGGGTGGCGGCGGCGGTCCGGCGCCTGGCGTGAGCCGCGCCCGAACGTGACGCGGGCCCGGAGCCAGTGGCTCCGGGCCCGCGTGCGGGTGCCGGGCGATCAGCCGAGCGGCAGCCCCTGGGTCGGCAGACCGGCGGTGGGCAGACCGCTGGTGGGCAGGCCGCCCTTGGTCACCACGTCGGTGGGCAGGCCGCCCTTGCTGACGGCGTCGGTGGGCAGGCCGTCCTTGGTGGCGGTGCCCGCCGTGTCGCCGAGCACCTCGCCCGCGCTGCCCGCGACGTCGCCGGCGGCTTTCTGGGCGGCCGGGGCGGCGGTCTTGGCGCCCTTGCCGACGACCTTGCCCGCGGCCGGGACGGCCTTCTTCACGGCCTTGCCGCCGGTGTCCCCGGCGGTCTTGGTGGTGGTCTGGGCGGCGCCGTCGACGGTGTTGCCCAGACCGGCGCCGTCCAGCGCGGTCAGCCCGCCCAGGTCGGGGGAGGCGGGCAGGCCAACGGCGCTCGCGGAGCCGGCCGCACCGACCACGGAAGCTGCACCTGCGGCGCTGAGCAGCGCGGCGCGGGCGATCCGGCGGGTCAGGGGGAGGGACATGGTGCTCCTTCAGACGGGAGAGAACGTTGGGTGTCCAGCCGGATCGGCTCCGGCGTCCCACCGGATGGCTTCCGGCGATCGGACGCCGTGACTACCGCTCGAAGCCCGGGAAGGTTGCGGTGCGCGGACGTAAAGAGTTGGCAATACGTCGCATTATCGGCTCTGGATAAAAACGGGCAAACGGATCACGGTCGAGAGTGCTGCCGAATCCTTCATCCCCTGTGCCCCCAAGGGATCGGGCCGGGGCCCGCACGGGCGGCGGAGAGACCGGCGGACCCGCCGCGCCGCGAGGAGCGCCGCCCCCCGAACGGGTGACGTGGCGTACTACTGCCCGGTGACGATGCGCACCTCGCCGGAGGTGCCGCCCGGCCCCGCCGCGCCGCCCCCGCGCACCCTGCGCCACGTCCCCGACTCGGCGGCGACCCACTCCCGCCCGCCGTACGAGACGCGCTCGACGCGCAGCGCGGAGGCCTGCGCCACCGCCCAGTGCGCCAGCTCCCAGCCGCGCCGCGGCGCCCTGCCGTCGGCCGCGGCCGTGGCGGGCACCGGCACCGTCACCGTCCGCCCCCGGCCCCCGGTCCGCACCCCGTGCCCGAAGTCGCGTGCGAGCGCCGCCCGCACCCGCGCCGGGCCGCCGGGGTCCGCGCCCGGGCGGCCCTCGCAGCTGAAGGCGGCGGGCGCGCGGCCGGTGAGCGCGGCGGCGAGCAGCACGGCGTCCGGCTCGTGCTTGGCGTACGCCTGCGGATAGCCGCTGCGCTGCACGCGCTGGGCGGCCACCGTCAGCGGCAGCCTCGAATAGCCGGGGACCTCGGCGAGATGCTCGTAGAAGCGTGCCGCCGAGTACGCCGGGTCCATGATCTGGCGCTCGTCGCCCCAGCCCTGCGTGGGGCGCTGCTGGAAGAGGCCGAGCGAATCCCGGTCGCCGTGGCGGATGTTGCGCAGCCCCGACTCCTGGAGGGCGGTCGCCAACGCGATCGTCACGGCCCGCTCGGGCATGCCGCGCGAGGTGCCGACGGCGGCGACCGTCGCGGCGTTGCGCGCCTGCTCCGCGGTGAACTCGTACGCCGCGCCGTCGTCGTGCGCCGACACCACCCGGCACCGCGCCGGCGGCTTGCCGCCGTACACGTACTGCACCGCCACATAGCCCGCGACGGCGCACAGCACGAGGACCGCGGCCGCCAGGCGGCGCAGCCGGCCGCGCCGCGGGAAGATCGGTGGCTCAGGCACGCGACCAAGGTACTGGAGTCCGCCGACCGGCCCGCCCGCCCCGCGGCGTTAGGGTCGTGCGCATGTCCCAGACCCCGCTTGACCTCACGCTGGACGCCGCCGAGCTGACCGCCCGGCTCGTCGACTTCCCGTCCCCGAGTGGCTCGGAGAAGGACCTCGCCGACGCCATCGAGACAGCCCTGCGCGGCCTTTCGCACCTCACCGTCGACCGGCACGGCAACAACGTCGTGGCCCGCACGCACCTCGGCCGCGCCGAGCGGGTCGTCCTCGCCGGGCACATCGACACGGTGCCGATCGCGGACAACGTGCCCTCCCGCCTCGACGAGGACGGCGTCCTGTGGGGCTGCGGCACCTGCGACATGAAGTCGGGCGTCGCCGTCCAGCTGCGCATCGCCCGGACGGTGACCGAGCCCAACCGCGACCTCACCTTCGTCTTCTACGACAACGAGGAGGTCGCCGCCCACCTCAACGGCCTCGGCCACGTCGCCGAGGCCCACCCCGACTGGCTGGCCGGCGACTTCGCGGTCCTCCTGGAGCCCACCGACGGCCAGGTCGAGGGCGGCTGCCAGGGCACCCTGCGCGTCCTGCTGAGGACCAGGGGCGTAAGGGCGCACTCCGCGCGCGCGTGGATGGGCTCCAACGCCATCCACGCCGCCACCCCGATCCTGACCAGGCTGGCCGCGTACGAGCCCCGCAGGCCGTTCGTCGACGGCCTCCAGTTCCACGAGGGCCTCAACGCCGTCCGCGTCGAGGGCGGCGTCGCCACCAACGTCATCCCCGACGAGTGCACCGTCACCGTCAACTTCCGCTACGCCCCCGACCGCAGCGAGGAGGACGCCCTCGCCTTCGTGCGCGAGTACTTCGCCGACTGCGGCGTCGACGAGTTCGTCGTCGACGACCACACGGGCCCGGCCCGCCCCGGCCTCACCCACCCCGCCGCCGCCGCGTTCATGGCGGCCGTCGGCGGCGAGGCCCGCCCCAAGTTCGGCTGGACGGACGTCTCCCGGTTCAGCGCGCTCGGCGTGCCCGCGGTGAACTTCGGCCCCGGCGACCCGCTGCTCGCCCACAAGGTCGACGAGCGCGTCAAGGCCTCGCGGATCCCGGAGGCGGAGGAGCGGCTGCGGGCCTGGCTGACGGCCTAGCCCGGCCCCCGGGGCGCCGGGTCACCCTCCCGGTGCCGGACATCCGCAGGTCCCTCCGGCGTAACCCGCGTGGACCTACCCTGTGGGTCACGCACGCATGGAGGGAGCAGACGATGACCAACCCCGACGCCGGCACGGACCGAGGGACCCCCGCTGCCGGGAAGCGTCCCGAGGAGCAGCGGCTGGGCCCGGTGCTGCGCCGCCGCGACAAGGTCCAGGCAGGCACCACCGATCAGCGTCTCCTCGACTCCGACGGCCCCTCCGAGTGGGTGCACACCGACCCCTGGCGGGTCCTGCGCATCCAGTCGGAGTTCATCGAGGGCTTCGGCACCCTCGCCGAACTCCCGCCCGCGATCAGCGTCTTCGGCTCGGCGCGCACCCCGATGGACTCGCCGGAGTACGCGGCGGGGGTCGAGATCGGCAAGGCGTTGGTGGAGGCCGGGTTCGCGGTCATCACCGGCGGCGGGCCCGGCGCGATGCAGGCGGCCAACCAGGGCGCCGTCGAGGCGAAGGGCACCTCGGTCGGCCTCGGCATCGAGCTGCCCTTCGAGCAGGGCCTGAACCCCTACGTCGACATCGGCGTGAACTTCCGCTACTTCTTCGTCCGCAAGACGATGTTCGTGAAGTACGCGCAGGGGTTTGTGGTGCTGCCCGGCGGCCTCGGCACCCTGGACGAGCTGTTCGAGGCGCTCACCCTCGTCCAGACCCGCAAGGTCACGCGCTTCCCGATCGTCCTCTTCGGCACGGAGTACTGGAGCGGCCTGGTCGACTGGCTGAAGAACACGGTCATCGCCCAGGGCAAGGCCTCCGAGGCCGACCTGCTCCTCTTCCACGTCACGGACGACGTGGAAGAGGCGATCTCCCTGGTCACCAAGGAAGTCGGCAAGTAACCGCAACGCGCCCGCACGAACACCTCAGGCCAACCCCCGACCGACCTCAGGCCAACCCCCGCCGCCGGGGGCGGGCCCGGTTGGTCAGGCCAGCCCTCGCCGGGCGACCGCCGGGGGCCGGTGCCCGGCGATGCTCGCCACCATGTCGAGTACCTGCCTCGTCTCCGCGACCTCGTGGACGCGGTAGACCTGCGCGCCCAGCCACGCCGAGACCGCCGTCGTCGCCAGGGTGCCGATCACCCGCTCCTTGACCGGCTTGTCCAGCGTCTCGCCCACGAAGTCCTTGTTGGACAGCGACACCAGCACCGGCCAGCCCGTCTCCACCATCTCGCCGAGCCTGCGGGTGGCCTCCAGGCTGTGCCGGGTGTTCTTGCCGAAGTCGTGCCCCGGGTCGATCAGGACCGACTCGCGCGGCACGCCGAGGCCGACCGCGCGCTCGGCGAGGCCCACCGTCACGCGCAGGATGTCGGCCATCACATCGTCGTACGTGACGCGGTGCGGCCTCGTCCGCGGCTCGGCACCGCCCGCGTGCGTGCACACCAGGCCCACGCCGTACCGCGCGGCGACCTCCGCCAGCCGCGGGTCGACGCCGCCCCAGGCGTCGTTGAGCAGATCGGCGCCGGCCTCGCAGACCGCCTCGCCGACGTCGTGCCGCCAAGTGTCGACGCTGATCACCACGTCGGGGAACCTCCTGCGCACCTCGGCGACGAAGCCCACCGTGCGCCGCGCCTCCTCCTCGGCCGTCACCTCCTCGCCGGGGCCCGCCTTGACCCCCCCGACGTCGACGATGGCCGCGCCCTCGGCGACCGCCTGCTCCACCCGGGCCAGCGCGGGCTCGTCGCGGAACGTGGCCCCTTGGTCGTAGAAGGAGTCCGGGGTCCGGTTGACGATCGCCATGATCACCGGCTCGTGCGCGTCGAACTCGCGCCTGCCAAGCCTGAGCATCCCCTGTGGCCCTCCTGGGTCCTTGTCGCTGGTGGGTCCGTGCCGCGGTTCGGCCGCCTGCGACCTTAACTGTCACAGGCGCATGGCACGATCGGAGCCGCACAGTTTCAGTACGGGCAGTCGAGTGTGAGGGCCTGACGGCATGGTCTTGTTCTTGTTCCTGGTCATCGCCCTCGTCGTGGTGGTCGGCGCGGTGACCCTCGCCGTGGTCGGCGGCGGCGAGAGCGCCGTCCTGCCCGACGCCGCGCCCGAGCGGTTCACCGATCCGCTGCCCCCCGACCGACCGCTGCGAAGGGCCGACGTGGATGCGGTCCGCTTCCCGACGACCCTGCGCGGCTACCACATGGACGAGGTCGACGACGTGCTCGGCCGCCTCGGCGCCGAACTGGCCGAGCGCGACGCCCGCATCGCCGAGCTGGAGGCGGCCCTGGCGGGCGTCCAGGCCACGGCGGTCGCGGGCCCGGCCCTCTTCGAGGGGTACGAGCGGCGCGGGGCCACGGGCGCCCACCCGGCGGACAGCAAGGGCATGCAGGACGTCGAGGACGGGGAGAGCGGCCAGTGAGCATCGAAGGCGGCGCGCTCGCGGGCCCGGACGGCGCCCTGCGCTGTCCCTGGGGCCTGTCCACCGCGGACTACATCGCGTACCACGACGACGAGTGGGGCCGCCCCGTCCACGGCGACGACGCGCTCTACGAGAGGCTCTGCCTGGAGGCCTTCCAGTCGGGCCTGTCCTGGCTCACCATCCTGCGCCGCCGGGCGGGCTTCCGCGCCGCCTTCGCGGACTTCGAGATCGCCGCGGTGGCGGAGTTCACGGCGGAGGACCGCGCCCGGCTCCTGGCCGACCCGGGCATCATCCGCAACCGCGCCAAGATCGACGCGACCCTCGCCAACGCGCGCGTGCTCGCCGACTGGCCCGCCGGCGAGCTGGACTCGCTCATCTGGTCCTACGCGCCCGACGCGGCCTCCCGCGAGGCGCCGAGGACCCTCGGTGACGTCCCCGCGATCACCGACGAGTCCCTCGCCCTGGCCAAGGCCCTCAAGAAGCGCGGCATCCGCTTCGTCGGCCCGACCACGGCGTACGCCCTGATGCAGGCCTGCGGCCTGGTCAACGACCACCTCGCGGACTGCGTGGCCCGCGAGGCGGCCGGGGCCTGACGCTCAGCGCCCCAGGTACTTCGGCCGCTCCTTGGCGATGAAGGCCTCGACGGCGATCGTGTGGTCCTGCGACGCGCCCGCCCTGCCCTGGAGCTCGTCCTCCTTGTCCAGCGCCTCGTCCAGCGAGTGGCCGGCCGCGTAGGCGAGGGACTCCTTCAGCGCCGCGTACGCGAGCGTCGGCCCCTCGGCCAGGGCGCGGGCCACCCGCGCGGCCTCGGCGGCGAGATCGGCCGCGGGCACGACCTTGCCGGCGATGCCCAGGTCGTACGCCTCCTGCGCGGTGATGTTGCGCGGGAAGAGCAGCAGATCGGCGGCGCGCCCGGGGCCGATCACGCGCGGCAGCGTCCAGGAGACGCCCGAGTCGGCGGTCAGGGCGACCCCGGCGAAGGAGGTGTTGAACGTGGCGGTGTCCGCGACCACGCGGTAGTCGGCGGCGAGCGCGAAACCGAGCCCCGCGCCGGCCGCGACGCCGTTGACCCCGGCCACGACCGGCTTCGGCATGCCCGTCAGCGCCCGCACGATGGGGTTGTAGTGCTCCCGGACCGTGCTCATGGTCTGCCCCGTGCCCGCCTCGCGGTCGGCCGCGAGGGAGCCGATGTGCTCCTTGAGGTCCTGGCCCACGCAGAAGGCCCGCCCGGTCGCGGTGAGCAGCACCGCGCGCACCTCGGCGTCCGCGGCGGCCGACCGCACGGCCTCCCGCAGGGCGACCTTGGCCTCCGTGTTCATGGCGTTCATCGCCTCGGGACGGTTGATCGTGATCGTCGCCAGTCCGTCGCTCACCTCGTAGAGCACGCTGTCGGCCATGGTGGTCCCCTCCGCTGGTCCAGTACGTGGACCTCAGCATGACGGAGATCATCACGGTCCGGCACGAGGCCGGATATGTGACCTGCGTCAAAGAATTCCGGTTCTGTCGGGTGTGCGGGGCGGCGAAGTATCGCAGCCACATCGCCGAATTGGGTGGTTTTGCGGGCGCGCGTTGCGCAAGCGATGCAGACCGATGTTGGTCATCGGGTCCCGCGATGCGGGATAATGGCCTGGAAGCAATATGTTCGATGCCGGTGACACCTGGGTTGTCGGCTGCGATGAGCTGGTTTCAGGAAGGGGAACGAGCATGGCGGCCATGAAGCCGCGGACGGGCGACGGCCCGCTCGAGGTGACCAAGGAGGGGCGGGGCATCGTCATGCGCGTTCCGCTCGAAGGCGGCGGACGACTTGTCGTCGAACTGACTCCGGACGAGGCCGACGCGCTCGGCGACGCTCTGAAGAAGGTCGTCGGCTGACGCGGAAGCGCACCCACTCTTTTCACTGCCCCGGCATCGTCGATGCCGGGGCAGTGCTGTTTTTTCGGGCCCGACCGGGGTGCGGGGGAGAAAAAAAAGGGGCGGTCGGCAACCGCCCCTTTTTTCTGTTCCTGTCCGCCGGCCCCGCGCTACCGCTTCACGGCGCACAGCAGTCCGTCGCCCACCGGCAGCAGCGACGTCACCAGCTCCGGACTCTCCCGCACGGTGCGCAGCAGGTCCCGCAGGGCCAGGATCTCCACGGGCTGCGGCCCCGAGTCCACCGTCCTGCCGTCCGCGAAGACACCCTCGAAGCAGACCAGTCCGCCAGGGCGCAGCAGGCGCAACGATTCAGCGAGATAGTCCAGGGACTCCATGCGGTCGCCGTCGCAGAACACCAGGTCGTAACCGCCGTCGGCCAGGCGCGGCAGGACGTCGAGGGCCCGCCCCGGGATGAACCGCGCCCGGTTGCCGGCGAAGCCCGCGGCACGGAAGGCCTCGCGGGCGAACTGCTGCCGGTCCGGCTCGGGATCGACGGTGGTGAGCACGCCGTCGGGCCGCATGCCGTGCAGCAGGTGGATCCCCGACACTCCCGTCCCGGTGCCGATCTCGGCGACCGCTTTCGCGTCGGCCGTGGCGGCGAGCATCCGCAGCGCGGCGCCGGTGCCGGGCGACACCGAGGGCAGCCCTGCCTCCCGGGCCCGGTCGCGGGCCCAGCGCAGCGCTTCGTCCTCGGCGACAAAGGCGTCGGCGAACGCCCAGCTCGTCTGCCGGTTGCCGGTAATGGCCCTCTCCTGTCCCCATGGTTGCCTGGCCGTGACTGTATCCGTTGGGCCGGGAACCCGCAGATGGGACCGGGCGTTTACAGGGAGTGGGAGGACGGCGGGGGGATCGGTATGGACCAGGACCGGAAGCGGGCGCGCCCGAGCGGCAGGACACGCGCGGCGAAGCCCGTACCAAATTCACGTAAAAACGCTTATCCGGAGCTAACGGGCGAGGTGGTTATGGTAGGGGCTCCACTGGACACCACCAGAGCCGACAGGGGAGGTGCGGCTGCGTCCGCGGTTCGGGGAGGAGCGCTCCGGCGTTTTCTCGGGTTGGCGGGTGAGCCGAAATCCGTGACCGACACCGCTGACCGCATCCGTGCCAACGACTCCGCTCAGACCGCGACCTTTGCCGCTGACGCGGATGCGCAGGCGTGGACTCCGCCCACCTGGGAGGAGATCGTCAGCACGCACAGCGGCCGGGTCTACCGCCTGGCGTATCGCCTGACCGGCAATCAGCACGACGCCGAGGACCTCACCCAAGAGGTCTTCGTCCGTGTCTTCCGGTCCCTGTCGACCTATACGCCCGGCACCTTCGAGGGCTGGCTGCACCGCATCACCACGAACCTCTTCCTGGACATGGTGCGCCGCAAGCAGCGCATCCGCTTCGACGCCCTCGGGGAGGACGCGGCGGAGCGCCTGCCGAGCCGCGAGCCCTCCCCCCAGCAGGTGTTCAACGACACGCACTTCGACGCGGACGTCCAGCAGGCGCTCGACACCCTCGCGCCCGAGTTCCGCGCCGCCGTGGTCCTCTGCGACATCGAGGGCCTCTCGTACGAGGAGATCGCCGCCACCCTCGGCGTGAAGCTCGGCACGGTCCGCAGCCGTATCCACCGGGGCCGCTCGCAGCTGCGCAAGGCCCTCCAGCACCGCTCTCCCGAAGCCCGTGCCGAGCGTCGCTCGCTCGCGGTCACCGGAGCCGTGGCGCTGGGAGGAGGGGGCGCGACCGCGTGAGTGGATCACGGTCGAATCCTGCCGAGCGGCAGCTGTCCGACGCCGAGCAGCATCTGGGGGACCGTCTCGCCGCCCTGGTGGACGGCGAGTTGGGCCATGACGCGCGCGAGCGGGTCCTCGCCCACCTGGCGACCTGCCCGATGTGCAAGACCGAGGCCGACGCCCAGCGCCGCCTGAAGAGCGTCTTCGCGCAGGCCGCTCCACCGCCGCCCAGCGAGAGTTTCCTCGCCCGACTGCAAGGCCTTCCCGCGGGCGGCTTCGAGCCGCCCGACGACCCCGGGCGCCCCGGGGGCGAGGACGGAGAGGGCTTCGCCACCGGAGCGACCGGTTCCACGGGGCTGCCGCGGCCCGGGCTCTTCGGCGTGCGCACCGACTCCTTCGTGGGGTACGCGCCGACCGGCACCCACGCCGCGGTGCTGCCCGGCACGGGGCGCGGATTCCGCGTCCACGACGTCACCCGCCAGGACGGCGACCGCTCGCTCTGGCGCGGACGCCGCTTCGCGTTCGCCGCGGCGGGCGCGGTGTCGCTGGCCGCGATCGCGCTGGGCGGGGTCACCGCGGGCGTCCCCGCGGACCTCGGCGACTCGCGCGCCGGCGGCTCCAAGGCGCCCAGCAACGTCACGCCGCAGCGCACCCAGGGCTCCGGTGTCGCCGCGGCGCCCGACTCCGTGCGGCGGCGTGGCGCGGGCACCTCGGCGGCGGCGCAGGGCCGGCGCTCCGGGGTCCTCGCGGCCCCGCTCGCCCCGACCGAGGTGCTGGGCCCCCTCCTGCCCGGCGGCGCGCGGCCGCCCCGCACCCATGGCGCCGTGCCCGAGCCGGCGGCGCCGATGCCGGCGGGCGCCGCCCTGCTCTCTCCTCTGATACGCCCGCCCCAGCTGCCGCATCGCGTCCCCGTGACGCCCCGCGTCGTGCGGCCGCCCGTGGTGGGCCACGTCGGCCCGGGCGCCGCGGACTCGGTGGACGCCACCGCGGTGAACCCCGTCCCGGTTCCGCTGCGGGGCACCGCGCGGGTCCACTGACGCGCCGGGAGCCCTGCGCTCCGGTGCGGGAACCTGGTTGAATCTCGGTGGACCGTGCCGGTCGGGGGATCCGGCGGGCGCGGAGTTGTCGAGCAGGTGGGCGGCGAGCAGGTGATCGGCGTCCGCCGCGGGCCAGTTGTGGGGAGAGCATGGACGAGGGCAGGCCCGCGAAGGCCAAGTGGTGGAGCCGTCCCCGGCCGGAGATGGCGGCCGGCCCGCCTCAGCCGCCCGTCGCGGCCCCCGAGGGCGCCGCCCCGCAGCCGGGGGTGACCCAGCAGCTCGACGCGTCCCGGCCGGGTGTGCCCGAGCAGCCGGGCGCGGCCCCGGCACGGGGTCCCGTCGCCAGTGCGCCGTCCGGCGGTGGCGTGGCCCCCGGTGACGCCGCCTCCCCCGTCCAGGGCGAGCGGCCCCGCCCCCTGCACGACCCGGACCCCTACAGCACCCCGCCGTACGGGGAGCCGGGCCCCTGGGCACCCGCGCCCCCGGTCCAACACCCGGCGACCACCCCGACCCACGGCACCACGCTCCCGCCCGCGCACGCCACGACACCCCCGCCCGGGAACATGCCGGCGCACGGCACGACGCCCCCGCACGGTGTGACACCCCCGCAGGGCACGACGCCCCCGCACGGCGTGCCCGCGGCCGCCTCCGGCCCCTACGGCGGCGTTTCTCAGGTCTCTGGCGTCCCGCAGGCCGCACCGGTCCCGCAGGCGGCTCAGGGGGCGTCCAGGCCCGCGTACGACCCCTGGAACGTGCCGCTCCAGCAGATCGGGTCGCTGCCTCCGGAGACCAGGGACCAGCAGCGCAAGCGCGGCAGGCGGGTCCTCGTCGTCGGGGTCGCCCTGATCGCCCTCGTGTCCGGCCTCATCGGCGGCGCGCTCGGGTCGTATCTGGAGCGCAACGGCCTGGACGAGATCGAACTGCCGCAGGCCGACGTCGAGTCCAAGGACCGCCCCCGGGGCAGCGTGGCCGCGATCGCCGCCACGGCCCTCCCCGGAGTCGTGACGCTGCACGTCAGCGGCGGCTCGGCGCAGGGCACCGGCACCGGCTTCGTCCTCGACGGCAAGGGCCACATCCTCACCAACAACCACGTCGTCGAGCCCGCCGGCCGGGGCGGCCGGATAACGGTGACGTTCAGCGGCGGGGACACCGCCGAGGCCGAGGTGATCGGCCGCGACTCCGGCTACGACCTCGCGGTCGTCAAGGTCTCGGGCGTCCGGGGCCTGAAGCCGCTGACCCTCGGCAACTCCGAGAACGTGCGCGTCGGTGACCCCGTCGTGGCCATCGGCGCCCCCTTCGACCTGGCCAACACGGTGACCTCCGGGATCATCAGCGCCAAGGAGCGGCCCATCACCGCGGGCGGCGAGAAGGGCGACGGCAGCGACGTCTCGTACGTCGACGCGCTCCAGACCGACGCCCCCATCAACCCGGGCAACTCGGGCGGCCCGCTGGTCGACTCCAAGGCGCGCGTCATCGGCATCAACAGCGCCATCCGCTCCGCCGACGACGGCTCGGACCCGGCCCGCGGCCAGGCCGGCTCCATCGGCCTCGGTTTCGCCATCCCGATCAACCAGGGCAAGCGCGTCGCCGAAGAGCTGATCAACGTAGGCAAGGCCACGCACCCGGTGATCGGCGTCACGCTGGACACCGAGTTCAGCGGCGACGGCGCCCGCATCGCCGACAAGAGCGGGGACGGCGGCCCCGCGGTCAACACGGACGGCCCCGGCGACAAGGCGGGCCTGAAGCCGGGCGACGTCATCACGGAGGTGAACGGCGCGCCCGTGCACTCCAGTGACGAACTGATCGTCAAGGTCCGCGCCCACCGCCCCGGGGACCACCTCGCCCTGACCGTCAAGGGCGGCGGCCGCGACCGCGAGGTGACCCTGGTGCTCGGCTCGGCGGACGGTGACTGAGCCGGCCGGGCGGCGGCCGGAGCGCGTCTGCGCCCCGTTGTGGCGCAGCGGCTACCGGACGGACACGGGCGCCGGGTACCGTGGGCACGGTCCAGACCTCGGACGACGACCTGTTGCGGGCTGAGGACATCGCAAGGAGCTCTAGGTGTTCAATGACATTGGCGCACTCGAGATAGTGGCGCTGGTCGTCCTCGCCGTGCTCATCTTCGGCCCCGACAAGCTGCCGAAGGTCATCCAGGACATCTCCCGCACGATCCGCAAGATCCGCGAGTTCTCGGACAGCGCGAAGGCGGACATAAGGGAAGAGCTGGGGCCGGAGTTCAAGGACTTCGAGTTCGAGGACCTGAACCCGAAGAAGTTCATCCGCAAGCAGCTCGACAACGACGAGCTGGGTCTCAAGGAGATCCGCAACGGCTTCGACCTGAAGAAGGAGATGAACGAGGTCGCGGACGCCGTGCACGGCCGCGACAGCGACTCGTCCGACTCCTCCGCACCGGCCGTCGCCGCCTCCTCGGGCGCGTCCAGCGTGGACATGCGGAAGAAGTCCGCCGAGCCCGCCAAGTCCGACTCCGGCGACCGCCCGCCGTTCGACGCGGACGCCACCTGAGGCCTCGCCTGAACCGTCGCCGCCGACCGGTGTGGCTATCCTGCCTTGTTGTCCGGCGTGAGGACGCCCGAGGGGGGCGGGCCGCTCCGGACGGACACAGAGACAGGAGGCGGCCGGGTACATGGAGACGACAAGTCGCGTAGGCGCGCAGGCGCCGGCCGCGGAGGGCACCGCGCAGACGGCGCCCTCCGTCCGGCGCACGGTCGACGGCTACCTGCTGGCGCCCTTCCCCTGGTACGGCCTCGACGAGGCGTTCACGGGGCCGCGCTGGCTGATGCGGGTCGGCGCGACGGCGGACGGCTGTGTGGAGCACGGTTCGATCGGCCACGGCGAGGAGCCGTCGGTCCGCGCCGAGGGGACCCTCGGCAACAGCGACAACGAACGCTTCGCGGTGGTGGTGACCGTCGCGGCCAACCCGGTGCGGCGCAGCGCGGACGGCACGGGTGTCCTGGAGGCGACCTCGGTCTCCTCGGCGGCCTGGCTGGCCGGGGTCGGCCTGCTCTCGTGCACCTGGCCCACCCAGATGGACCACTCCCTGCGCGACGACTGGCTGGACCAGCAGACGGAGACGGCGTGGGTCCTCGCGGACGACCTGGAGGGGGCCGACTGGTCGTCGCTCTCCCTGCCCGTGGACGGGGAGCCGACGCCGTTCCACTACCGGGAGTCCGAGTACGGGTGGGTGCTCGCCGGCTCCACCGGGCAGGGCGTGCACCTGGGCGCGTACGGGCGCGGCATGAGTGCGTACGGGCTGGGGTTCTCGGTGATCGAGGACATCGGCGCGTACGCGTGACGCCGCCAGGGGCGCGTGGGGGTTCCCCGCGCCCCTGAGCGATCAGAACTTGTTGCGGGGCGTGATGCCCAGCGACATGCCCGACAGGCCGCGCTGGCGGCCGCCCAGCTTGCCCGCGATGGTGCGCAGCGCCGCGCCGGCGGGGGACTCGGGGTCGGTCAGGACGACCGGCTTGCCGTCGTCGCCGCCCTCGCGCAGCCGCACGTCGATCGGGATGGCGCCGAGCACCGGCACCGTGGCGCCGGTGGTCCTGGTGAGGCCCTCGGCGACCTTCTGGCCGCCGCCCGTGCCGAACACGTCGACCATCTCGTCGCAGTGCGGGCAGGGCAGCCCCGACATGTTCTCCACGACGCCCACGATCTTCTGGTGGGTCTGCACGGCGATGGAACCGGCCCGCTCGGCGACCTCGGCCGCCGCCTGCTGAGGCGTCGTCACGACCAGGATCTCGGCGTTCGGGACCAGCTGCGCCACGGAGATCGCGATGTCGCCGGTGCCCGGCGGCAGGTCCAGGAGCAGCACGTCGAGGTCGCCCCAGAAGACGTCCGCGAGGAACTGCTGGAGCGCGCGGTGCAGCATCGGGCCGCGCCACACCACCGGGGCGTTGCCCGGGGTGAACATGCCGATGGAGATGACCTTCACGCCGTGCGCGGACGGCGGCATGATCATGTTCTCGACCTGGGTGGGCTTGCCGTCGACGCCCAGCATGCGCGGCACGGAGTGGCCGTAGATGTCCGCGTCCACGACGCCGACCTTCAGGCCGTCCGCCGCCATCGCGGCCGCGAGGTTCACCGTCACCGAGGACTTGCCGACGCCGCCCTTGCCGGACGCGACGGCGTAGACGCGGGTCAGCGAGCCGGGCTTGGCGAAGGGCACCTCGCGCTCGGCGGTGCCGCCGCGCAGCGCGGAGGCCAGCTCCTTGCGCTGCTCGTCGCTCATCACGTCCAGGGTGACGTCGACGCGCGTGACACCCTCGACGGCGGCGACCGCGTCCGTCACGTTCTTGGTGATGGTCTCGCGCATCGGGCAGCCGGAGACGGTCAGGTACACGGTGACCGCCACCGCCCCGTCGGCGCCGATGTCCACCGATTTGACCATCCCCAACTCGGTGATGGGTCGCTGGATCTCGGGGTCGTTCACCGTCGCCAGTGCTTCACGCACCGCGTCTTCCGTAGCCATAGACCCGATAGTACGGCGCGGTAACCCCGCCGGGGGAAGGGCCGTCAGCGGTCGCCTGCGTCACGCTGCTCGACGCGCTGCTCCTCCAGCTCCTTGACCAGGTCCTGGAGCTCGGAGCGGATCCAGTCGCGGGTCGCCACCTCGCCGAGGCCCATGCGCAGGGAGGCGATCTCCCGGGTCAGGTACTCGGTGTCGGCGATGGAACGCTCGTTCTGCTTGCGGTCCTGTTCGAGGTTGACGCGGTCCCGGTCGTCCTGGCGGTTCTGCGCGAGAAGGATCAGCGGGGCGGCGTAGGACGCCTGGAGGGAGAGCATCAGCGTCAGGAAGATGAAGGGGTACTGGTCGAAGCGCAGGTGATCGGGCGCCGCGATGTTCCACACCACCCACATGATGATGACGACCGTCATCCAGACGATGAACCTGCCGGTGCCCAGGAAGCGCGCGATCCGCTCCGAGAGCCGCCCGAACGCCTCCGGGTCGTAGTCGGGCAGCAGCTTGCGGCGCGGCGGCCGGGGCTGGTCGAGGCGGAACCGGGGGCTGCGGGTCTCGGCGCGGTTCTCGCGCTCCCGGTCAGCCGCCGCCATGGTCCGCTCCGTCCTCCGCCAGGTGGAACTCCGTCTCGCGCCAGTCCTCGGGCAGCATGTGGTCCAGTACGTCGTCCACGGTGACCGCCCCGAGCAGCGCGCCGCCCTCGTCCACGACCGGCGCGGCCACCATGTCGTACGCCGCGAAGAAGCCGGCGACGGTGGGCAGCGTGGCGCCGGGCGCGAGGGGCTGCAGGTCGTCGTCGAGGATCGAGCCGACCAGCGTGTAGGGCGGGTCGCGCAGCAGCCGCTGGAAGTGCACGGTGCCGAGGTACTTGCCCGTCGGCGTCTCGTCGGGCGGCCGGCACACGTACACCTGCGCGGCGAGGGCGGGGGAGAGGTCCTCCTTGCGCACGCGCGCCAGGGCGTCGGCGACCGTCGCGTCGGGGCGCAGCACGATCGGCTCGGTCGTCATCAGACCGCCGGCCGTGCGCTCCTCGTAGGCCATCAGGCGCCGCACGTCGGCCGCGTCGGCCGGCTGCATCAGGGCGAGCAGCCGCTCCTTGTCCTCCTCGGGCAGCTCGGCGAGGAGGTCGGCGGCGTCGTCGGGGTCCATGGCCTCCAGGACGTCGGCGGCGCGCTCCTCCTTGAGCTTGCCGAGGATCTCGATCTGGTCGTCCTCGGGCAGCTCTTCGAGGACGTCGGCGAGCCGGTCGTCGTCGAGGGCGGCGGCGACCTCGGCCCGGCGCTTGGGCGACAGGTGGTGCAGGACGTTCGCGAGGTCGGCGGGCCGCAGCTGTTCGAAGGTGGCCAGCAGGTTCTCCGCGCCCTGGCCGTGCTCCTCCAGGGAGAAGCCGTCGACGGCGGACCAGTCGACGGTGAGCGTCTCGCCCTTGCGCCGGAAGGTGCCGCCCTTGCCCTTGCGCACGAAGACCCGGTCGATCTCCCAGTCGCGGCGGGCCGGCAGCTGCTGGACGGAGACGTCCAGGACGGTCACCTCCTCGCCGGACTCGACCAGGTGGACCCGGCGGTCGAGCATCTCGCCGAGGACGAGCCGCTCGGTGGGCCGCTGCTCGAAACGCCGCACGTTCAGCACGCCGGTGGTGATGACCTGGCCCGACTCGATGCCGGTGACGCGGGTCATGGGCAGGAAGATGCGGCGCCGGGTGGCCAGCTCGACGACGAGGCCGAGCAGCCGCGGGGGCTTGCGACCGACGCGGAGCATCGTCACCAGGTCGCGCACCCGCCCGACCTGGTCGCCGTTCGGGTCGAAGACGGGGATGCCGGAGAGGTGCGAGACGAAGATCCGGGGCGCGCCTGCCGCCATGGTCCGCCTCCTCTTCTCCGAAGTGATTCCTGCCGTTTCGTCCGGCAATACGGGCTTCAGGCTAGCCCGTCCCGCTCGGACCCGCCCCGGCGGAGGGTCCGGACGGACTGGCTCCGATCCACCCGGCCGACCCGGGTACGCTGCCGTACGCCCCCAGCCGTTGAGGCCGACCGCACGAGAGGCAGCGCCACCTGTGACCGTACTTCCCCTGGCCGGCCGCGCCCGCCGCAGGGCAGTGTTCGTGAGTGCGATGTGCGCCGGCGTGGTCGCGGCGGTCGCGGGTCTGACCGGCTGCGGCGGTGCCGAGGACCCGGACGCGGGCACGAACGGCGTCGGGAAGCTGCCGGCGCCGAAGATCCAGAGCAGGTCGACCAAGGTGGCGGCGGCGGCGTCGGCGGTCCGGCTCTCGGGCACGGTGGTGAGCAAGGGCCACACGTACACCCTGGACATGCGCCTCAAGGACGAGGGCGGCACGGGCTCGGTCACCTCCAAGGGGCAGACGTTCCAGCTGCTGCGCGTCGGTGAGCAGCTGTTCCTGAAGGCCGACTCGCGGTTCTGGGCGCACAAGAGCGACCAGGGGGGCCAGGGCGACGGGAAGCCCGGGGCGGGCGACGACGCCGCGGCGGCCAAGCTCGACGGCAAGTACGTGAAGGTCCCGCAGGGCGATCCCGCCTACGAACAGCTGAGCGGCTTCACGGACAAGGGCGTGCTCCTCGGGGGGCTGCTCACCCTGCACGGCGAACTGGCCAAGGGCGACCGGGGCAAGACGGGCGCGGTACGCACCATCAAGATCACCGGCGACGAGGGCGCGGGCGGCACGCTGAGCGTCTCCCTGGACGGCAAGCCCTACCCCCTGCGCCTGGAGCGCGGCGGCCACGCGGGCACCCTGAAGCTCACGGACTGGAACAGGGACTTCCCCCTCCAGGAGCCGGCGAAGACCGAGATGGTCGACTACGGCAAACAGCTCCCCACGTCATAGGCCGAAGCGAGCCCCGAAGGGGCAAGCGTTAGGGCGCGGGGAACGGCGCGAGCAACCAGAACGCACCCGCGCGGACTCACGAACCGCAGACGCTCAACGGCGCTTGCGCCGGAACAACAAGCGAGGCAGCCCCGCGGGCACAGCCCGCCGAGTGGTGACCGCCGTAGGCACCGGCACCGCCGCCAGCGACCCCGAGGGCAACTCCGTGACCGCCGCACGCGGAGTGAGCCGCACGACCCGGCACTCCGCGGCCCACCGCGCGGGCATCCGCTCGGCGTCCACCGCGTTGAGCCGCTTCCCCTTCAGCTCGGCGACGGCCGCCTCCCACTCCTCGGAGCCGGCCGCCAGCTCCGTGACGCGCGCCGTCCAGGCGACGATCCGCCCGCCCTTGTCCTTGCTGCGCACGGTCACCTCGGCGAGGCCGCCGTCGACGAGCCCGGGCAGCGGCTGCTCGCCGGGTCCGTCGCCGACCAGGTGCGCGGCGCCGTCGTGCCAGACGTGCCACAGCGCCCGCGCGGGGGAGCCCTCGCCCTGGACCCAGATGAGGCCGGACTTCTTGGTGGCCTCCTCCACGAGGGCGCGGCCCAGCGGCATGTCAGCAGTCCCAGTCATGCGGGCAGCCTACCGAGTGGCGCTCACAGCCAGCCGTTGCGCTTCAGGGTCCGGTGGATGGCGAAGCAGGCGCCGCCGATGAGGGCGAGCACCATCGGGTAGCCGAACCGCCAGTGCAGCTCGGGCATGTGGTCGAAGTTCATGCCGTAGACCCCGCAGACCGCCGTCGGCACGGCGATGATCGCCGCCCAGGAGGTGATCTTGCGCATGTCCTCGTTCTGGGCGACGGCGGCCTGCGCGAGGTTGGCCTGGAGGATCGAGTTGAGCAGCTCGTCGAAGCCGACGACCTGTTCCTGGACGCGTGTCAGGTGGTCGGCGACGTCACGGAAGTACTTCTGGATGTCGGGGTCCACGAGCCGCATCGGCCGCTCGCTGAGCAGCAGCATCGGGCGAAGGAGCGGCGAGACGGCCCGCTTGAACTCCAGGACCTCGCGCTTGAGCTGGTAGATCCGTCCGGCGTCGACGCCGCGCGCGGACCCCTTGCCCTTGCTCGGCGCGGAGAAGACCTCGCTCTCGACGTCGTCGATGTCGTCCTGCATCGCGTCGGCGACCGCGAGGTAGCCGTCGACCACGTGGTCGGCGATGGTGTGCAGGACCGCGGAGGGGCCCTTGGCGAGCAGCTCGGGGTCCTCCTGGAGGCGGCGGCGCAGGGCGCGCAGCGAGCCGTGCCCGCCGTGCCGGACGGTGATGAAGAAGTCCCGTCCGGTGAAGCACATCACCTCGCCGGTCTCCACGACCTCGCTGGTGGCGGTGAGTTCGGCGTGCTCGACGTAGTGGATGGTCTTGAAGACCGTGAACAGGGTGTCGTCGTAGCGCTCCAGCTTGGGCCGCTGGTGGGCGTGGACGGCGTCCTCGACGGCGAGGGGGTGCAGCCCGAACTCGGCCGCGATGCCCGCGAATTCGGCCTCGGTCGGCTCGTGCAGGCCGATCCACGCGAAGCCGCCCTCGCCGCGCACCTTGAGCATCGCCTCGCGCGGGCTGAGGGCGTCGGCGCTCGCCACGCGCCGGCCGTCCTGGTAGACGGCGCAGTCCACGACGGCGGACGCGGCTTCGCGGGTCGCGTCATAGGTGTCGTACGAGGAGGGGGAGGCGGTCGCGAAAGAGGTGCCGTCCTTGCGGAGCGAGGGGCGGACGGCGGCACGAAGGTCACGGATCATCGACATGGGCAGGCTCCTTCGGGGGAGGCCGCCTACGGCGGGTGGAACTACCCGGAATGGGGACGTCCTGCTGCGGGATGTTTGGCACGTCCACAAAGCGGGGAGCACCGCACCGACGCGGTGGCAGCTTCGCTACTGACACAGATCAGGGAACTCAGACAGATCAGGTGGAAACGAAGTGCTCTTCCGTCGCACACGGCACGGACACCGCTTGAGGTGCGCGCGTGTGTGCTCCTGCAGCTACGGGGCTGCGTGATTCAGCGGGCGGAAGAGCGGGTGGTACTGCACGGTCGACTTCGGTCCATTGCAGCCCCACCTCCTCCGGCCGGTCCCCCGTAAGGGAAGTCCCATGCGCCCCTCGCACCCGTGGCGCGAAGTCAGTGTCTGTGCTCAGGGCTTGAAAGCGACGCTTCTGCGTGCTGCCCTGGGCCAGCGGCCAACACTATCAGCCGACCGCGGTGTCAAGTCCCCGCTTTGCCCATCACTGGCGAGTTCTATGCTCATGTCATGGCTGATGTTCTTGCGCTGGTCGAGGCCCGTCTCCGTACCGGCCTCGGGGAACCGGACGCGCGCGCCGCGGTGACCTTCCTCGGCACCGACCGCGTCGAAGTGCTGCGGTTCACGGACGGCGACGTGGTCCGCTACGCCACGCTCGGCATGTCCGCCCAGCCGATGGCCGATCCGACGGCCGTGCTCGCCGACCCGGTCAAGGGTCCGCGCGCCGAGCTGGTGCTCTCCGTACGGGCCGGGCTCGCCGACACGGACAAGGTGCTGCGCCCCCTCGCGGTGCTCGCGGCCTCGCCGCAGGTGGAGGGCCTCGTCGTGGCGCCCGGTGCCTCGCTGGACGTGGGCGACCCGCTGTGGCCGGGCGCGCCCTTCACCTCGGTCCTCGTCGCGGAGTCCGGCGGCCTGGTGGAGGATCTCGACCTGGACGACCCGATGGACCCCGTCCGGTTCCTGCCGCTGCTGCCGATGACGCCGAACGAGGCGGCGTGGAAGCGGGTGCACGGCGCGGCGGCCCTCCAGGAGCGCTGGCTGAGCGGCGGGACGGACCTGCGCGATCCCCTGCGCAAGTCCGTGTCCCTGGACTGAGGTTCCGTACCGGGGAGGCTCAGCCGGCGAAGACGGTGACGCCGTCCTCGGTGGCGTGCTTCGGCTCCAGCTCCTCGGCCTCGTGGGTCAGGGAGGTGCGGCGTACCCAGACCACGGCCGCGCCGAGTACCGCCGTGACGGCGGCGACCACGAACGGCATGTGGATGTCGCTCCACTTCTCGATCTTCGGCGCGAAGAACGGCGCGGCGGCCGCGGCGAACCACCGCACGAAGTTGTAGCCCGCGCTGGCCACCGGCCGCGGCGCGTCGGAGACGCCGAGGGCCAGCTCGGTGTAGACGGTGTTGTTCACGCCGATGAAGGCGCCGGACAGGATCGTGCAGACGACGGCCGCGGTGTGGTTGCCGTAGCCGAGGACCAGGACGTCCGCGGCGAGCAGCACCAGCGAACCGCCGAGCACCCTCAGTGACCCGAACCGCTCCTGGAGCCGGGGTGCGACGAGCACCGAGAAGACGGCGAGCAGCACGCCCCAGGCGAAGAAGACGGCGCCGGACTTGTACGGGGTCATGTCCAGCACGAACGGCGTGAAAGCCAGCACGGTGAAGAACGTGTAGTTGTAGAAGAACGCGGAGGCCGCCGCCGAGGCGAGACCGCCGTGGCCGAGGGCCCTGAGCGGGTCGAGCAGGGACGTCTTCCGCGCGGGCTTCGGCTGCTCCTTGAGGAACGCCGTGATGCACAGGAACCCGATGGCCATCAGCACCGCGGTGCCGAAGAACGGGTAGCGCCAGCTGGCGTCGCCGAGCAGGGCGCCGACCAGTGGCCCGCAGGCCATGCCGAGGCCGAGCGCCGACTCGTACAGCAGGATCGCGGCCGCGCTGCCCCCGGCCGCGGCGCCGACGATGACGGCCAGCGCGGTCGACACGAAGAGGGCGTTGCCGAGCCCCCAGCCCGCGCGGAACCCGACCAGCTCGCCGACCGAGCCCGAGGTGCCGGACAGGCCCGCGAAGACGACGACGAGCGCGAGGCCGAGGAGCAGTGTCTTCTTGCCGCCGACGCGGCTGGAGACGTAGCCGGTCACCAGCATGGCGAGGGCGGTGATCAGGAAGTACGAGGTGAACAGGAGGGAGACCTGGCCGGCGCTCGCGTCCAGGCCCTCTGCGATGGAGGGCAGGATCGGGTCGACGAGGCCGATGCCCATGAAGGCGACGACGGAGGCGCCCGCGGTGGCCCACACCGCCTTCGGCTGCCGCAGGAGGCCGCCGGCCCCGGTGTCGAACGGGTCCCCTTCGGCGGGGCCTCCCGTGCTGCTGCTGTTCATGCGGCCGCTCCTTCACTGCGTCCGGAGAGTTCGTTGACGTATGCACATATTAAGTTAGAGAGGCTAAAGAGTGCAAGCTACATCTAATTTTCCCCGGTGACAGGGCCACCGGACGGGTGATCGTCCTTGACGGGGCGACGAGCGGAGAGGACCGTTGGTCGTTATGAGGGGCGAACCCAGTTGCCCGAAGTGTGGTGGCCGGGTCAGGGCTCCCGGCCTCTTTGCCGACTCCTGGCAGTGCGACGTGGACGGCACCGTGCACCCGCTGCAGCCCGTGATCCCGCCCAGCGTCGAGGCCCTCCAGGTCGTCGTGCACCGCGCGCAGGTCCCGGTGTGGATGCCGTGGCCCCTGCCGGTGGGCTGGCTGTTCACGGGCGTGGCCTGCGCGGGCGACGACCGCAGCGGCGGCCGGGCCACCGCCGTGGCCTGCTCGGGGCCCGCGCCGCTCGGCGGTGTCGGGGAGCTGGTCCTGGTCGCCGAGGAGCTGGGCGTCGGCCTCGGCGCGCGGTACGCCGGTGTCGACGGACCCGACCCCGGCCCGTTCATGAGCGTCGACAAGCCGCCGCACGCCAAGGTGCACGCCGCCGGGCGGCCGACACCGCTGTGGCATGTGTCGGGGACGCCGGACGACCGCGCCGTGTTCGCGGGAGAGGCGCGGGGCCTGTGGCTGTGGGCCATCGCGTGGCCCGAGCAGTCGGGGCTCCTCATGTACGACGAGCTGGTCCTGACGGACCTGCGGGACGCGGGCGCGGAGGTGGACCTGCTCCCGTGCGGCGCGCTCTCCCCGAGACTGCTCACGCCGTGAGCGGGTGCCGTCCGGATGCGCGGGGAGTGGGCGCGGCGGGGCCGTTCGCCCCGTGAGGAGGCGCTGTCCGGGGCCCGTCGCGAGGTGAGCGAGGCCTCTTTCGGGCCGGGAGGGGGAGCGTTCGATTCCCGTTATCCTTGAGCGTCCCCTTCGTCCGCCCCGTCAGAGCCTGGAGTCAGCGCCGTGCGCATCGATCTGCACACTCACTCCACCGCCTCCGACGGCACGGACACCCCGGCCGAGCTGGTGCGCAACGCGTCGGCCGCCGGTCTCGACGTCGTCGCGCTGACCGACCACGACACGACGCGCGGGTACGCGGAAGCGATCGCCGCCCTGCCGCCCGGCCTGACCCTCGTCACCGGCGCCGAACTCTCCTGCCGCCTCGACGGCGTGGGCCTGCACATGCTGGCGTACCTCTTCGACCCCGACGAGCCGGAACTGGCCCGCGAGCGCGAACTGGTGCGCGACGACCGGGTGCCGCGCGCGAAGGCCATGGTCGGCAGGCTTCAGCGGCTGGGTGTCGACGTGACCTGGGAACAGGTCGCCCGTATCGCGGGGGACGGCTCGGTCGGCCGCCCGCACATCGCCGAGGCCCTCGTCGAGCTGGGCGTCGTGCCCACCGTCTCCGACGCCTTCACGCCCGAGTGGCTCGCCGACGGCGGCCGCGCGTACGCCCAGAAGCACGAGCTGGACCCCTTCGAGGCGATCCGCCTGGTCAAGGCGGCCGGCGGCGTCACCGTCTTCGCGCACCCCGCCGCCGTCAAGCGCGGCCAGGTGGTGCCCGAGGACGCGATAGCCGCCCTCGCCGCGGCGGGCCTGGACGGCGTCGAGGTCGATCACATGGACCACGCCCCCGAGACCCGCACCCGGCTGCGCGCCCTCGCGGCGGACCTCGGCCTGCTGGTCACCGGCTCCAGCGACTACCACGGCAGCCGCAAGACCTGCGTGCTCGGCGAGTTCACCACCGACCCCGAGATCTACGGCGAGATCACCCGCCGCGCCACCGGGGCGTTCCCCGTGCCCGGCGCGGGCGGAAGCCCGGCCGCGTAACGCCCGCGCGTCCGCGCGCCCGGCCCCACGCCCGCCCCCGCCCTCACCCCACCCTCCGCTCCACCGTTCCGCTGTTCCGGGCCGGTGGCCGCCGCGCCCTGCGCCCGGCGACCTCCGGTGCGGCTCCTTCGTACGACTCTCCGCAAGGCCATCACTGTGTTCGACGTCGCCGTCTTCGGCTCCCTCTTCCTCACCCTCTTCGTGATCATGGACCCCCCGGGGATCACCCCGATCTTCCTCGGCCTGACCGCGGGCCGGCCCGCCAAGGTGCAGCAGCGGATGGCCTTCCAGGCCGTCTGCGTCGCCTTCGGCGTCATCGCCGTCTTCGGTGTCGTGGGCCACCAGATCCTCGACTACCTGCACGTCTCCGTCCCCGCGCTGATGATCGCGGGCGGCCTCCTGCTGCTGCTCATCGCGCTCGACCTGCTCACCGGCAAGACGGACGAGCCGAAGCAGACCAAGGACGTCAATGTCGCGCTCGTACCGCTCGGCATGCCGCTGCTCGCCGGACCCGGCGCGATCGTCTCGGTGATCCTGGCGGTCCAGGACGCCGACAGCATCGGCACGCAGATCTCCGTCTGGTCGGCGATCGTGGCCATGCACATGGTGCTGTGGCTGGTGATGCGGTACTCGCTGCTGATCATCCGGGTCATCAAGGACGGCGGCGTGGTGCTCGTGACGCGGCTCGCCGGCATGATGCTCTCCGCGATCGCGGTGCAGCAGATCATCAACGGCGTGACGCAGGTGATCAACGGGAGCTGAGGCCCCGGCCCGCCCCGGGCGCGGACACACGAAGGGCCCCCGTACGGCGTGCGTACGGGGGCCCTGCGACGTCTGCGTTACTGCGTTACTGCGTCATGAGGCCGAGGAGTCGGCCGGGCGGATGTAGATCCGCTGGCCGATCGCTGCGGCCTGCTGCACGATCCGGTTGACGGAGGCGGCGTCCACGACGGTACTGTCCACGGCGTTGCCGTCGACGTCGTCGAGTCGCATGATTTCGAAGCGCATATGGCTTCTCCCTTCGTCTGGTCATCCTCCTGGAGGAGAACTACTGGGGTCGGTCGGGCCTGCTGCCCGTCCCGTGAAGTGGGGGTCGCGTGGCTACAGTGCCCCGCGTTCCTGATGGGTACAACGAGTTGCCCCCTGCAAACATTCCCTACGCTAAAGAAATTTTTCGAGTCCCTAATTACTCGCTGGTAGCGGCACCGTTTGTGTTCGCTGTGTGACCAGCGGGAGACTGGGTTCCCTATGGACGACGTCGAACACAGAACCGCCGGCACCGCCGGCACCGCCGACTCCGCCGCTCACATGGCGGAACACATCAGCGCCCAGCTGGAGCGCGCCAACGCGCTGCTCGCCCGCGTGCTCGCCGAGGTGGCGAAGACACCGTCGACGCACGCGATCTTCGTCGACGCCGGGTACCTGTACGCGGCCGCGGGCCGGCTCGCCGCCGGGACCGAGGACCGGCGGTCCTTCGACCTCGACGCCCAGGGCCTCATCGACGCGCTCATCGACAAGGCCCGCACGATCTTCGCGGACAGCCGCCTGCTGCGCGTCTACTGGTACGATGGGGCCAGGCGCCGCATCCACACCGCCGAGCAGCAGTCGATCGCCGAGCTGCCCGACGTCAAGGTCCGGCTCGGCAACCTCAACGCCAACAACCAGCAGAAGGGCGTCGACTCCCTCATCCGCAGCGACCTGGAGTCACTGGCCCGACACCGCGCCATCAGCGACGCGGCGCTCATCGGCGGCGACGAGGACCTCGTGTCGGCGGTCGAGGCGGCGCAGGGGTACGGGGCGCGGGTGCACCTGTGGGGCATCGAGGCGCCCGACGGGCGCAACCAGGCGGAGCCGCTGCTGTGGGAGGTCGACAGCCAGCGGACGTTCGACCTGGACTTCTTCAAGCCGTACGTGTCGCGGCGCGCCGTCCTGGCGTACGAGTCGGGGGCCTCCCCGCAGCGGCCCTCCCGCGAGGACGTCCGCTTCGTCGGCGCGCAGATCGCCGCGAAGTGGCTGGCGGCCCGGGGGCGCGAGGCGCTCGTCGGGCTGCTGCCCGGGCATCCGTACCTGCCCGGCTCAGTGGACCAGGAGCTGCTGGTGGAGGCGGAGCGGCTGCTGGAGTACTCGCTGCGGGGGCAGTCCGAGCTGCGCAGGGCCCTGCGGGACGGGTTCTGGGAGCACTTGCGTACGCAGTACTGAGGGTCGCCCCCGGGGCGGTGCGGGCCGGGCCCGGGTCAGCCGTCCCGGCGGGGGGTGAGGCCGTCCCAGAAGGCGATCAGGGCCGCGGCCGTTTTCTCGGGGCGGTCCGTGTTGGGGGAGTGCTCGGCGCCGTGGATCACCGTGCGGTGGGCGTCCAGGCGGCGGGCCATGTCGTCCAGGAGCGGCACGGGCCAGGTGTCGTCGCGCTCGCCCGAGATCACGTGCTTGGGCAGCGGGACGGCGGCCAACTCGGCCACCCGGTCCGGCTCCATGGAGAGCTGCCTGCCGGTGGCGATGAGCTGGGCGGGATTGTGGCGCAGCCAGCGGGCGCGCAGGGCCTCGCTGTCGTCCCCGCCGTCCGTTCTGGCACCGCCGGTGTCCGCGTCCTGCGGGGGCGGCGGCTCCATGGCCCGCATCGCCTCCCACACCACCTCCATCGACAGGGCCGTGAGGGCGTCCGCCAGCATCTTGGCGCGGGTCTGCTGCGCCGGGACGATCGCGGCGGGCCCGGAGGACATGAGGGTGAGGGAGGCGAAGGCGCCGGGCGCCAGGAGGGCGGCGGCGCGGGCGATCTGGCCGCCGAGGGAGTGGCCGAGGAGGTGGGGCTTCCCCTCCGCCGCCTGTGACGGGGCCGCCGTCTCCGGTAGGGCCGCCGCTTGCGCCAGGACGTCCTGGGCCAACTCCGCCTGCGCGTACGCCGATTCGTCGTCGGGGCCGGGCGTCTCGTACTGGCCGCGGCCGTCCACGGCGACGGCGCGGTAGCCGGCGGCGGCCAGAGGTGCCAGGAGGGCGATGAAGTCCTCCTTGCTGCCGGTGAAGCCGGGGAGCAGGAGAGCGGTGCCGCTGACCTCGGTGCCGGCGGGCGGGAGGGCGTCCAGGACGGCGAAGTCGCCGCGGGCGGTGTGGAGGGTGCGGCGGGTCGCGCAAGGGGGCGGCGTGAAGGTGGGTGGCCTGCTCATGGGGTGAGGCTAACGGGTTCTGGCCCCTGGGCCTTGGGCGGACTTGGGGGGCCGGGGTCTTTGCGGTCGGGCCGCGCCGTTTCGTGAGGGGTGCCTCGCCGCTTCGCGGCGGATTTCCCGCCCGCCCGCCCGTTGCTCCGGGTTGGGTTGTGGGCGTAGTGCTTCGCCGCTTCGCGGCGGATTTCCCACCCGCCCGCCCGTTGCTCCGGGTCGAGTCGTGGGCGTGGTGCTTTGCCGCTTCGCGGCGGGGTTCCCACCCGCCCGCCCGTTGCTCTGGGTCGAGTCGTGGGCGTAGTGCTTTGCCGCTTCGCGGCGGGGTTTCCGCCCGCCGGCCCGTTGCTCCGGGTTGGGTTGTGGGCGTGGTGCTTTGCCGCTTCGCGGCGGGTAGCCGCCCGCCGGCCCGTTGCTCCGCGTCGGGTGGCTGGTGGGGGCGGCCTCGGAACTTTTCCGGGACGGGCGAAGGCCCGCCCCTGGTGGGGGCGGGCCTTCGTATGCCGGGGAGGGTGGGCGTCAGTTGTCCGCCGTCTCCGCCTTCTTGCGCGTGCGTCGACGCGGCGCCGGGGCCTCCGCCTCGGGTGCGTCCGTCGCGGGTGCGGCGGCCGTCGCCTTGCGCGTACGGCGACGCGGCTTCGGCTCCTCCGTCGACTGAGCGGGGATCTCCGCCACGGCGGCCGTCTCCGTGGCGGCGTCCGCGGTCTTGCGGGTGCGTCGCTTCGGCTTGTCCGCCGCCGGGGCTTCCGCCTCGGGCGCGTCCACGGCCGGGGTGGCGGCTGTTGCCTTGCGGGTGCGGCGCTTGGGCCTCTCCTCCGCCGGGGTCTCCGCTGCGGGGGCCTCGGCGGTCGGGGTGGTGGCCTTGCGGGTGCGGCGCTTCGGCTTCTCCTCCACCGGGGTCTCCGCTGCCGGGGCCTCCGTCTCCGTGGCGGTTTCCGCCGTCTTGCGGGTGCGGCGCTTGGGCTTCTCCTCCGCCGGAGTCTCGGCTACGGGAGCCTCGGCAGTGGAGGTGGTGGCCTTGCGGGTGCGGCGCTTCGGCTTCTCTTCCGCCGGGGTCTCCGTTGCGGGGGCCTCGGCGGTCGGGGTGGTGGCCTTGCGGGTGCGGCGCTTCGGCTTTTCCTCGGCCTCGGCCGGTGCGGCCGTGGCCTCCGTCTCCGTGACGGCTTCCGCCGTCTTGCGGGTGCGGCGCTTGGGCTTCTCCTCCGCCGGAGCCTCGGCTACAGGGGCCTCGGCGACCGGGGTGGTGGCCTTGCGGGTGCGGCGCTTCGGCTTCTCCTCCGCCGGAGCCTCCGCCACGGGGGCCTCGGCCTCGGCGGTCGCCTTGCGCGTACGGCGCTTCGGCTTCTCCACTGCGGGGGCCTCCGCCACCGCCGCTTCCGCGACCGGAACCTCCGTCACCGGCTCCGCGGCCTTCCGCGTGCGGCGGCGCGGCTTCGTCGCCGGGGCCGGGGTCTGCGCGGGCTCCGCCTCGGGGGCGGCGACCGGAGCCTCCGTGGTGACGGCTGCCGTCACGACCTCGGCCGCGACCGGGGTCTCCGACGCGCCGCCACGCGTGCGCCGGCGACGACGCGGGGTGCGCGACTCCGTCGGCTCGCTGACGGCCTCGACGGGCGAGGCGACCGGCGCTGCCGTGGGCGCAGTGGACGCCGTGGGCGTGGCCTGGGCCGCGTCCAGCGGGCTGCCGGCCCGCGTGCGACGACGACGCCGCGGCGTACGCGCGGGACGCTCCCGCTCGGTCGAGGCCGAGGCCGAGCCGGGGCCCGAGCCCGAGCCCGAGGCAGAACGGTCACGGTCACGGTCCTGCGTACGGCCGCCACCCCGCGCGGGACGGCCACCGCGGCCGCGCCCACCGGTCTCGCCGAGGTCCTCGATCTCCTCCGCGCCCAGACCCGCACGGGTCCGCTCGCCGCGCGGCAGCACACCCTTGGTGCCCGCCGGGATCTTCAGCTCCTCGTACAGGTGCGGAGAGCTGGAGTACGTCTCGACCGGGTCGCTGAAGCCCAGCTCCAGCGCCTTGTTGATCAGCTGCCAGCGCGGGATGTCGTCCCAGTCGACCAGCGTGATCGCGATGCCCTTGGCGCCCGCGCGGCCGGTGCGGCCGATGCGGTGCAGGTAGGTCTTCTCGTCCTCGGGGGACTGGTAGTTGATGACGTGCGTGACGCCACCGACGTCGATGCCGCGCGCGGCGACGTCCGTGCAGACGAGCACGTCGACCTTGCCGTTGCGGAACGCCCGCAGCGCCTGCTCGCGCGCGCCCTGGCCGAGGTCGCCGTGCACGGCGCCCGCGGCGAAGCCCCGGCGCTCGAGCTGCTCGGCGATGTCCGCGGCCGTCCGCTTCGTACGGCAGAAGATCATCGCGAGTCCGCGGCCCTCGGCCTGCAGGATGCGCGAGACCATCTCGGGCTTGTCCATGTTGTGCGCGCGGTAGACGAACTGCTCGGTGTTCGCGACCGTCTGGCCCTCGTCGTCCGGCGCGGTGGCGCGGATGTGCGTGGGCTGCGACATGTAGCGGCGGGCCAGGCCGATGACGGCACCCGGCATGGTCGCCGAGAACAGCATCGTCTGACGCTTCGGCGGCAGCATGTTGATGATGCGCTCGACGTCGGGCAGGAAGCCCAGGTCGAGCATCTCGTCGGCCTCGTCCAGGACGAGGCACTTGACGTGCTTGAGGTCGAGCTTGCGCTGGCCCGCGAGGTCGAGGAGACGACCGGGGGTGCCGACGACGATGTCGATGCCCTTCTTGAGGGCCTCGACCTGCGGCTCGTAGGCACGGCCGCCGTATATGGCGAGGACGCGGACGTTGCGCGCCTTGCCGGCGGTCAGGAGGTCGTTCGTCACCTGCTGGCACAGCTCGCGGGTGGGGACGACGATGAGGGCCTGCGGCGCCTCGGTCAGCTGCTCGGGCTCGGCGCGGCCCGCCTCGACGTCGGCGGGGACGATCACGCGCTCCAGGAGCGGCAGGCCGAAGCCGAGCGTCTTGCCGGTGCCGGTCTTGGCCTGGCCGATGACGTCCTTGCCCGAAAGGGCGACGGGGAGCGTCATCTCCTGGATGGGGAAGGGGGTGATGATGCCGACGGCTTCAAGGGCTTCGGCTGTCTCGGGAAGAATCCCGAGCTCTCGGAAAGTCGTAGTCAGGGCTATGCCTCTTCTGTGAGACGCGGCGTGAGGCGAACGCTGGGGGTCGTGACCGTGCCACTACCGCCGGCTGCTTGGGGGGCGGGCCGGGGGCGCGGGACCACTGCCTGCGCTCGAGCGCTCTTACCGCTGAGGTTCCCTCCTCGTGCCGTACGCAGCTGCGCGTACCGCCCGGAGGGCTGTCGGGTCGGAGCCGATCGGGCCACCGACCGGGCATCCTCATTCATACCGCCCGTCGAATATTCGGCAGGCGCTTTACCACTGTACCCCGGAATCTCGCATGCGTGTCCGGCGAATTCGTCACATGGTCGTTGTCACACCGACTGACCGGGACCTTACGCCTTACGGCAGGCGGGCTATTGTGCGCTTCATGGAGACGCCTGACACCGCCGCTGAATCCGCCGCCGAAACCCCCGCCGAACCCACCGGGATCGCCGCCCAGGACTGGGCGAAAGCGTCCACCGAGCCGCACTACCGCGCCGCGGTCGTCGATCTGCTCGGCGCGCTCGCCTACGGGGAGCTGGCGGCGTTCGAACGGCTCGCCGAGGACGCGAAGCTGGCGCCGACGCTCGGCGACAAGGCGGAGCTGGCGAAGATGGCGTCGGCGGAATTCCACCATTTCGAGCAGTTGCGGGACCGGCTCTCGGCGATCGGCGCGGAGCCGACCGAGGCCATGCAGCCGTTCGTGGCGGCGCTCGACGGCTTCCACCGGCAGACCGCGCCGTCCGACTGGCTGGAGGGCCTGGTCAAGGCGTACGTGGGCGACTCCATCGCCAGTGACTTCTACCGGGAGGTGGCGGCCCGTCTCGACGGCGACACGCGCCGGCTCGTGCTCGGCGTCCTCGACGACACCGGGCACGCCAGCTTCGCCGTGGAGAAGGTCCGGGCCGCCATCGACGCCGATCCGCGGCTCGGCGGGCGGCTCGCGCTGTGGGCGCGGCGGCTGATGGGCGAGGCCCTCTCGCAGTCCCAGCGGGTCGTCGCGGACCGGGACGCGCTCTCCACCATGCTGGTGGGCGGGGTCGCCGACGGGTTCGACCTCGCGGAGGTCGGCCGGATGTTCTCCCGCATCACCGAGGCGCACACCAAGCGGATGGCCGCGCTGGGCCTGGCCGCCTAGCGCGCGGCCGGCGGGCGCCCCTCCGGGGGCGCTCCTACGCCGTCGCCGAGCGGTGCAGGCTGCCCCGGGTGGGGCGGATCAGCAGGGAGAGCAGGGCCACCGAGACGGTCAGCGCTCCCAGCAGGGTCGCGGGCGCGTGGCCGGGACCCAGCGCCATGTGGGTGATGAAGGCGCCGATGAGGGCGCCCACGGGGCCCGTCGACAGGACGAGGCTGCGCGCGGGCAGCCGGTGCGCCAGGCGGTGCGCGGTGGCCCAGGACAGGGCGAAACCCAGCAGAGCGGAGCCGAATGCTTCCAGGATCACGGTGATGCCCTCCCTCGCGGCCGGTGCGAATCGGTCGTAGCCGGTGTACCCAAGGTGGCCGGAACGCAACCCTCCAGCAACAACAGACGAGTGCGGCCCGGTGGTCGACAACCACCGGGCCGCACTCGTCGTACGCGATACGACTGCTGTGACAACTGTCGTACTCGTGCTGCCTGTCCGCGTGTTCCGCGGGCGTCCCCTTACAGGGCGCTGAAGCCCACCTTGCGCGCGGTGGGCTCGCCGAGCTCCACGTACGCGAGGCGGTCGGCCGGAACCAGGACCTTGCGGCCGTGGTCGTCCACGAGGCTCAGCAGCGGCGACTTGCCGGTCAGCGCCTCGGACACCGCGGTCTCGACTTCCTCGGCGCTCTGGCCGCTCTCCAGCACGATCTCGCGGGGCGCGTACTGCACGCCGATCTTGACCTCCACGGCTTTGTCCCTCCGACGCTCAGTCTGTGCGCGGCCGTCCGCGCCGTACCCAGCACACATTAGCCCGGTGAGGCGATGCGGAGGACCGCCGCCATGAACGCCGGTAGCGAACACGGAACGGGAACAAAGCGCGCGCCGTCAGTGGCCCTCGGTGCCGTGCAGCGGGAAGCCCGCGATGCCGCGCCAGGCGAGCGACGTCAGCAGCTCCACCGCCTTGTCGCGCGGGACCGTGCTGCCGCTGGCCAGCCAGTAGCGGGCGACGACCTGCGAATAGCCGCCGAGGCCGACGGCGAGCAGCATCGCCTCGTCCCTCGGCAGGCCGGTGTCCTCGGCGATCACCTCGCAGATCGCCTCCGCGCACTGGAGCGTCACGCGGTCCACGCGCTCGCGGACCGCCGTCTCGTTCGTCAGGTCCGACTCGAAGACCAGACGGAACGCGCCGCCCTCGTTCTCGACGTACGCGAAGTAGGCGTCCATCGTCGCGGCCACGCGCAGCTTGTTGTCCGTGGTGGACGCCAGCGCCGTGCGGACCGACTGGAGCAGTGACTCGCAGTGCTGGTCGAGCAGGGCGAGATAGAGGTCCAGCTTGCCGGGGAAGTGCTGGTAGAGCACCGGCTTGCTGACCCCGGCGCGCTCGGCGATGTCGTCCATCGCCGCCGCGTGGTAACCCTGTGCGACGAAAACTTCCTGGGCCGCGCCGAGAAGTTGGTTCCGTCGGGCACGGCGCGGCAGGCGTGTGCCCCGCGGGCGTGCCGCCTCTGTCTGCTCGATGGCTGTCACGCCGCCTCCCAATCGTCCGATGTGCGGTGTGCGCCCGCGTCGCCATCGTACTTTTCGGTAACAGCGATGTGCGCGGTGCGGACGCAGAATTTCATGGACTGGACAACCGCAGAAGGCCTCCGCCGCGGTGCGTAGCAGGGCAAACACGGCCAGGTCGGCCGGTCAGGGGGTACGGAGGTGCACAGGACCGGGGTAAGCGGGGGCGGGGCGGCCGCCGGTGGGCGTGACCCCGCCGGACCGGCGCGGGCCGCCCCGGCCCCCGGGCGGTCAGCGGTAGTCGTCCTCGTCGAGGTCGACCACGCGGGCCTGCTCGGCCAGGTCCGCCTCGCTCGCGGCGTTCGGGTCGGCGTCCCGCAGCGAGTCGTCCCCGCTGGGAGCGAGGTCGGTGTGCTGCTCGGCGGTGTCCGCCTCCGGTGCCTCCACGCCGGCCTCGGCTCCGGTCGTGCTCTCTTCCGTCTCGAAGGTCTCGGGATCGGTCGGATCGACACTCATGTGTTGCTCTCTTCCCTCGCGGTACTGACGGCCCTTCGTGATGCGAGTGCCCTCATCGCCCGCTTTCTATGAGCGTAGGAGACACCCGGATGAGGCGCTACGCGATCCGTGTGCGGTCTGTGACGGCGAACACGTGAGTCCGGACGTGATCGTCTCGTAACATTGCCGCATGTCTTCCACCGAGCTGCCGAACCTGCTGGCCGCCACCGCCGCGCCCAAGCCCGGTGCCGTGGCGGTCGCGGAGGGCGAGCGGCTCGGCTCGATCGGCCTGCCCGGGCTCACGCTGACGGTGCGTTCCCGGCCCCCGGCCCGGGAAGGACTCCCGCCCGCGCTGTACGTGCACGGCCTCGGCGGCTCCTCGCAGAACTGGTCGGCGCTGATGCCGCTGCTGGAGGACGTCGTCGACTGCGAGGCGATCGACCTGCCCGGGTTCGGGGACTCGCCCCCGCCGGACGACGGGGACTACTCGATCACCGGGCACGCCCGCGCCGTCATCCGTTACCTCGACGCCCGCGCCCGCGGTCCCGTCCACCTCTTCGGGAACTCTCTGGGCGGCGCGATCACGACGCGCGTCGCCGCCGTGCGCCCCGACCTCGTCCGTACGCTCACCCTGCTCTCGCCCGCCCTGCCCGAGCTGCGGGTGCAGCGCACGGCAGTGCCGACGGGGCTGCTCGCCGTGCCGGGCGTCGCCACCCTCTTCATGCGGCTCACCAAGGAGTGGTCGGCCGAGCAGCGGGTGCGCGGGATGCTGGGCCTCTGTTACGGCGACCCGGCCAAGGTGACGGCGGAGGGCTTCGACGCGGCGGTGCGGGAGATGGAGCGCAGGCTGCGGCTCCCCTACTTCTGGGACGCGATGACCCGCTCGGCGCGCGGCATCGTGAACGCGTACACGCTGGGCGGCCAGCACGGCCTCTGGCGGCAGGCCGAGCGGGTCCTCGCGCCGACCCTGCTCGTCTACGGCGGGCGGGACCTCCTCGTCTCGTACCGCATGGCCCGCAAGGCCAATGCCGCGTTCCGCGACTCGCGGCTGCTCACGCTGCCCGAGGCGGGGCATCTGCCGATGATGGAGGACCCGCAGAGCGTGGCCACGGCATTCCGTGAACTGCTCGTCGAACTGGGAGAGGAGCCGAGCACCCCGGAGTCCTCCGGTGGCTCCAGTGCCTCCCGTGACTCCGGCACTCCCCGTGACTCCAGAGCCTCGCGTGACTCCCGTACGGGTTCGGGGAGCTGAGGCGGCGCGTGGGACGACACAGCCGCCGCGACCCGGCGAGCGCCTCTTCGGCCAGCATTCCTGACCACGGCAGCCCTGACCACGGCTCTCCTGATCAGGGCTCTCCTGACCACAGTGCCTCTGACCACGGCACCCCCGACGAGAGCGTCCCTGACGGCACGGGCGCCTCGAGCCCCCCGCCGGCGCGCCGCGCCCCGGCCCCGGCCCCGCAGTCGGCGCCCGGTACCGGGCGCCGCAGGCGCACCGCCTTGGACGCCGGCGAGGAGATCCCTGTGTACGGGACGCCCGCCAAGGGAACCCCCGCGCACGAGACCTCCACGCATGAGTCCGCGCGCGCGACACCGGCCCATGGGCTCCCGCGCGTCCGTGGCGGGCACCCCGAGCAGGGCGAGCCGGGCGGTGCCGAGCGCGGCATGCCGCGACCTCGGCAGGACCGCCCCACCCCGGGGCAGGACCGCCCCACCCCGGGGCAGGACCGCCCCACCCCGCGGCGGGCCCGCACCGCCCTGCGGCAGGATCGATCCGCTCCTCGGCAGGACTACATGGAGGCGTTCCCGGAGGGTGACCCCTACGCCTCCGTCACCGACTGGAGCGACGTCCCCGAGCCTCGCGGCGAGGGGGCCGTCGTGGCCGGCGGCGGCCGGAAGGGCGGGCGTGCGCGCCTGCTCACCGGGGGCGCGGCCGCCGTGACCCTTCTGCTCGCGGCGTTCCTCGCGGGCCAGGTCCGCGACGGCGCGGGCGGCTCCGACGACAGGCCGCAGGCCGCCCCCGGCGACGGCGCGCGCGACGCCGGGGACTCCGCCTCACGCTCCGACGAGCGCCCGCCGCCCGGGGGCCCCGCCGTGAAACCGGATCTGGCCCGGATGACGTACGAGCAGAAGCTCGGCGAGAGATATCCCCTGGACCCCAAGTTGCAGGCGTCCGGTGAATTCGAGGCGGTCGCCGGATTCGACAAGGCACCCGGAAAGGGGCAGCTGTTCCGGTATCGCGTCGACGTCGAAAAGGGGCTCGGTCTCGACGGCGGACTGTTCGCGCAGGCGGTGCAGAAGACCCTGAACGACGACCGGAGTTGGGCCCATGGCGGCGCCCGCACCTTCGAGCGCGTCTCGTCCGGCAAACCTGATTTCGTCATCACGCTGGCGAGCCCCGGGACGACCGCGGCCTGGTGCGCGAAATCGGGGCTCGACACGGCGCAGGACAATGTGTCGTGCGATTCCGCGGCGACGGACCGCGTGATGATCAACGGATATCGGTGGGCACAGGGCGCCAAGACCTACGGCGACGAGGTCAAGAAGACCTTCGGCAACGCCCTGCGCCCCTACCGCCAGATGCTGATCAACCACGAGGTCGGCCACCGGCTCGGCTTCGACCACACCGACTGCGCGAAGGACGGGGACCTCGCGCCCGTCATGCAGCAGCAGACCAAGTTCCTGGACCACGACGGGATCAAGTGCAAGGCCAATCCCTGGGCCTTTCCGAAGAGTTGAGGTGGCGGCGGGCGGCAGGCGCCCGCCGCTTTGACATCCGCGCTTTGACATCCGCCGGGAATTCGTTCATATTTCTGCGCATGTCGAACCGTCACGCCCCTTCGAGCGCAGCCATCGAGCTGGCGCTGCTCGGCGTGACCGCGCTCTGCGTGTCCGACGTCCACTGTTGCTGACGCCCGCCCCGGCGAGTGCGTCGCTCATTTCCGGCCGCCCCTGAGCCCTGCCTTCCCGCACGGCCCGGTGCCGCTTTTTCCCCGCACCCTCTCCGGGGTCAGCTCTGCTCCATTTCCGCTGATCAGCCGCCTTCGCGCGGCGTTTTCCCCGAGAGGTCGCCTCCGATGCGTCAATCGTCCGCCATCGCCCGCCGCGTGGCCGCGGCATCCGTCAGTCTAATCCTCGCCTCGGGCACCGCCGCCTGCGCCGGTCCGCGGGACGCCGACGCCGGCGGTGGCGCGGAGAAGACCCCCGCCAAGGGCGGCACGCTCACCGTCCTCAACAGCGCCCCACAGACCGACTTCGACCCCGCGCGGCTCTACACCTCCGGCGGCGGCAACATACCGGGCCTCGTCTTCCGCACCCTGACCACCCGCAACCGCGAGGCCGGCGCGAAGGGCGCGAAGGTCGTCCCCGACCTCGCGACGGACCTCGGCAGACCGAGCAAGAACGCCACGGTGTGGACGTACACCCTGAAGAAGGGGCTCAAGTACGAGGACGGTTCGCCGATCACCACCGCCGACGTGAAGTACGGCATCGAGCGGTCCTTCGCCGCCGAACTCAGCGGTGGCGCACCCTACTTGCGGGACTGGCTCGTCGGCGGCGACACCTACCAGGGGCCCTACAAGGACAAGAGCGGCAAGGGACTCGCGTCGATCGAGACCCCGGACGAGCGGACCATCGTCTTCCATCTGAACAAGCCCGAGGGGGAGTTCCCCTTCCTCGCCACCCAGACGCAGTTCGCACCCGTCCCCAGGAGCAAGGACAAGGGCACGAAGTACGAGGAGCACCCCCTCTCCTCGGGCCCCTACAAGGTCGTCGGGAACGAACGCGACGGGGAGCGGCTGCGGCTGGAGCGCAACCCCCACTGGTCCGCCGCGACCGACGCGGAGCGCAAGGCCTACCCGGACGCCATCGACGTACGCTCCGGGCTCGACGCGTCCGTCATCAACCAGCGGCTCGCCGCGGGCCGGGGCGCGGACGCCGCCGCCGTCACCACCGACACCAACCTCGGCCCGGCCGAACTCGCCAAGGTCAGCGGCGACAAGGACCTGGCCGCCCACGTCGGCACCGGACACTTCGGCTACACGAACTACCTCGCCTTCAACCCCAAGGTGAAGCCCTTCGACGACCCCAAGGTGCGCCAGGCCATCGCGTACGCCGTGGACCGCTCCTCGGTCGTCAACGCCGCCGGCGGCTCCTCGCTCGCCGAGCCCGCCACCACCTTCCTGCCGGACCAGAAGGCCTTCGGACACACGGAGTACGACCACTTCCCGGCGGGCGCCTCCGGCAACCCGAGGAAGGCCAGGCGGCTGCTGAAGGAAGCCGGTCACGAGAACGGCCTGACCATCCGGCTCACGCACTCCAACGCCAAGAACGACGAGACGGGCCCGGAGGTCGCGACCGCGGTACAGGACGCCCTGAAGAAGGCCGGCATCACGGTCGAACTGGACGGCCTGGAGGACAACGACTACTCCGACCGGATCCACGACGTCGACCACGAGCCCGGCCTGTTCCTCTCGGGCTGGGGCGCCGACTGGCCCTCCGGCGGCCCCTTCATCGCCCCGATCTTCGACGGACGCCAGATCGTGAAGGACGGCGCCAACTTCAACACGGGCTTCCTGGACGACAAGGCCGTCAACCACGAGATCGACGAGATCAACGAGCTGACCGACCTGGACGCCGCCGCGGCGCGCTGGGGCGCCCTCGACAAGAAGATCGGCCGCCGGGCCCTGACCGTGCCGCTCCTCCACCCGGTCTACAAGCGGCTGTACGGCAAGGACGTCCGGAACGTCGTGATCAGCGACTGGACCGGTGTCCTCGACGTCTCCCAGGTCGCGGTGAAGTCGTCATGACCGGCAAGACCGCCCTCTGGCGGCGGCTGCGCGAGCAGCCGGCCGCCCTGGCCGCGGCGGGAGTCGTCGCGCTGCTTGTGTTCGTGGCGCTCGCCGCGCCCCTCCTCACGGCCCTGGAGGGGCAGGACCCCACCACGTACCACCCCGACCTGGTCGACTCGGCGCGCGGCGGGGTGCCCATCGGCCCCTTCGGCGGGATCAGCGGCGACCACTGGCTCGGCGTCGAACCGCAGACCGGGCGCGACCTCTTCGCCCGGCTCGTCCACGGCGCACGGGTCTCCCTCGGCGTCGCGCTCGCCGCGACCGTCGTCCAGGTGACCATCGGTGTCGCGGTCGGCGTCGCCGCCGGATTCGGCGGCCACCGGCTCGACCAGGTGCTCAGCCGCGCCACCGACGTCGTCGTGGCCCTGCCGCTGACCGTCCTCGCGCTCGCGCTGATGACGGTCGTGCCGAGCGGATTCCCGCGGCCTGTGCTCGTCGCCCTGGTCATCGGCCTCCTCGCCTGGGGCAGCGTCGCCAAGGTCGTGCGCGCGCAGACGGTCACGCTCAAGGCACTCGACCACGTGGCCGCCGCACGGCTCAGCGGCTGGGGCTCCGTGCGCGTCGCCCGGCGCGAACTGCTGCCCGCCCTCGCCGCACCCGTCCTCACCTACGCCGCGCTGCTCGCCCCCGCCAACATCACCGTCGAGGCCGCGCTCTCCTTCCTCGGCGTCGGCGTGCGACCGCCGACCCCCTCGTGGGGGCAGATGCTCACGGCCGCGGACGTCTGGTACCAGGCGGCCCCGCAGTACCTGCTGCTCCCGGCGGGCGCCCTGTTCGTGACCGTGCTCGCCCTCACCGTGCTCGGGGACGGCGTGCGCACGGCGCTGGACCCGCGGGCCGCCTCCCGGCTGCGCATCGGCACCGGACGCAAGAGGGAGGAGGCCCCCGCGTGAGCGGGTCCCGGCGGCTCACCGCCTTCCTGCTGCGGCGCCTCGCCGGCGCCCTCGGCACGCTCCTCGCCCTCTCCGTGATCATCTACGCGGTGTTCTACGTCGCTCCCGGCGACGTCGCCCAGATCACCTGCGGCCCCCGCTGCTCGCCCGCGCAGGTCCACCAGGTCGCCGCGCAACTGCGCCTCGACGACCCGCTGTACGTGCGCTACGCGGACTTCCTCCAGGGCCTGTTCACCGGCCACGACTACTCCACCGGCACCGGCGTGGAGCACTGCGGCGCGCCCTGCCTCGGCGTCTCCTACCAGAGCGACCAGCAGGTCACCGCGCTGATCGCGGCCAAGCTGCCGGTCACCGCCTCGCTGGCGGTCGGCGCGATGGTGCTGTGGCTGGCCCTCGGGGTCGGCACCGGCGTCCTGTCCGTGTGGCGGCGCGGCCGACTCGGCGAGCGCGTCCTGACCGCCCTCACCCTCGCGGGCACCGCCACGCCGGTCTTCGTGGTCGGCCTGCTGCTGATGATCGTCGTCTGCGGTCAGCTCCAATGGCTGCCCTTCCCGCAGTACGTGGACTTCGGCGACGACCCGACCCAGTGGGCCTGGAACCTGCTCCTGCCCTGGCTGGCGCTCGTGCTGGTCGAGGCCGCCACATACGCCCGGGTGACCCGCTCCGCGATGCTGGAGACGCTCGCCGACGACCACGTGCGGACCTTTCGCGCGTACGGCGTCGGGGAGCGGGCGATCGTCGGCAGGCACGCCCTGCGGGGCGCGCTGGCCCCGGTCATCGCCCTGACCGCGAACGGCTTCGGGTCGCTGTTCGGCGGCGCGATGCTCACCGAGTCGCTGTTCGGGCTCCCCGGCCTCGGGCGCGAACTCGTGCAGGCGGTGAAGTCCGTCGACCTGCCGGTGGTGGTCGGCCTGGTCATGGTCACCGGCTTCTTCGTGGTGCTCGCCAATGCCGTCGCGGACGTGCTGTACGCGGTGGCCGACCGACGGGTGGTGCTGACATGAACCTCGTGCGCGTGAGGGACCTGGGCGTGGAGTTCGACTCCGGCGTACGCGCCGTGGACGGGCTCTCCTTCACCCTGGAGGCGGGCCGCGCGCTCGCCCTCGTGGGCGAGTCCGGGTCCGGCAAGTCGACCGTGGCGTCCGCGCTGCTCGGGCTGCACCGCGGCACGGGCGCGCGCGTCAAGGGATCCGTGCGGGTCGCCGGCGTCGACGTACAGGAGGCGTCGCCGGCACAGCTGCGGCGGCTGCGCGGCGGGAAGGCGGCGATGGTCTTCCAGGACCCGCTCTCCTCCCTCGACCCGTACTTCGCGGTGGGCGACCAGATCGCCGAGGTGTACCGCGTGCACACCGGCGCCTCCCGGCGGGCGGCACGCGCGCGTGCCGTGCGGGTGCTCGACCGGGTCGGCATCCCCGATCCCGTACGCCGGGCCCGCTCGCGCCCGCACGAGTTCAGCGGCGGCATGCGCCAACGCGCGCTCATCGCCATGGCGCTGGCCTGCGAACCGGAACTGCTGATCGCCGACGAGCCCACCACCGCCCTCGACGTCACCGTCCAGGCCCAGATCCTCGACCTGCTGCACGCGCTGCGGAACGAGACCGGGATGGGCCTGCTCCTGATCACCCACGACGTGGGCGTCGCGGCGGAGAGCGCCGAGGAGGTCCTGGTCGTGCGGGGCGGGCGGGAAGTGGAGCGGGGCGCGGTGCGGGACGTCCTGAGGGCGCCCCGGCGGCCGTACACCCGGGAGCTGCTGAGCGCCGTGCCACGGCTCGACGCACCGCCGAAACCCCCCTCGCCCCGCACGAGCGGGGAAGTGGTGCTCGAAGCGGTGGGCCTGCGCCGGGAGTTCGGCCACGGGAAGCGCGCCGTCACCGCCGTCGACGACGTCACGCTCAGCGTCCGCCGCGGGGAGACCCTCGGCGTCGTGGGCGAGAGCGGCAGCGGCAAGACCACGCTCGGGCGCATGCTCGTGGGCCTCCTGGAGCCGAGCGCGGGGAAGCTGCGCCACGAAGGCGTGGAGCGGCCCGGCGGCCGCGTGGACCCCGCCGTGCAGATGGTGTTCCAGGACCCCGTCGCCTCGCTCAACCCCCGCCGCTCGATCGGCGAGTCCGTCGCCGACCCGCTGCGTGCCAGGGGCGCGAGCGACACCTTCGTACGGGGGCGCGTGCGGGAGCTCTTGGAGCGCGTGGGGCTCGAACCGGCGCACTACGACCGCTATCCGCACCAGTTCAGTGGCGGTCAGCGCCAGCGCGTCGGCATCGCGCGGGCGCTCGCCGCCGAACCGCGCCTCATCGTGTGCGACGAACCGGTGTCCGCGCTCGACGTGACGACCCAGGCCCAGATCACTGCTCTCCTCGCGGAACTGCAGCGGGACCTCGGCCTGGCGCTGGTCTTCATCGCGCACGATCTCGCGGTCGTACGCCAGGTCAGCGACCGGGTCGCCGTGCTCAGGCGCGGCCGGCTCGTCGAGTACGGGCCCGTCGACGAGGTCTACGGCTCACCGCGCGACCCGTACACCAGGCAGCTGCTCACCGCCGTGCCCTCGCTCGATCCGGAGACGGTCGCGCTGCGGCGCGGGGCCCGCACGGAGCCGGCCGCCGCCTGACGGTCCGCGGTGGAACGGGCCCTTCCTGCCGCCATAGCGCGACAGAACGCCACCGGCACGGGAAAGTTACGGCCGTTCACCCCTTTTGGTGGCGCGATGGACAACCGTCCGTCGCGCCACCGGCAGGACCGCATACGTTCTTCCCGCTGCGGGCCGCCGACTCAACGGCGGCTCCCCAAACGGGAGATCGGGGGTGCGCTCGTGCGCGTTGCACTGCTTACGGAGGGTGGCTATCCGTATGTGAGTGGTGAGGGCCGGCTCTGGTGCGACCGGCTCGTGCGCGGGCTCGGGCAGCACGAGTTCGACCTCTACGCGCTCGGCCGCGACGCCCGCCAGGAGGCCTCGGGCCGCCTCGACCTCCCGCCGCACGTCACCCGGGTGCGCACGGCGTCGCTGTGGACCACCGACGACGCGGCCCTCCAGGGCGCGGGCCCGCGCGGCGGCCGGGGACGACGGGCACGGCACCGGTTCGCGGAGTGCTTCGCGGAGCTCGCCGACGTGGTCTGCCGGGGCGGAGCCGGCGGCGCGCCGCGCCCGGACCCGGCGCACGGGGCCGACTCCGACGATGTGGCGGACCGTTTCGCCAGCGCGCTGTACGGCCTCGCCGACCTCGCCCGCGAAGAGGGCGGCCTGGTCGGCGCCCTGCGCTCGGAAGCCGCCGTGCGCGCGCTGGAAAGCGCCTGCCGCGCGCCCGGTGCACTGCCCGCCGCCCGCACCGCGCGCGTCGCCGACCTGCTCGTCGCCGCCGGCCTGATGGAGCGGGCGCTGCGCCCGCTCTCCCTCGACTGGTACGGGGACGACGCCCTCGGCGCCGCCGACCTGTGCCACGCCACCTCCGGCGGACCCGCGGCGCTGCCCGGCCTGCTCGCCCGGCACTTCGCGGGCGTGCCGCTGCTCGTGACCGAGTACGGCGTGCGGCTGCGCGCGCACCACCTCGCCGCGGGCCGCATGGACCTGAGTGCGCCGGTCCGGGCGCTGCTCGCCGCCTTCCACGCCCGCCTCGCCGCCGAGGTGTACGACCGGGCCGTCCTGATCACCCCCGGCGACGCCCACGCCCGCCGCTGGCAGGAGCGCTGCGGCGCCGACCGGGCCAAGCTGCGCACGGTCCATCCCGGCATGGACTGCGACGACTTCCGCGAGACCGGCGAGCGGGGCCAGGACACCGCCGACCCCTACACCCTCCTGTGGGTCGGCCGCGTCGAGCCCGCCAAGGACCTGGTCTCCCTGCTGCACGCCTTCGCCGAGGTGCGCGGCCGGGAGCCGAGGGCCCGGCTGCGGATCGTCGGGGCACCCGCCGAGGAGCCCGGGGCCGCGGAGTATCTCGCGCACTGCCGGGCGCTCGCCGCGCAGCTCTTCCCCGACGAGGCACAGGATGCGCACGCCGTCGACGACAACCCCGTCTCGTTCGAGGAGATCGGCGGTCCCGAGGCACCGGAGCCGGCCGGCGTCTACGCCACGGGCGCCGTCGTGGTCCTCTCCAGCGTTGTCGAAGGCTTTCCGGCCGCCCTGGTGGAGGCCATGTTCTGCGGGCGCGCGACCGTCTCGACGGACGTCGGCGCGGTGGTGGAGGTGATCGGCGGCACGGGGCTCGTCGTGCCGCCGCGCAATCCGCAGGCGCTCGCCGAGGCGTGCGGGGCGCTCCTGCGTGACCCCGAGCGCTGTGCGCGCCTGGGGGCGGCCGCGCGGGCGCGAGCGCTCGAACTCTTCACCGTCGAGCAGAACGTCGCGGCTTTCCGCGACATCTACCTGGAGATCGTCTCGCACTGCCCGGTGCGCCGGGACGCCGTGGACGCGGCGGGCGGACCGCTGCCGTTCGCGACCCCGGCCGAGGCGTACGTGCCGGGCCGCTGGGCGGTCGCGGTGGGCCCCGCGCCGGCCGAGGAGAGCGGCGACGCGCCCAGCTGGGCCGCGCGCGAAACGCATGGCCGGGAGCAGCTGAAGGGGGCCGCCGTATGACACGGCGGGACGGCGTGCGGGCGGCGGACGCGCCGAGGGCGGCCGAAGGGGAGGGCACTTGCTCTGCGGGGCGGTCGGTTCTCGGCGCCGCCTTCAGATTGGGCGGGGACTCTCTTCCCGGGGAGGACGTCGGCGTCGCCGGGAGCGTGGGGGACGCGGGCGGGGGGCGCGCGGGGTGCGTGGGTGCGGGGTTTGTGGGCGGCGCGGGTGCGGGCGCGGGGCGTGCGGGTGACGTTGAGGGAGGTCGCGCAGACGGTGCAGGCGACACCGGCGGGGGGCGCGCGGACGGCGTGGGCGCCGGGCGCGTGGACGTAGGGCGTGCGCGCGTCGGTGGGGGAGGGCGCGTGGGTGCCGTCGGTGGGGACGCCCGCGCGGACGGCGTGGGTGACGCGGGCGGAGGGTGCGCGGACGGCGTTGGTGGGGGTCCGGGCGGGCCAGGGCGGGCCTCTTGGGCCGGGGCAGCGCGCCGGGGGAGCGCCGATCCCGTGAAGGCCCTGATGCACCGGCATCGCGAGCTGTGCGCGCGGGCCGTCGACCCGCTGGAGATCGCGGCCGGCCTGGAGGCGCACGGCGTGACCGACCGGGCGGCCGCGCGTTACCGGCACCGGGATGTGTTCGCCCTGGCCGAGGAGATGTACGCGCGCGTGCCCCGCGACGACGAATGCCGTGCCCCCGAGGGCGTGGGACCCGCCGTGCCCGAAGGGCCGCCGGGCCGGGCCCTGTTCGCCCTGGCGCCCGGCGCGGTGGGCCTGGTGGCGGTGGCCGGGACCGGCCTGACCAGCGCGGGCACCCGGCTCGCCGTGGCGCTCGCCGGCACCCTCGCCATAGCCCTCGCGCTGTGGATCGCCCTGCGCGAGGGCCCCCTGCGCGCCCCCGCCCGCGCCCGCCTGACGCCCGCCGCACGCGCGTGGGTGTGCTGGCTCCTCGCGTACGCGCTTCTGGGCGACGCCCTGCTGAGCAGTGCCGTCACCGGCGGTCCCGACGGGCCGGACGACCTCTGGCGGCCCGCCACTGCCGGGCTCCTCGGCCTCGCCCTCGCCGTCGCCCCCGCGACCTGGTGCGCCCGGCTCTTCGCCGTCCGCGCCCAGGGGCGGCTGCGGACCAGCCGGGGGCTCGACGACTTCACCGCCTCCGCACGGCCGTTGCTGCTCGGCGTCCTCACGCTGTTCCTCGCCGCGCTCACGGTGTCCCTCTGGGCGTCGCTCGCCGCGACGAACGCCCTGCTCGACACCTCCGACACCGGCGCGTCCCTCGCCGGGGCCGGCGCGCTCGGCGCCCTGCTGCTGCTCGCACGGCTGCTCGGCGTGTACGGCTCCGTACGGGCGCCCGCCCTGCTCCTGGGCGCCGCCGGCGCCGGTGAAGCCACAGCCTCGGCCCTCGTGTTCGCCGGCCGCCTGCCGGGCTGCGACGCGGTGGCGGCACCCGTCACGGCGGCCGTCGACACCTGGGGCCCCGGCGCCGTCCCCGCCGCCGTGTGCGGGGCCGCCGCCCTCGCCCTCCTGAGCCACGCGCTCAGGACCTTGACCCTGGCCTCGGCCCACGCCGGTCCCACCCAGGCCCACCCCGTCCCCGGCGACGCGATGTGAGCCGCCGGCCACCGACCGGCCAGACCACTCTCCCGCGGGGCCGACACCGCGGGCCTCATCCCGTGACCCATGGCACCATCCCTAAGGAGAAAGACAGATGACCACCGGTAGTCGACTCCGCGTCCGCGCGGCCACCCCGGGAGGCGCCCGATGAGGGTGCTGCTGATCGGAGCCAACGGATACCTCGGCCGGTTCGTCGCCGACCGGCTGCTCGCCGACCCCGCGGTGCAGCTCACCGCCCTCGGCCGCGGCGACGACTCTGACGTACGGTTCGACCTCGCCAGCGGCAGCCCCGGAGCGCTCACCCGCTTCCTGGACGCCGTGCACCCGGGCGTCGTCGTCAACTGCGCCGGCGCCACCCGCGGCGGCGCCCGCGAGCTGACGCGGCACAACACCGTCGCCGTCGCCACCGTCTGCGAGGCCCTGCGCCGCAGCGGCTGCGGCGCGCGGCTGGTCCAGCTGGGCTGCGGCGCCGAGTACGGGCCCAGCCAGCCGGGCTCCTCGACCGCCGAGGACGCCGTGCCGAGGCCCGGCGGCCCCTACGGCGTCAGCAAGCTGGCGGCGACCGAACTGGTCCTCGGCTCCGGGCTCGACGCCGTCGTCCTGCGGGTGTTCTCGCCCGCCGGGCCCGGCACGCCCGCGGGCTCGCCGCTCGGGCGGCTCGCCGAGGCCATGAGGCGCGCCATGCAGGCGGGGGACGGCGAGCTGAAGCTCGGGGGCCTCGGTGTGCAGCGGGACTTCGTCGACGTACGCGACGTGGCACGCGCCGTGCACGCCGCCTCCCTCTCCGCCGCCCAGGGCGTGGTGAACATCGGCTCGGGCCGTGCCGTGCGCCTGCGGGACGCGGCCGCCGTGCTCGCCCGCGTCGCCGGATACGGCGGCGCCCTGCACGAACTCGACCAGGTGCCCGTCCGCGGCGTCATCGGCCACCCCCGCGCGGAGGGGGAGCACGGGCCCCCGGCCGCGTACCCCTACCCGGACGGCTGCGGCAGCTGGCAGCAGGCCGATGTGCGCACCGCCCGCGACCGGCTCGGCTGGCGGCCGCGGATCAACCTGGAGGAGTCGCTCGCCGACATCTGGATGGAGGCCGCGTGTCGCATCTGACCAGGCCCACCAGGGGCTCCGCGAGCACCGGCGTACGGGTCGGCCTCGGCGTCCCCGGCTTCGCCCACCCGCTCCTCGCACCCGCCGAATGGGCCGAACTCACCCGCCCGGGCACCCCCTTGAAGTGGGTCGTCCTGAACGTCGCGAACGGCCCGGGCGAGCGGCCCGATCCACACTGTCTGGAAGCGGCGGGACGGCTGCGGAACGCCGGTGTCCGCGTGCTCGGCCAGCTCGACGCGCGCTACGGCGCACGCCCCTTCGGGGAGCTGGTCCGCGACGCGCACCGCTACGTCGACTGGTACCAGGTCGACGGCTACTTTCTGGACCGCTGTCCCACGGAGCGGACCGCGCTCCCCGAGGTGCGCGGGACCGCCGCCACACTGCGCACGCTCGTCGGCGACGCCCACCTCGTGCTCGGTCACGGGACGCACCCGGATCCCGGATACGCCGAGGTGGGCGACCAGTTGGTGACCTTCGCCGGCCCCTGGAGCGATTACCGCTGGTCGCAGGTGGCCGAGTGGACCGCCGAGCATCCACCGGAGCGCTTCTGCCACTTCGTGCACGGCGTGCCGCGCGGGCACCTGGAGGAGGCGCTGCGCATCGCCCGCTGGCAGGGCGCCTCCACGCTCTACTTCACCGACCGGGTGGAGGGGGCGGGCGCGGGGGCTCCCTGGGAGTCCATGCCCGCGTACTGGGACGAAATTGTCTCGCGTATCGGAACGGGTGTCTCGGAATGAAGAAGGGCGTGGCAGTGTTACGGAGAGAACAACCGTACGTAGGAACCGACCAACGGAGTCCCCGTGTCGCTGCCACCCCTGGTCGAGCCCGCCTCTGAGCTCACCGTCGACGAGGTCCGCCGGTACTCCCGCCACCTGATCATCCCCGATGTCGGGATGGACGGGCAGAAGCGGCTGAAGAACGCCAAGGTGCTGTGCGTCGGCGCCGGCGGCCTCGGCTCCCCGGCGCTGATGTACCTCGCCGCGGCCGGTGTCGGCACGCTCGGCATCGTGGAGTTCGACGAGGTCGACGAGTCCAACCTCCAGCGGCAGATCATCCACAGCCAGGCGGACATCGGCCGCTCGAAGGCGCAGTCCGCGAAGGACTCGGTCCTCGGCATCAACCCGTACGTGAACGTGATCCTCCACGAAGAGCGGCTCGAGGCCGACAACGTGATGGACATCTTCGCCCAGTACGACCTGATCGTCGACGGCACCGACAACTTCGCCACCCGTTACCTGGTCAACGACGCGTGCGTGCTCCTGAACAAGCCGTACGTGTGGGGTTCGATCTACCGCTTCGACGGCCAGGCCTCGGTCTTCTGGTCCGAGCACGGCCCGTGCTACCGCTGCCTGTACCCGGAGCCGCCGCCGCCCGGCATGGTCCCCTCCTGCGCCGAGGGCGGGGTGCTCGGCGTGCTGTGCGCGTCGATCGGCTCCATCCAGGTCACCGAGGCGATCAAGGTCCTCACGGGCACGGGCGAGCCGCTGGTCGGCCGCCTGATGATCTATGACGCCCTGGAGATGCAGTACCGCCAGGTCAAGGTCCGCAAGGACCCCGACTGCGCGGTCTGCGGCGAGAACCCCACCGTCACCGAGCTGATCGACTACGAGGCCTTCTGCGGCGTCGTGTCCGAGGAGGCCCAGGAGGCGGCAGCAGGCTCGACGATCACTCCCAAGCAGCTCAAGGAGTGGATCGACGAGGGCGAGAACATCGAGATCATCGATGTCCGGGAGGTCAACGAGTACGAGATCGTCTCGATCCCCGGCGCCAAGCTGATCCCCAAGAACGAGTTCCTCATGGGCACCGCCCTGGAGAGCCTCCCGCAGGACAAGAAGATCGTCCTGCACTGCAAGACGGGTGTCCGCAGTGCGGAAGTCCTCGCCGTCCTGAAGTCGGCGGGCTTCTCCGACGCGGTCCACGTGGGCGGCGGCGTGATCGGCTGGGTCCACCAGATCGAGCCCGAGAAGCCGGTCTACTAGGCACAGCGCCCTAGGGCGTGTTGTGAAAGTAGCGTCGTCCGCCCGCAGGGCGGGCCTGGCGGCGTCTGGTGCGTGCGCTCGCAAGGCGGAGGGTCGCCCCGATACTGGTGGTATCGG
>NZ_JBEXWC010000025.1:0-116651 GCF_040629635.1 Streptomyces sp. NPDC005898 | reverse complement strand
GCGCGGGGGCGGGGGGGGGGGGGGGGGGCCCCCACGGCACCGCCGCTTCGCGGCGGACGTCTCCCACCCACCCGTTACTGTCCGATCGGCTCCGCCAGGGCCCGCATCGCCTTGTGCAGCAGGCCCGGTCCGAACGTGACGCGCGTCGCGCCCAGGTGGCCCAGCTCGCGCGGGGACGGGCCGTCCGGGCGGGCGAGGACGTTGAGCGGGCCCTCGATGCCCGCCCGCAGCGCGGGAATCGTCTGCGGCGGCGCCAGGATCGGGTACACGCAGTCCGCGCCCGCCGCCACGTACAGGCGGGCCCGCGCGATCGCGGCCTCGGGGTCCGGCTCGCCCCTGAGGAACGTGTCCACGCGCGCGTTGACGAACAGGCGGTCGCCCGCCGCCGCCCGTACCTCCGCGAGGAAGTCGGCCTGCGCGGCGGGGTCCCTGAGAGCAGTCGCCGAGCCCGCACCCGTGCCGCCCACGGAGTCCTCCAGGTTGCAGCCGACCGCCCCGGCCGCCAGGAGCCGTTCGACCAGCTCCTTCGGCGCGAGGCCGTAGCCGTCCTCCACGTCCGCGCTCACGGGCACGGACACGGACCGGGTGATACGGGCGATCGCCGCGAACATCTCCCCGGGCGGCACCTGCCCGTCCTCGTACCCCAGCGACAGCGCGATCCCCGCGCTGGGCGTGGCCAGCGCCGGGCTGCCCGCCTCCTCGAGGGTCCGGGCGCTCACCGCGTCCCAGGGGCCCGGCAGGACCAGCGGGTCGCCGGGCGCCCGCCCGTGGTGCAGCGCGCGCAGCGTGTCGACGGGGCTCGCGGGGCCCGGGGCGTGTCCGGGGCCCGGGGCGCTCACGGGGCGTACCCGCCGGGCTCGACACGGCGGCTCACCATCAGCCGGTTCCAGCTGTTGATGGCGGTGATCAGGCCGATGAGATGGGCCAGCGCGGACTCGTCGAAGTGCGCCGCGGCCCTCTCGTACACCTCGTCCGGCACGAACCGGTCGGTGAGGAGGGTGACGGCCTCCGTCAGCGCGAGGGCCGCGCGCTCGCGCTCGCCGAACAGCTCCCCGGCCTCCTCCCAGGCGTTCAGCAGGGCGAGGCGCTTGGGCGTCTCACCGTTCTTCAGGGCGATCTCCACGTGCATGTCCAGGCAGAACGCGCACGCGTTGATCTGCGAGGCCCGCACCATGACCAGCTCCGCGAGCACCGGGTCGCCGAGGCCGCGCTTGGCGGCGGCGCTCAACTCGCTCAGGGCGCCGGCGACCCGCTTGTCCAACTGGGCGGTACGCGGCGTCACTTGTGGTCACCGGCCTTGTAGTGGCCCGGCACCTGGCGGGTGGAGACGCCGAAGCGGTTCCACGCGTTGATCACCGTGATCGCGGCGATGAGCTGCGTCAGCTCCGCCTCGTCGAAGTGCGCCGCGGCCCTCTCGTAGACCTCGTCGGGCACGAAGCCGTCGGTGAGCACGGTGATCGCCTCGGTCAGCTCGATCGCGGCGACCTCCTTGGCCGTGTAGAAGTGCCGCGACTCCTCCCAGGCGCTGAGCTGGACGATCCGCTCGACGCTCTCGCCGGCCGCGAGCGCGTCCTTGGTGTGCATGTCCAGGCAGAGCGCGCAGCGGTTGATCTGCGAGGCGCGGATCTTGACCAGCTCGAAGATCACCGGGTCGAGGCCCTTACGGGCCGCCGCGTCGAGCTTGATCATGGCCTTGAACACCTCGGGGGCGTGCTGGGCCCAGGCGAGGCGGGGGCTGTGCTCGTGGCCGTACTCCTTGGCGGCGGTGTTCCGGGCGGTGTCCTCGTTCGTCGTCATGCCTCGACCCTACGGTCGCGGTAGCCCACCGGTATGGTCCATTTCCATGGGAGAATCGTGGGCCACTCTGGGCGTCGACCTGCATCTGGAAACGGGCGGCGACGCCACGCGCCTCGGCGTCCGCAAGGGGCTGACCGACGCTCTGCGCGAGGCCGTGCGCGGCGGCCGGCTCGCCCCCGGCACCCGGCTGCCCTCGTCCCGGTCCCTCGCCGTCGACCTCGGCGTCGCGCGCAACACTGTCGCCGACGCGTACGGGGACCTCGTCGCCGAGGGCTGGCTCACCGCCCGCCAGGGGTCGGGGACGCGGGTCGCCGAACGCCCGGTCGCGCCGCCGGTGCGGCCCACGCCGGCCCGCAGGCCGGCGGGCGCGCCGACGTACGACCTCAGCCCCGGCACCCCCGACCTCGCCTCCTTCCCGCGCGCCGAGTGGCTCAAGGCGGCCCGGCGCGCGCTGGCGGCGGCGCCCAACGAGGCGTTCGGGTACGGCGATCCGCGCGGCCGCGTCGAACTGCGCGAGGCCCTGGCCGGCTACCTCGCACGGGCGCGCGGCGTGCGCGCCGACCCCGACCGCGTCGTCATCACCGCCGGGTTCGTGCACGGCCTGTCGATCCTCGGCCGGGTGCTGCGCCGGCGCGGGCTGCGGGAGGTCACCGTGGAGTCGTACGGCCTGGACATCCACTGGCACCTGCTGCACCGCGCGGGCCTGCGGACCGCGCCGCTCGGCTTCGACGGCCTCGGCACGGACACGGCCGGGCTCGGCGCGGGCGCCGCGAAGGCGGTGCTGCTCACGCCCGCGCACCAGTTCCCGATGGGCGTACCGCTGCACCCCGACCGGCGGGCGGCGGCCGTCGAGTGGGCGCGGCGCGAGGGCGGGCTGATCCTGGAGGACGACTACGACGGGGAGTTCCGCTACGACCGCCAGTCCGTGGGCGCGCTCCAGGGCCTCGACCCCGAGCACGTGGTCTACCTCGGCACGGCCAGCAAGTCCCTGGCGCCCGGGCTGCGCCTCGGCTGGATGGTGCTGCCGTCCGGGCTGCGCGACGAGGTCCTCGGCGAGAAGGACGCCGCCGGGTGGTCCTGCGGCACGCTCGACCAGCTGACGCTCGCGGAGTTCCTGACCTCCGGGGCGTACGACCGTCATGTGCGGGGCGCGCGGCTGCGGTACCGGCGCCGCCGGGACCGCCTGGTGGCCGCCCTCGCCGAACACGCGCCGGAGACCCGTGCCACGGGCATCGCGGCGGGCCTCCACGCGGTCCTCGAACTCCCCCCGGGCACGGAGCAGTCCGTCGTCCAGGCCGCCAACTGGGAGCGCCTGGCGGTCCAGGGCCTCTCCCGCTTCCGCCACCCCCTGGCGACGGCGCCCTCCCGGGACGCCCTGGTGGTCGGCTACGGAACCCCCCCGGACCACGCCTGGCCCGCAGCCCTGACCTCCCTGTGCCGAACCCTCCCCTAACCCCCGGCGCCCCCCGGGAAAGGGACACAAGGACCGACACGACCCGGCCCAGGCACCCCACGCCGACGGCCGGGAGAACATGACGGGGCCCGGGCGAAACCCAGGGAAAGGGGCGCGGGGAACGGCGCGAGCACCCACAACGCTCCCGCAGAAAGAACACCCCCGGTCCGGGCCCCCCGCGCCGACGGGCAGGAGAACATGACGGGGGTCCGGGCGAAGCCGGCGAAAAGGGGCGCGGGGAACGGCGCGAGCAACGAAAACGCTCCCGCAGCAGGAACACCTCCGCGCCGAGCGGACGCGCCAAGGGCCGAGGAACACGACGCCCCCGGCGAAACCCGGGCAAAGGGGCGCGGGGAACGGCGCGCTCAATCACAACGCTCCCGCAGCAGGAACACCTCCGCGCCGAGCGGACGCGCCAAGGGCCGAGGAACACGACGCCCCCCCGGCGAAACCCAGGGAAAGGGGCGCGGGGAACGGCGCGAGCACCCACAACGCTCCCGCAGAAGAACACCCCACCCCAGTCAAGTCACCCCCACCGACAACCAAGCCCCCGGCACGGGAAAGGCGAGGCCCCCGCCAGTCACCGCCCCGCCCCCGCGCCCGCCGCAACATCCGCGCCCGCCGCAACCCCCGCCTCGCCAAACCGCGCCAGCGCCAACGCCCCGGCGACCGCCACCGCGAACCCCAGGACCGCCAGCCACCCCAGCCCTTCCCTGGTGCGGTCACCCAGCCACACCACGCCCACCAGCGCGGGCCCGATCGTCTCCCCGATCACCAGCCCGGCGGTGGCGGCCGTCACCGACCCCCGCTGCAACGCCGACGTCAGCAGCAGGAAGGCCGCCCCACCCCCCACCAGCAGGGCGTACGTCGCGGGGTTGGCCAGCAGCGCCCCGGGCCGGACGGAGTCCACGAGCCGTACGGTCACCTCGACCACCCCGAAACCGCACCCCGCGCCGAGCCCCAGCGCCAGGGCCCGCCCCCGGTCGGGCAGCCGCCCGGCCACCGCTCCGAGCGCGGGCACGGCCACCGCGACGCCGAGCATCACGTACCGCAGGGTGGTGGAACCGCCGTGCTCCCCCTCGTCCCCGGAGGCGAGCCCGAGCATCGCGAGCCCCGCGCAGACCACGGCGACGGCACCCCACTCGGCGCCGCTGAGCCGCACCCGCAGCAGCCGGGCGGCGACCACCGCGGTGACGGCGAGACTCGCGGCGAGCGCCGCGCCCACCGCGTAGATGGGGACGGACCGCAGGGCCACGATCTGCAGCAGAAAGCCGAGCCCGTCGAGCGCGAGGCCCACGAGGTAGCGCCACTGGCGCAGGGCGCGCATCAGCAGCGCCGGGTCGACGCCGGAGCCGGTGCCGGGCGCGGTGGCACGGGTGGCGACCGCCTGGAGAACCGAGGCCGTACCGAAGCAGACCGCTGAGCCGAGTGCGCAAAACATCCCAAGAGACACGAAGTGACTGTAGACGACGGCAAGTCGGGGAAGACCCGAGGGGCGACGGCCGGGCGGGCCACTAGGCTGACCGCCTATCACACGCACCGACGGGGGAGGCGCTGCACGGATGGCACGAATACAGCAGCCGACAAAAACGTCACCCGAAACAGAGACGCAGCCCCAAGCCCAGGCACCCACCAGAGCCCAGGCACCTACCGGAGCCCAAGCCCAGGCCCAGGCCCAACCCGGGACCGAGGCCCAACCCGGGACCGAGGCCCAACCCGGGACCGGGGCCCAAACCGGGACCGAGGCCCAGGCGGCCCGCAAAAAGCCCCGGCGCCTCCGCTCCAGCACCGTCGTGCTCGGCGGCATGGGCGTCCTCGCGGCGACCCTCACCTCCTGCGGCTCGGACCCGGACCGGCGCTGCGTGGACCGGGACAGCTACGACGGCTTCCGCGGTTACCGGATCGTCGCCGACAAGAACTGCAAGACCGGCTCCCAGGGCTCCTCCGCGGGCAAGGGCCGCAAGACGGGCACCGGCTCGCACGGCGGCAGGACGTCGGGCCGCACGGACGCCGCCTGGTACTACGACGCCGACGTCGACGGCCGTTACGCCGACGACGGCACGTTCAGCCGCAGCGAGGCCGTGGACCGGGACGGCTTCGGCTGCTCGGGCGACGGCGGCAGCGGCGGCGGCTGACCGCGGCCGGAACGAGACGCGTACGCCATGGAACGCCGCACGATCACCCCCCGCCCCGACTGGCAGCGGACCGTCGAGGACCAGGGACTGATCTACCCCCTGACCCGCTACCCCGACGACACCCTGCGCCCCTACTGGGACGAGAGCGCGTACTACGTCTTCTCGCTGCCCGAGGTCGAGGCGCTGGAGGAGGTGGTCGAGGAACTGCACGCGATGTGCCTGGCCGCCGCCGCGCACATCGTGGCGCACGACCGCCTCGCCGACCTCGGCATCACGGACCCGCGGGTGGCCGCCGCCGTCACCGAGGCCTGGCACCGCCGGGCCGAACTCCCGTCCCTCTACGGCCGTTTCGACCTGCGGTACGACGGCACGGGCCCGGCGAAGATGCTGGAGTACAACGCCGACACCCCCACTTCTCTGGTGGAGGCCGCGAGCCCGCAGTGGTTCTGGATGGAGGAGCGCTTCCCCGGCGCCGACCAGTGGAACTCCCTCCACGAGCGCCTCGTGGATGCCTGGCGGGGGCAGGCCGCGCTGCTGCCGCCCGGCGGCCCGCTCTACTTCGCGCACTCCGCCGCCGACGAGCTGGGCGAGGACCTGATGACGGTCGCCTATCTGCGGGAGACGGCCGAACAGGCGGGCCTCGCCACGGACTCCATCGCCATGGAGGACATCGGCTGGGACCGCCTCTCGCGCCGCTTCGTGGACAAGAGGCTCCGTTTCCTGCGGTCCTGCTTCAAGCTCTACCCCTGGGAGTGGCTGACCACGGACCGCTTCGCGCCGCACGTCCTGGAGACCCTGGACAACGGCGGCGGCACCGGCTCGACCCTGTGGATCGAACCGGCCTGGAAGATGCTCCTGTCCAACAAGGCGCTCCTGGCCGTCCTGTGGGAGCTGTACCCGGGCCACCCGAACCTGCTCCCCGCCTACCTGGACGGCCCGCGCGAACTGGCCCAGGGCCGCGGCTACGTCGCCAAGCCGCTGCTGGGCCGGGAGGGCGCCGGCGTCACGGTGCACGAGCCGGGCACGACCGCCGCCCCGCGCGAGGAGCCGTGCTGCTACCAGGAGTTGGCGCCACTGCCGGACTTCGACGGCAACCGCGTCGTGCTCGGCGCATGGGTCGTGGAGGACGAGGCGGCGGGACTCGGCATCAGGGAGTCCTCCGGCCTGATCACGGACGAGTACGCCCGATTCCTCCCCCACGTCATCCTCTGACCGCCTGCCTTCGCCCCCGGACCACCGCCCCGGCGACCACCACGCCCAGGCCACCCGCCCCCGGCCCGCCCCGCCCAGGAAACCGCTAGCTCAGCACGGCCCGCAGCTGGTCCAGCCCCCAGTCCAGGTCCTCCTTGCTGATCACCAGCGGGGGAGCGATGCGGATCGTCGCGCCGTGGGTGTCCTTCACCAGTACCCCGCGGTCCATCAGCTTCTCGGAGACCGCGCGGCCCGTGCCGTACGCCGGGGCGATGTCGACGCCCGCCCACAGCCCGCGCCCGCGCACCTCGCTCACCTTGCCGGTGCCGGTCAACAGGCCCAGCTCGGCGTGCAGATGCTCGCCCAGCTCCGTGGCCCGCGCCTGGTGCTCGCCCGTCTCCAGCATGGCGACCACCTCCAGGCCCACGGCGCAGGCGAGCGGGTTGCCGCCGAACGTCGACCCGTGTTCGCCGGGCCGGAACACCCCGAGCACGTCGGCGTCGGCGACCACCGCGGAGACCGGCACCACACCGCCCCCGAGCGCCTTGCCCAGCACGTACACGTCCGGGACCACGCCCTCGTGGTCGCACGCGAACGTACGTCCCGTCCGGCCGAGCCCCGACTGGATCTCGTCGGCCATGAAGAGCACCCCGCGCTCCCGGGTCAGCTCCCTGACCCCGGCCAGGTACCCGGCGGGCGGCACAAGCACCCCGGCCTCGCCCTGGATCGGTTCCAGCAGCACCGCCACGGTGTCCTCGGTCACTGCGGCCCGCAGCGCCGCCAGGTCCCCGTACGGCACGACGTCGAACCCCGGCGTGTACGGGCCGAAGTCCGCCCGCGCCTCGGCGTCCGTGGAGAAGCTGACGATGGTCGTGGTCCGGCCGTGGAAGTTGTCGGCGGCCACGACGATCCTCGCCCGGCCGTCCGGTACGCCCTTGACCTTGTACCCCCACTTCCGCGCGGTCTTGACGGCCGTCTCCACGGCCTCCGCGCCGGTGTTCATGGGCAGCACCATCTCCTTGCCGCACAGCGCGGCCAGGCGCGCGCAGAACTCGGCGAACCGGTCGTGGTGGAAGGCCCGCGAGGTCAGCGTCACGCGGTCCAGCTGCGCCTTGGCCGCGTCGATCAGCCGGCGGTTGCCGTGCCCGAAGTTGAGCGCGGAGTACCCGGCGAGCATGTCGAGGTAGCGGCGCCCCTCGACGTCGGTCATCCACGCGCCCTCGGCGGAGGCGACCACGATGGGCAGCGGATGGTAGTTGTGCGCGCTGTGCGCCTCGGCCGAGGCGATGAACCGCTCGCTGGTCGTGCGGGGAGAGGGCGTACTCGACACGGGGTCTCCGTTCATCCTGCGGCGTGGGCCGGTGATGGCGGCCGGATGGTACACGTTCTGCCGGATGGTTCACGTTCTGCCGGGTGGTTCCGGTTCTATCGTCGCTCGCATCGCGGAGGGGGAAACCTGCCGGATCGGCGCGCCGGCCGTGGCGGCCCGGACAGCACGGTCACTGGCGCACGGGCGAGCGACCCCGAGCTGATCTTCCGCGGGGGAGGATCAGGGGCGGCGGGCCCGCCGCCCCGCCACCCGCCGCCACCCCGGCGCGCGGACTTCCGCCCCAACCTGTTTCCGAGCAATGAGGGTCACCTGAGAGAATGGGCCGCATGGCCTCTGAACGTCCTCGTGTGCTCTCCGGGATCCAGCCCACCGCCGGCTCGTTCCACCTCGGCAACTACCTCGGCGCGGTGCGCCAGTGGGTGGCGCTCCAGGAGTCCCACGACGCCTTCTACATGGTGGTGGACCTGCACGCGATCACCGTGCCGCAGGACCCCGCCGAGCTGCGCGCCAACACCCGCCTCGCCGCCGCCCAGCTGCTCGCCGCCGGCCTCGACCCCGAGCGCTGCACGCTCTTCGTCCAGAGCCACGTCCCCGAGCACGCCCAGCTGGCGTGGGTGATGAACTGCCTCACCGGCTTCGGCGAGGCCTCCCGCATGACGCAGTTCAAGGACAAGTCCGCCAAGCAGGGCGCCGACCGCGCCTCGGTCGGCCTGTTCACCTACCCGGTCCTCCAGGTCGCGGACATCCTGCTGTACCAGGCCCACCAGGTCCCGGTCGGCGAGGACCAGCGCCAGCACATCGAGCTGACCCGGGACCTCGCCGAGCGGTTCAACGGCCGCTTCGGGCAGACGTTCACCGTGCCGTCGGCGTACATCCTCAAGGAGACGGCGAAGATCTACGACCTCCAGGACCCGTCGATCAAGATGAGCAAGTCGGCGTCCACACCCAAGGGCCTGATCAACCTCCTCGACGAGCCCAAGGCCACCGCCAAGAAGGTCAAGAGCGCCGTCACGGACACCGACACCGTCATCCGCTACGACGTGGCGCAGAAGCCGGGTGTCAGCAACCTCCTGAGCATCTACTCCACGCTCACCGGAACCGGTATCGCGGAACTGGAGCAGAAGTACGCCGGCAAGGGCTACGGTGCGCTGAAGACCGACCTCGCCGAGGTCATGGTCGAGTTCGTCACCCCGTTCCGGGACCGCACCCAGCAGTACCTGGACGATCCGGAGACGCTCGACTCGATCCTGGCCAAGGGCGCGGAGAAGGCCCGTGCCGTCGCCGCCGAGACCCTCGCGCAGGCGTACGACAAGGTGGGCTTCCTGCCCGCCAAGCACTGAGCCCCGCCCCGCCGACACGACGAACACGACGAACACGACGAACACGACGACAGGACGACAGGAGTACGACGTGGGGACCGTAACGATCGGCGTCTCGATCGCGGTCCCGGAGCCACACGGCAGCCTGCTCCAGGAGCGGCGCGCGGGCTTCGGGGACCCCGCGGCGCACGGCATCCCCACGCATGTGACCCTGCTGCCGCCGACCGAGGTGGAGGCCTCCGCGCTGCCCGCGGTCGAGGCGCACCTCATGTCGGTGGCGGCGGCGGGCCGCCCCTTCCCGATGCGCCTTGGCGGCACGGGCACCTTCCGTCCGCTGTCCCCTGTCGTCTACGTCCAGGTGGTGGAGGGTGGCGCGGCCTGCTCCTGGCTCCAGGAGCGGGTCCGGGACGCGTCGGGCCCGATGGCGCGCGAACTGCAGTTCCCCTATCACCCGCATGTCACAGTGGCGCACGGCATCTCCGAAGAGGCCATGGACCGGGCGTACGCCGAGCTCTCGGAGTACGAGGCCGCGTGGCCGTGCACCGGGTTCGCGCTGTACGAGCAGGGCTCCGACGGCATCTGGCGCAAGCTGCGCGAGTTCGCCTTCGGCGGCCCCGTGGTGCCGCCCCAGTCGCCCTACCCGGCCGCCCGCGGCTCACTGCCCGCGCGCTGAGCGGACGCGCGCCGGGCGTACGCCCGGCGAGCAGTCGTGTTCCGGGCGGCCACGCACCGCGAAAAAACGGCCGCGCCGGGCCCGTCCGCTCAGAGCGGCAGCCGCCGGAAGACGGGCCTCGGCAGGTGCCGCAGCGCCGACATGACCACCCGCAGGGCGCCGGGCACCCACACCGTCTCCGAGCGCCGCCGCAGACCGGTCTCGATGGCCAGCGCCACCGCCTCCGGAGTGGTCGCCATCGGCGCCTCCTCCAAGCCCCGCGTCATCTTCGAGCGCACGAAGCCGGGCCGGACGACCATCACATGCACCCCGGTGCCGTGCAGCGCGTCGCCGAGGCCCTGGGTGAAGGCGTCCAGGCCCGCCTTGCTGGAGCCGTAGATGAAGTTCGAGCGGCGGGCCCGTTCGCCCGCGACCGAGGAGAGCACCACCAGGGAGCCGTGCCCCTGGGACTGCAGGGCCCGCGCGCACACCAGGCCCGCGGAGACCGCCCCGGTGTAGTTGGTCCGCGCGACCCGCACCGCGGAGAGCGGGTCGTCCTCGTCGCGGGCCTGGTCGCCGAGGACACCGAAGGCGAGCAGCACCATGTCGATGTCGCCCTCGGTGAAGACCTTGCCGAGGTGCTCCTCGTGGGACTCGGGGTCGAGCGCGTCGAAGGCGACGGTCCGCACGTCCGCGCCCAGGTCGCGCAGCCCGGCGGCGGCCTGCTCCAGGGCCGGTGAGGGCCGGCCGGCCAGCCACACCGTGCGGGTGCGGCGCGCGATCAGACGCCGGGCGGTGGCCAGGCCGATCTCGGAGGTGCCGCCGAGGACGAGCAGGGACTGGGGGGTGCCGAAGGCGTCTTTCATGAGTACCGATCTCCTAGAGGTCGAGGCGGCGCGAGAGGTCCGAGCGGAACACGCCGCGCGGGTCGAGACCGGCCCGCAGGGCGCGGAAGTCGTCGAGCCGTGGGTACATCGCGGCGAGCATCTCGGGCCGCAGCCGCGCGTCCTTGGCGAGGTAGACGCGTCCGTCGGCGGCGGCCACCTCCTCGTCCAGCTCGTCGAGGAAGGCGCCGAGGCCGGGCAGGCCCGCGGGGATGTCGAGCGCCAGCGTCCAGCCGGGCATCGGGAAGGACAGCCAGCCCGGATCGCCCTGGCCGAAGCGCTTCAGCACGGCGAGGAAGGAGGGGCAGCCGCGCTCCGAGATGCGCCGCACGACGCGGCACAGGGCCTCCTCCTTGCCGTACCCGACGACGAACTGGTACTGCACGAAGCCGCTGCGGCCGTAGACGCGGTTCCAGTGCGGGACGCCGTCCAGCGGGTGGAAGAAGGTGGAGATCTTCTGCAGCTCGCCGGTGCGGGAGCGGGGCGCCCTGCGGTACCAGAGTTCGTTGAACAGGCCCACCGAGGCCTTGCCCAGCAGCCCCTCCGGCAGGAAGGAGGGCGCGGCGGGCAGCTGCCCCGGGCGGAAGGCCAGCGGGGCCCTGCGCGCGCGGCCCCGGGCGGGCAGGGCGGCCAGCGGGGCGTGGTCGCCGCGGGTCAGCACCGAGCGGCCCATGGCGCTGCCGCGCGCGAGGAGGTCGATCCACGCCACCGAGTAGCGGTAGCGGTGGTCGCCGGCGGTGAGGCGGGCCATCAGGTCGTCGAGGTCGGTGGCGCGCTCGGTGTCCACGCTCATCAGGGACGTCTCGACCGGCTGGAGCCGGACCGTCGCCGACAGGATCACGCCGGTCAGGCCCATGCCGCCCGCGGTGGCGTCGAACAGGGGGGTGCCGGGCGCGAGGGTGTGGACCGTGCCGTCCGCGGTGAGCAGGTCCATCGACAGGACGTGGCGCGCGAACGAGCCCGAGACGTGGTGGTTCTTGCCGTGGATGTCGGCGCCGATGGCCCCGCCGACCGTCACATAGCGGGTCCCGGGGGTCACCGGCACGAACCAGCCGAGGGGCAGCAGGACCTCCATCAGGCGGTGCAGCGAGACCCCCGCGTCGCACACGACCGTGCCCGCGTCGGCGTCGATGGCGCGCACCCGGTCCAGGCCCGTCATGTCGAAGACGTCGCCGCCCGCGTTCTGCGCCGCGTCGCCGTACGCCCGGCCCAGGCCCCTGGCGATGCCCCCGCGCTCGCCGCAGTCGCGCACGGCGGCCGCGGCCTCCTCGGGGGTGCGGGGCCTGACCAGCCGGGCGGTGGTCGGGGCCGTACGGCCCCAGCCGGAGACGGACACGGCCTCGAAGGGCGTCAGGGCGGGGGAGTCGGCAGGCATGGCACCGACCGTAGCGTCCGATTGAGGATAGTTCGGCATAAATCATCCGCTCTCTCACCGAAATGGGTGATTGAGGGAGTGTCATCACAACATTGCCGGAATTATTTGAAGGTTGGCTACAAGAGTCGAGACGCCCGGCCCCGAACCCCCCGGCCCCCGAACCCGCCCCGCCCCCGCATCTCTTCGGATGTCTTCGAAAGAGGCCACATGCACGACATGGACCACAGGCTGCTGTCGGCCCTGCGCGACTGCGGCACCGACCCGCGCGTGGCCACCGCCGCGCGCGCCCTCTCCTGGAGCGGCGAGCACGGCGCGCTCTGGATCGCCGCCGGGCTCGCGGGCGCCGCCGTGGACCGTGAGCGGCGCACCGCCTGGCTGCGCGGCGCGGCCCTGACCGCCGCCGCCCACCTGGCCAGCATGGGCCTCAAGCGGATCGTGCGCCGCCCGCGCCCCGCGGGCCCGCCCGGCACCGAACCCCTGGTGCGCACCGCGGGCCGGCACTCCTTCCCCAGCTCGCACGCCACCTCGGCGGCCGCCGCCACCGTCGCCTACGGCGCGCTGCGCCCCGCCGGCGCCCGCCTCGTGCCCCCGCTGGCCGCCGCGATGTGCGTCTCCCGCATGGTCGTCGGCGTCCACTACCCCTCGGACGTGGCCGCGGGCGCCGCGCTCGGCGCGCTCACCGCCCGCGCCGGGAGCGGCTGGATGAACGGGGGCCGCCGCGATGCCTGAACGTATCTCCACCGCCCTGGAGCACCCTCGCCCGCACCGGACCGCACGCCCGGGCCCCCTCGCGCTGCCCCTCGGCCTCCTGAAGACCGCGCGGCCCCGCCAGTGGGTCAAGAACATCCTGGTCGTCGCGGCCCCCGCCGCGGCGGGCGAACTCTTCTCGCGCCAGTCCCTGACCCGGCTCTCCCTCGTCTTCGTGCTGTTCACGGCCGCCGCGTCCGCCGTCTACCTCATCAACGACGCACGGGACGCCGACGCCGACCGCGCCCACCCCACCAAGTGCCGCAGGCCGGTCGCCGCCGGGCAGGTGCCGGTGCCCGTCGCCTACGCCGTCGGCGGGTGCCTCGCGGTCCTCGCACCCGTGACCGCCGCCTTCCTGTGCACCCCGCTGACCGCCGCGCTCCTCGCCGCCTACGTCGGCATGCAACTCGCCTACTGCGTCAGCCTCAAGCACGTCCTCGTCGTCGACCTCACCATCGTCACGACCGGCTTCCTGATGCGGGCCATGATCGGCGGCCTCGCCCTCGACATCCCGCTCTCGCGCTGGTTCCTGATCACCACCGGCTTCGGGGCCCTCTTCATGGTCTCCGCCAAGCGCTACTCCGAGGCCGTCCAGATGGCCGCCACCACCGGGAAACCGGGCGCCACGCGCGCGCTGCTCACCGAATACACCACCGGCTACCTGCGCTTCGTATGGCAGCTCGCCGCCGGGGTCGCCGTCCTCGCGTACTGCCTGTGGGCCATGGAGGAGGGCGGCAGCACCACCGGCGGCAGCCTGCTGCCCTGGCGGCAGCTGTCCATGACCGCCTTCATCCTCGCGATCCTGCGCTACGCCGTCTTCGCCGACCGGGGCACCGCCGGCGAGCCCGAGGACGTCGTCCTGCGCGACAGGGCACTCGCCGTCATCGGCCTGGTGTGGCTGGCGATGTACGGGCTCGCGGTCGCGGACTGGTGAACGCGCACTCCCCGCGCGGCCGGCTGCGGGCGCTCGGACCCGAACTGCTGGGCTTCGCCGCCGCAGGGATCTGCGCCTACGCGGCCGACCTCGCCCTGTTCGTCTGGCTGCGCGGGCCCGCCGGCCTCGACCCGCTGACCGCCAAGGCGCTCTCCTTCGTGGCGGGCTGCTCGGTGGCGTACGCGGGCAACGCGCTGGGCACCTACCGGCGCAGGGCCGCCGGAGTGCCGCGGCTGCGCCAGTACGCCGTGTTCTTCGCCGTCAACATCGCCGGCGCCCTCGTCCAACTGCTGTGCATCGCCGTCTCCCACTACGGGTTCGGCCTCACCTCGCAGCGGGCCGACACCGTCTCCGGCGCCGGAATCGGCATGGCCCTCGCCACCGCGCTGCGGTTCTGGGGAACCCGGACCCTCGTGTTCCGCGTGGCGGGCGGGACTTCGGGCACGACTTCGGACAGGACCGCAGGCACGGAGGCGACATGGACTGGCTGAAGAAACTGCCCGGCATCGGGCCGATCGCCGAGAAGGGCATGCGCACGCACGCGTGGCGCTCGTACGAACGGCTCGACACGGTCCACTGGAGCCGCCTCGCGGCCGCCATGACGTTCATCAGCTTTCTGGCGCTCTTCCCGCTGCTCACCGTGGCCGCCGCGATCGCCGCGGCCACCCTCACCACCAAGCAGCAGCACACCCTGGAGAACAAGCTCACCGAGCAGGTCCCCGGCATCTCCGACCAACTCGACCTCGACGGCCTGGTCGCCAACGCCGGCACCGTCGGCCTCGTCGCCGGCGCCCTGCTGCTCTTCACCGGCATCGGCTGGGTCGGCTCGATGAGGGAGTGCCTGCGGGCCGTCTGGGAACTGGAGGACGAGGAGGAGAACCCCGTCCTGCGCAAGGTCAAGGACGCCGGGGTGCTCATCGGGCTCGGCGGCGCGGGCCTCGCCTCCTTCGCCGCCTCCGCGCTCGCCTCGACCGCCGTCGGCTGGACCGCCGACCTCCTCGGCGTCGACGAGACCGGCTGGGGCGCGGCCCTGCTCCAGGCCGTCGCCTTCGCGATCGCCGTCCTCGCCGACTTCCTGCTGCTGCTCTACGTCCTGACGCTGCTGCCCGGCGTCCAGCCGCACCGGCGCGACCTCGTCATCGCGGGACTGATCGGCGCCGCCGGCTTCGAGCTGCTCAAACTGCTCCTCGGCGGCTACATGAAGGGCGTCGCCGCCAAGAGCATGTACGGCGCCTTCGGCGTGCCCGTCGCGCTGCTCCTGTGGATCAACTTCACCGCGAAGCTGCTGCTGTTCTGCGCCGCCTGGACGGCGACGCGGAAAGCGGCGCGGACCGGTGCCGCGACGGACGAGGAGGACTCCGCCGTCAGCTCCGGCGCGGGGGACGCCCGGACTGGCCCGGAAGCGGCATCCGGCGCCTGACGAGGAAGGCGCCCGCGCCCAGCACCACGACCAGACCGCCCGCCACCCCCAGGGCGACGCCCATGCCGCTCGACCCTCCACCGGAGCCGTGCGCCATGTTCGCGGCGGCGCCGTTCTTGCCGTCGCCGCCGCTGCCCGGAGCGCTGTTGCCGGACCCCGCGGCACCCTTGGGAGCGACCAGCCGGCCCACGGGGTCGACCTTGCCCGCGGCGGCGAAGCCCCAGTCGAAGAGCCGCGCGGTCTCCTTGTAGACGGCGTGGGGCTCTCCGGAGGAGGGATTCATGACGGTGACGAGCAGCACCTTGCCGTCGCGCTCGGCGACACCGGTGAAGGTGTTGCCCGCGTTGGTGGTGCTGCCGTTCTTCACGCCGGCGATGCCCTTGTAGGGGCTGACGCCGATGGCCCCGGTGAGCAGCCGGTTGGTGTTCTGGATGCCGAAGGACTCCCGCTTCGTCTTCCCCTTGTCCTTGCCCTTGGTGATCTTCTTGGTCTCACCGGGGAACTGGGCGGTGGCCGTCGAGCAGTACTCCCGGAAGTCCTTCTTCTGCAGCCCGGAGCGGGCGAACAGCGTCAGGTCGTACGCCGAGGAGACCTGCCCCTTGGCGTCGTACCCGTCGGGCGAGACCACGTGGGTGTCCAGGGCCTGGAGGTCCTCGGCGTGCTTCTGCATGTCCTCGACGGTCTTGGCGACGCCGTCGTTCATCGCCGAGAGGACGTGCACCGCGTCGTTGCCCGACCGCAGGAAGACGCCGAGCCACAGGTCGTGGACGGAGTACGTCTCGTTCTCCTTGATGCCCACCATGCTGCTGCCCGCGCCGATGCCCTCCAGGTCGGCGAGGGCCACCTTGTGCTGCTGCGACTTGGGGAACTTCGGCAGCACCGTGTCCGCGAACAGCATCTTGAGGGTGCTCGCGGGGGGCAGCCGCCAGTGCGCGTTGTGCGCGGCGAGGACCTCGCCCGACTCCGCGTCGGAGACGATCCAGGAACGCGCCGACAACTCCTTGGGCAGCACCGGGGCACCCGCCTTGAGCTTCACCTGGGTGCCCGGCTTGCCGAGCAAGGCGCCGCCGACACTCGACATCGCCGCGGGCGGCTTCGGCTGCCCCTTGTCGCCCGGCTCCTCGTCCGCGACGGCGGGGGCGGTCGCGGACATCGTCAACAGGGTCGCGGAGGCGAGCAACAGAGCGGCTTTTTTCGACACGGGCACGGACGAGAACGTACAGGGCGGGTTCACGGGCCCCACCGCCGACTCCTGGTTCCTGCTCGCTTGGTTCCTGCTCGCCTTCGCGGCATGGAGCTGGTTCATCTGGACTACCTTTCACAAGCAACTAACCATCAGGACACCGGAACCCGGAGAAGGCACAGGTCACAGCGCATGACGCCATTCGTCGCCCTCCCTTCAGAAGAGCGTTTGGACACCGTGAGGGTTGCGGTCTACGCCCGACAGTCCAAAGCCCGTCCCGACTCGTCCGAGGCATCCCCCGAAGCGCAGCTCGCCGCCGGAGCGGCACTGGCGGACGGTCGCGGTTGGCAGGTCGTCCATCGGTTCAAGGACGTCGGCCGCTCCGGATGGGACCCCAACGCCGTACGCCCGGGGTTCGAAGAACTCATGGTCGCTGTGCGCGCGGGGGAGGTCGACGCGGTGGTCGTCAACGAGTTGAGTCGGCTGACCCGCAAGGGCGCGCATGACGCGTTGGAGATCGACAGTGAGTTCAAGAAACACGGGGTGCGCTTCGTGTCCGTGCTTGAGCCGTTCCTCGACACGTCCAACGCGATCGGTGTCGCGATCTTCACCCTGATCGCGGCACTCGCCAAACAGGACAGCGACATCAAGGCCGAGCGGCTCAAGGGTGCGAAGGACGAGATCAAGGCCGTTGGCGGGCGGCACTCGAGCTCTCCTCCCTATGGCATGCGCGCCGTCCGCGAGAAGATCGGCAACCTCGTCGTCTCCGTGCTTGAGCCCGACGAGGGCAACCCGGAACATGTCGCCATCGTCGAGCGCATGCTTGAGATGAGCTGGAACGGGATCGCGGACAACAAGATTGCGACCACGTTTGAGGACGAAGGGATTCCCGCACCCGGGAACGCTGAGCGGCGCGCCACTGAGAAGCGGATCGCGTCCATCAAGAAGCGCCGCGTGTCGGATGAGGACAGCCCTGTCCGTTGGCGTGCCCAGACTGTGCGATGGATTATCAATCACCCGGCCGTTGGTGGCTTCGCAAGTGAGCGGGTGAAGCGGGGGAAGGCGTACGAAAACGTCGTCGCTCAGGATGCTGCCGGCAAGCCCATGGCGCCGCACAGGGGGATCGTTACAGGCGCGAAGTGGCTTGAGCTGCGAGAGCGCCGCAAGAAACGCAACGCCAACCGGAAGCCAGGGAACGGGGAAACCACGCCACGACTGCTTTCCGGGTGGCGTTTCTCGACATGCGGTATCTGTGCCGGGTCCATTGGGCAAGCCAAAAACAACGGTGGGCAGGACTATTACATGTGCGCGAATCCCAAGGGGCACGGCGGACTGTCCATCAAGCGCGAAGAGGCGGACCATTACGTTGCCGGCAAGGTCTGGGCGCGGTTGATCGCTGCCGACATGGAAGATGAGACTGACCGCGGTTGGGTCGCTGCGGCCGCGCTGCGCCACGCGGGACAGAAGGACTTGGCCGGAGTACGGGAGGAACGCCGCGAAGTGGTGGCTCGTTTGCACCATGTGCAGCGGTCCATTGCGGAGTTGCAGGCGGACCGCAAAGGCGGGTTCTACCGAGGTCGGGACGAATTGGCCATGTGGCGGGCCACCATGGAGCAATACCGGGCCTACGAGGGCGAGTGCACGAGCAAGATCGCTGAACTTGACGGCAAGATCCAAGATGCGATCGAGGTACCCGCTGCATGGTTCGAACCCGGGGAAGACCCGGTGGGGCCCAAATCGCCATGGGGCTCATGGGACGTATTCGAGCGACGAGAGTTTCTCGGCTGCTTCCTGTCAGGCGTCCGGATCGGGCGGGGGCGCGACCCGGAGACGAGGAAGCTCATCCCGATCGAGGAACGGATCACGGTGCACTGGCGTCAGCTCGAACCGGAGCGGGATGCCCTCGCGTGAGCGCGAAGACCCCGAAAGCCGATCACACCAACGCCCGTGCCTAGGATGAACGACGTGATGGCCAAGGCGAGGTGGACCCAGAAGTAGCCCGTGGGACTGCCGTTGTCGAAGGCGAGCCCGCTCGCATCCTTGGCCAAGTTCTTCACGAAGGTCGTCCAGACCACCCAAGACCACACGCCGAAGGCGAGCAGGAACCAAGAGACGGGACGGCTGAGCTTCATGGAGTGGTGTCCTCTGGTGCGGGGGAGCCGTGCCCCGCAAGTGTCCTACTCACGGCTCAGTGCCCTGGCATCGGGGGTGCCGGTGGTGGGGACCATCGGGTTGCGTGGCGTTCGCGCTCTGCGCCGCGCCTCATAGCCGTGGCCGTGGTGGGGGTGCTCATCGGCCTCGCCGTCCTCGGGGCCGTCGCCGGCTTCCACCGGTACGCGTGGTGCCGTCTGGTGCGGGACACGACCGCCGGGCCCGGGCCCGCCCGCCGCGCGGGCACGGTCGTCTTCGTCGCCGGCCCGCTGCTGATGTGCGCCGCGCTCGTCAGCGGGCGGGCCGGGGCGCCCTTCCCGCTCCAGCGGGTGCTGGCCTGGCCCGGCTACCTGTGGCTGGCGCTCTCCCTCTACCTGCTGCTCGCCCTGCTCGCCGCCGAGTCCCCTGGCACGGCGGTGGGCGGAACGCCCGCGCCCGGAAGGCGTACGGGACCTCGGCGAGGAAGACGTACGGGGCCCCGTCGGAGGGGCAGACGGGCCGGACCTCGCCGAGAGGGACGTACCGGGCCGGTCCGAGCAGGTGGCCTCCCGTCGTCTGTTCGTCTCGCGGGTCGTCGGGGGTGCCGTCGCGGCCGCCGCCGTGGGGACCGTCGGGCACGGGATGTACGGCGTGCTGCGCGGGCCCGGGGTGAAGCGGGTCACCGTGCCGCTGGCCAAACTGCCGCGCGCGGCGCACGGGTTCCGGATCGCGGTGGTCAGCGACATCCACCTCGGGCCGATCCTCGGGCGCGACTTCGCCCGCCGGGTGGTGGACACCGTCAACGCCACCCAGCCCGACCTCATCGCCGTGGTCGGCGACCTGGTGGACGGCAGCGTCGAGGACCTCGGCCCGGCCGCCGCGCCGCTCGCCGGGCTGCGGGCACGGCACGGCACGTACTTCGTCACCGGCAACCACGAGTACTTCTCCGGCGCCGACCAGTGGGTCGACCACGTCCGCGAGCTGGGCCTGCGCCCGCTGCGCAACGCCCGTACGGAACTGCCGTGGTTCGACCTCGCCGGCGTCGACGACGTGGCCGGGGAGAGCGAGGGCGAGGGGCCCGACTTCGCCCGGGCGCTCGGTGACCGGGACCGTGCACGGGCCTCGGTGCTCCTGGCCCACCAGCCGGTCGTCATTCACGACGCCGTCGAGTACGGCGTGGACCTCCAGCTCTCCGGCCACACCCACGGCGGCCAGCTCTGGCCCGGCAACTACGTGGCGGACCTGGCCAATCCGACGCTGGCGGGCCTGGAGCGCTACGGCGACACCCAGCTGTACGTGTCGCGGGGCGCCGGCGCGTGGGGGCCGCCGGTGCGGGTCGGGGCGCCGTCCGACATCACGGTGGTGGAACTGGCGTCGCGCCACGCGTGAGGGGACGGGGCGTCGCGCCGGGCAGGGCGAACCGGCGTACGCCCGGCACCGCCGCCGTCCCCGCGCAGGCCGCTGCCACGACCGCCGCCGCGATCCACAGCGGGGGCCCGGTGCCCCAGGCGCCCGCCATGAGTGGCGCGAGGACGTAGCCCAGCGGCATCGCGGCCATCGAGAGCAGCCAGTCGTACGAGGTGACGCGGGCCAGCACCGCGGCCGGTATCGCCGCCTGCACGGAGGTCTCCCACACGGGGCTGAGGAAACCGAGGCCGGCCAGCGCGAGGCCGTAGGCGGCGATGACGGCGGGCGCGGGCGCCTCGGCGGCGAGCAGGGCGAGCGGCAGGGCGTAGGTCGCGAGGCCGAGGTTGGCCGTCAGGATCGGTCGGCGGGGCCGGGCCCGCCCGGCGAGCAGCGAGCCGAGCAGCAGCCCGACCGCGCCCGCCTGGAGGATGCCGATCCAGACCTCCTCGCCGCCCGGTTCGGTGACGGCGAGGGCCGGGCCGAGGGTCATCAGCACGGCGGCGGCGCCGTTCCAGGCGGCGTGGGCGACCAGGCTCGTCCAGTACCAGTCGCGGCGCCGCACTTCTTGCCAGCCCTCGACCAAATCCTTGGCGAGGGAGTGGCGCGGGCCCGCCGGGGTCGCGTACGTGACGCGGACGGCCGCGAGGAGGCAGGCGCTGACGGTGAAGGAGGCGGCGTCGACGACGAAGGCCCAGCCGGGGCCCGCCGTGGCGATGAGCAGGCCGGCGAGGGCGGGTCCCGCGAGGGCGGTGCCGCTCCTGACCACGCCGATCAGGGAGTTGGCGCCGTGCCGGTCCTTCTCGGCGACGGTCGCGGTGAGCAGCCGGGGCAGGGTCGGCATGGCGAAGGCGGAGGCGGCGCCGCCGATGGCCTCGGCCGCCGCGATGTGCCACAGGCGGGGTTCGCCGCCGAGCAGTTCGACGCCGACGAAGAGCTGGGTGGCGGCGCGCACCAGGTCGGTGAGCAGGGCGACGGTACGGGCGTCGAAGCGGTCGGCGACGACCCCGCCGAGCGGCAGCAGGAGCAGCCGGGGCCCCATCGCGCAGCCGAGCACCAGGGCGAGCGCGGAGGTGGATCCGGTGGCGCGGAGCACGGCGAGGGCCAGGGCGGCGGGGATGACGGCGTCACCGGCGAGGGACAGGGTCCGGCCGAGGAAGAGCAGCCGGAAGGAGCGGTTGCGCAGCAGCGGATGCGTACGGGGACGAGGCAGCGGCATGACGCCGACGGTATTTCGGTACCGAACTATTCGTCAACGAAATATCTGGCACCGAAGCGACGGAGGCTAAGGTCGGGGGCATGACGGAGGAGAACGACCGGACGGCCGGCCAGGCGGGCGACCGGGCACGGGACTGGACCGACGGGCACCTGGAGCGGTGGCTTCCCGTGCTGCCCCGGCTCGACCCGGACATCGAGGGCGCGGTCACCCGCATGAGCAAGCTGACCGTTCATCTGCGCCGCGTCCGCGAGCAGTCCCTGGTCGACGCCGACTTGGACCGCCCGGAGTTCGACACCCTGCACAAGCTGGCGGGCCGGGGCGGTTCGGCGAGCCCGTCCCGGCTCGCGGCGGACCTCGATCTCGCCCCGGCGTCGGTCACCGGCCGCCTGGACGGCCTGGAGCGCCGCGGCCTGGTCCGGCGCACGCCGTCCCGGCAGGACCGCCGCCGGGTCGACGTGGAGCTGACGGAGGCCGGCCGGGCGCGCTGGCACGAGGCGATGGCCGTCATCGGCCACGAGGAGGAGCGGCTCCTCGGCGTGCTCTCGGCGGCGGAGCGGGCGCTGTTGTCCGACATGCTGCGCCGCGTCATGGCCGTGGCGGAGGCGGACGGCGACGCCGACTGGTGCTGACCACGCGCCCCGGGAGGGGCGCGTCCAGGAACTGTGGCGTGCCCCGCGCCGGGTCCCTCACGAGCTGCGGGCCAGCTCCGGGCGTTTGAGGTAGTCCGTGAAGCCGATGATGTTGCCCCACGGGTCGGCGATCTCCACGGTCCACCCGGTGGCGACGGAGAACGGCTCGGCGAGCAGCACCACCCCCGCCTCCGCGAGGGCCCGCCCCTTGGCGCGCGCGTCCGGCACCTCCAGCCACACGCGGGGCGAGGGCCACGCGGGTGTGCGCGGCACGATGCCGTCCTCCACCCGCAGCAGCACGCCCGGCGTCTCCTTGCCCACCTTCAGGATGGCGAGCCCGATCTCGTCGAGCCGGAAGGAGACCGGGAACCCGGCGCGCTCGTAGAACCCGACGGCCTCCCCGAGGTCGCCGACGGGCAGCAGGACGTTGTCGAAGCCGAGCAGCTCCGCGGCGGGGTCGGTGAACTGGTCAACGGACAGGCCGACCGACTGGTTGTCTGACATTCCGTCAGCGTAGGACGGTGCCCGCGGTCGGGACGCAGACGCGCGAGAACGACGCCGCGACCGCCCCCATCTGGCCCGCACCGGGGACGCGCCGGGCCCCGGGGACGCACTGTGGGCCCCGCTCCTCGAAAAGAGCGGGGCCCACAGTGACGTACAGACGCGGGACAGGTCAGAAGCGACGCGTGATCAGCGCGCGCTTGACCTCCTGGATCGCCTTGGTGACCTCGATGCCACGCGGGCACGCGTCCGTGCAGTTGAACGTCGTGCGGCAACGCCACACGCCGTCCTTGTCGTTGAGGATCTCCAGGCGCTGCTCGCCCGCCTCGTCGCGCGAGTCGAAGATGAAGCGGTGCGCGTTGACGATCGCGGCCGGGCCGAAGTACTGGCCGTCGTTCCAGAACACCGGGCACGAGGACGTGCACGCGGCGCACAGGATGCACTTGGTCGTGTCGTCGAAGCGCTCGCGGTCCTCGGCGGACTGCAGCCGCTCACGGGTCGGCTCGTTGCCCTTCGTGACGAGGAAGGGCATCACGTCGCGGTACGCCTGGAAGAACGGGTCCATGTCGACGACCAGGTCCTTCAGGACCGTCAGACCCTTGATGGGCTCGACCGTGATCGGCTTGCCCGGGTTGATGTCCTTGATCAGCGTCTTGCAGGCGAGGCGGTTCTTGCCGTTGATCCGCATGGCGTCCGAGCCGCAGATGCCGTGCGCGCAGGAGCGGCGGAACGTCAGCGTGCCGTCCATGTCCCACTTGACCTTGTGGAGGGCGTCGAGGACACGCTCCTTGGGGTCGATCTCCAGCTCGAAGTCCTGCCACGTGGCGTCCGCCGAGACCTCGGGGTTGAAGCGGCGCACGCGCAGGGTGATCGTGATGTACGGGGAGTCGGCGAAGCCCGCCTCGGGCTTGGCGTCTTCCTTGGCGAGGGTCGGGGTTGCCATCAGTACTTACGCTCCATCGGCTGGTAGCGGGTCTGGACGACCGGCTTGTAGTCGAGACGGATCGTCTCCGTGCCGTCGTCGCCGACCTCGCGGTACGCCATGGTGTGGCGCATGAAGTTGACGTCGTCGCGGTTCGGGTAGTCCTCGCGGTAGTGACCGCCGCGCGACTCCTTGCGGGCGAGCGCGGACTGCGCCATGACCTCGGCCAGGTCGAGCAGGTTGCCCAGCTCGATGGCCTCCAGGAGGTCGGTGTTGAACCGCTTGCCCTTGTCCTGGATCGAGACGTTGAGGTAGCGCTCGCGCAGCTCCGCGATCTTCTCGACCGCCGTCTTGATCGTCTGCTCGGTGCGGAAGACCATGACGTTGGCGTCCATGGTCTCCTGCAGCTCCTTGCGCAGCTCGGCGACCCGCTCGGTGCCGGTGGCGTCGCGCAGGCGCTCGACCTGGGAGACGACCAGCTCCTCGGGGTTCTCCGGCAGCTCGACGAAGTCGTTCTTCGCCGCGTACTCGGCGGCGGCGATGCCCGCGCGCTTGCCGAAGACGTTGATGTCCAGGAGCGAGTTGGTGCCCAGGCGGTTGGCGCCGTGCACGGACACGCAGGCCACCTCGCCGGCCGCGTACAGGCCCGGGACGACGGTGGTGTTGTCCGCGAGGACCTCGCCCTCGACGTTCGTCGGGATGCCGCCCATGGCGTAGTGCGCGGTGGGCTGGATCGGGATCGGGTCCGTGTAGGGCTCGATGCCGAGGTAGGTGCGCGCGAACTCCGTGATGTCCGGGAGCTTGGCGTCCAGCTGCTCCGGCGGCAGGTGCGTGAGGTCGAGGTAGACGTGGTCGCCCTCGGGGCCGCAGCCGCGGCCCTCACGGATCTCCGTGTAGATGGAGCGCGAGACGACGTCACGGGACGCGAGGTCCTTCATGACCGGCGCGTACTTCTCCATGAAGCGCTCGCCGTCCTTGTTGCGCAGGATGCCGCCCTCACCGCGGGCGCCCTCGGTGAGCAGGATGCCCATGCGCCAGATGCCGGTCGGGTGGAACTGGAAGAACTCCATGTCCTCCAGCGGGATCCCGCGCCGGTAGCAGGCCGCCTGGCCGTCACCGGTGAGCGTGTGCGCGTTCGAGGTCACCTTGAAGAACTTGCCGGTGCCGCCGGACGCGTAGATCACGGACTTGGCCTGGAAGACGTGGATCTCGCCGGTCGCCAGCTCGTAGGCGACGACGCCCGCGCTCTTCTTCACCCCGGTCGCGGGGTCCTCGACGATGAGCTGGTCGAGGACGTAGAACTCGTTGAAGAACTCCACACCCTCCTTGACGCAGTTCTGGTAGAGGGTCTGCAGGATCATGTGGCCGGTGCGGTCCGCGGCGTAGCAGGAGCGGCGCACGGCGGCCTCGCCGTGGTTGCGGGTGTGACCGCCGAAGCGACGCTGGTCGATGGTGCCGTCCGGGGTGCGGTTGAACGGCAGGCCCATCTTCTCCAGGTCGAGGACCGCGTCGATGGCCTCCTTCGCGAGGATCTCGGCGGCGTCCTGGTCGACCAGGTAGTCGCCGCCCTTGATCGTGTCGAAGGTGTGCCACTCCCAGTTGTCCTCTTCCACGTTGGCGAGCGCGGCGGCCATGCCGCCCTGCGCGGCGCCCGTGTGGGAGCGGGTGGGGTAGAGCTTGGTGAGCACGGCGGTGCGGCTGCGCTTCGTCGCCTCGATGGCGGCGCGCATGCCGGCGCCGCCCGCGCCGACGATGACGGTGTCGTACTTGTGAATCTTCACTGGGGTCGCCTCGGCTTTAGCGGATGTTCGGGTCGAAGGTGAAGATCACCAGCGTGCCCAGAAGGATGGTGAACACCGTGGCGGTGTACAGCAGGCCCTTGAGCCACAGACGCGTGTTCGGGCGCTCGGCGTAGTCGTTGATGACCGTCCGCAGACCGTTGGCGCCGTGCAGCATCGCGAGCCACAGCATCAGCAGGTCCCAGACCTGCCAGAACGGCGAGGCCCAGCGGCCGGCGACGAACGCGAAGCCGATCTTCGAGACACCGCCGTCGAGCACCAGCTGGATCAGCAGGTGGCCGAGGACGAGGACGACCAGGACGACACCGGACAGGCGCATGAAGAGCCATGCGGCCATCTCGAAGTTGCCACGGGTCGAGCGCGGGGTCTTGGAGGTGCGCTTGCGGGGGGCCTCGATGAACGGGGCCGGGTTGTCCACGTCGTAGAGCGAGGCGCCTTCGACGGGGCCCACCCCGGACGTCGCGGACGTGTCGAGCGTGGTGTCAGCAGACATGTCTGGCGTCAGCTCCCGAAGAGTTCGCGGACGGCGTGGCCGAGGACCGGGTAGAGCGCACCGACCATCAGGACGAGCCAGATGCCGACGACGGTCCAGAGCATCTGCTTCTGGTAGCGGGGGCCCTTCGACCAGAAGTCGACGGCGATGACGCGCAGGCCGTTGAGTGCGTGGAAGAGGATGGCGGCGACCAGGCCGTACTCGAGGAGTGCGACGAGGGGCGTCTTGTAGGTGCTGACGACATCGTCGTACGCCTCCGGGGAGACGCGGACGAGAGCGGTGTCCAGCACATGCACGAACAGGAAGAAGAAGATGAGGACGCCGGTGACTCGATGAGCCACCCAGGACCACATTCCTTCCCGGCCGCGGTACAGCGTTCCAGCCGGCACGGAAGACCCTCCGGGAGCGGGGATTGGGGCCGGCCGGCTTCTTGTCGGACGAGCCCGGCCGGGTACGGTCCACCGGCCGCTCGTCATCGTATCGACGTGTTGTCGGTGTCTTCGCCCCGGGTCCGCAGGTGTGATCAAACAGGCAGTCAAACAGGCACGTACGGGCTATCGGGGCGCGCCCCCGGACGCGTGGGGCCGGCGGCGGCGTGACGTGCGGCGAGGCGGGCGAGGCGGCCCCGGGCCAGGCGGCGCAGCTCCTCGGCGGCGAGGGCGCGCTCCTCCTCGGGATCGTTGCCAAGGCGTGACCGCAGGGCGCACAGCAGGTGGTCGAGGGCCTCGTCGGCGGGGACGTGGTCGAGGCAGACCACGAAGCTGTGCCCGAAGCGGCTCTCGTACGCGGCGTGGGCGGCGCGCAGGGCGGTGTGGGCGGCGGTGTACGTGGCGCCGGGTGTCCCCTGGTGGGGGAGGGCCGGGTCCAGCGGCTCGCGGGCCAGGGCCTCGGCGAGGTCGCCGGGGGAGAGGTCGTAGGCCGCTTCGTCCGAGGCGGCGAGCAGCGCGTCCAGGTCGGGGTAGGGCCGGTGGGCGGCCACGCGGCGGGCCCAGCGGAGGCTGCCGCAGCAGGTGAGCAGGGCGGCCTCGGCCTCGCGGGGCGGGGCGGCGTTCAGCTGTTCCGGCGTGGCGGCGGGGGCGGCGGTGGGCGCGGCGCCACCGGGGGGTCCGGGGGAACGGTGCGGGGACAGCGGACGCTCCTGGGCAGGGCCCCTGGGGACAGGGGGGACAGGGGGACATGCGGGTTGCGGACGTTGCGCACCGTACGGATGGGCGCTCGCGGACGGGGCGTGCAGATGGTGCAGGTGACGCGGGTGTGGGGACTCCTCACGCTAGCGAGAAGCGGGAAGAAGTGTCCGATGCATGAGCGAATATCACCCGAACGGGAGAGTTTCGCTCCGGAATCTGGACAGGTGGCTCTCGGAGAGGCGTCGTAGCGTGGCGCCATGGCTGGTACTGCTGCCGTGCGCCGACGAGGCCCCGCGCAGGTCCGTCGCCCCCCTCCCCGACGGCCCCGCGCCACCGGCCCGCGGGCTGCCCTGGAGATACCGCCGCGCGGCGGTAGGGGCGGCCGCGGAACCGGGGAGCCCCGATGACGCGCGGGCGGTTCGTCGCGGCGGGCGGAGCGGTCGCGGCCGGGGCGTTCGCCCTGACCGTGGCGCTGTGGCCCGGCGGCGACGGGCCCGCCCCCGCCCAGCCGTCCGAGGCCGCCAGGAAGCCCCCCGCGTCCTCGCGGGCGCCGCGGCCCAGTGAGAGCCACCCCCTGTCGAAGGCCCCCGCCACCATCCCCGCCGTGCGGGAGCACACCGCCGCGGCCGGCCCCGGCTGGCGGCCGGACACGCGGACGGGCCGGGTGGTCGTCCGCGACGACGGCCTCGCCGACGAGGGGCGCCTGCTCGCGGGAGAGCTGCGACTGAAGTACGCCGGTCAGGACCGCCCCCGCGAGGGCGACGTGGAACTGGCGCTCACCCCGGACGGGGACGGGGACGGGGACGGGGACAAGAGCAAGGACAAGGACAAGGACAAGGAAGCGGAGGCGGACAAGGCCGCGGGCCCGGAGTCGTACACCCTCTCCGTGCGGGAGCGCCGGGTCCGCATCACCGCCCCCGCCGAGGCCGGCGTCTTCTACGGCACCCGCACCCTCAAGCAGGAGGTGAAGGGGGACAGGACCGCCCCCGAAGGCGTCATACGGGACCGGCCCGCCAAACCGCGCCGCGGCTTCATGCTGGACATCGCCCGCAAGCACTTCGACGCCGCGTGGATAGAGGACAGGATCCGCGAGCTGGGCGACCTGAAGTACAACGAGCTGGGCCTGCACTTCTCCGACGACCAGGCCTTCCGCGTCGAGTCGGACTCACACCCCGAGATCGTCTCGCCCGACCACCTCACCAAGGCGCAGGTGCGCCGCATCCTGAAGCTGGCCGCGAGCCGCCACATCACCGTCGTGCCGGAGATCGACTCCCCGGGCCACCTCGGCGCGGTCATCGACAAGCACCCCTCGCTCCAGCTCCGCGACGCCCGGGGCAAGGCCACGCGCGGCGCCGTCGACATCTCCGAACCGGGGGCGGCGAGGATCGTCGACGACCTCCTGAAGGAGTTCGCGCAGCTCTTCCCCGGCGACCACTGGCACCTCGGCGCGGACGAGTACCTCGCCCTCACGGCCAAGGACCCGGAGGCCTCCTACCCCCGCCTCGCCGCCGCCGCCCGCGAGCGGTACGGGCCGGGCGGCCGGGTGCGGGACCTGGCGACGGACTGGCTCAACGACCGCGCCGAGACCGTACGCGCGTACGAGAAGAAGCTCAGGGCGTGGAACGACGGGTTCTTCCCCGGCGGGCGGGCACGGGCCCCCGACGACCTGGAGGTCGCCTACTGGACGGGCAAGGAGATCGGCGCCCGCGAGCCCGTGGAGTACCTGAAGGCCGGCCGCAGACTCGTCAACTACAACGACGAGTACCTCTACTACGTCCTCGGCGAGCCCAACGACTTCCGCTACCCCACCGGGCAGCGGATCTACGAGAGCTGGACCCCGCTCGTGCTCCGCGGCACCCGGCCGGTGGACGCGCGGTACGACGACCGGATCCTCGGCGCCTCGTTCGCGGTCTGGTGCGACCTCGCCCGGTCGCAGACCCAGGAGCAGGTCGCCGAGGGCATCCGCCTGCCCCTGCGGGCGACCGTCCAGAAGCTGTGGGACCCGCGGAAGCCGTCGCTCCCGTGGCCGGATTTCGTCAGGCTCGCTGATACCGTCCGGTAGCCGCCCCTCGCGCCCTGGGGAGGGACGCGGGCGGCTCCTCGTACGACCAGGAACCCGTGGGGGGTCGCCCAGCGATGCTGTGCACGTCATGCCAACTCCGTACCGCGCAGAACGCGCGGGGCCTGTGCGAGATCTGCGTCCAGGCGGCCGCCGCGGGCGCGCCGCCGCCGCCCGCCGCCCCGGTCAGGCACTCCGCCCGGCTGCGCTCGCCGGTCGCGCTCGGCCGGGCGGTCGCCGTGCTGCTCGGCCTGATCGCCGCCGCCGACCTGTACGCGCTGTGGACGGGCACGGTCATGCTCGACGTGCTGGACGACCTGATCACCGGGGACTGGGGCGCCGACATCCAGCGGGAGGCGGACCACGCCGACACGCTGTACGGCGACGCGGGCCTGGCGCAGGTCGCCCTGATGGTCGTGACCTGCGTGGTCTTCCTCGTCTGGTTCCACCGGGTCCGGGTCAACGCCGAGGTGTTCGCGCCGCACATCCACCGCAAGACGCGCGGCTGGACGGTGTGGGGCTGGTTCGTGCCGGTCGTCAGCCTCTGGTTCCCGCGCCGGATCGCCCTGGACATCTGGGACGCGAGCGGCCCCCGCTCCGTGGCGCCCGACCGCACGCTCCCCCTCGACCCGTCCGCCGACCGCGGCCCGCACCCGGTCGTCAACGCCTGGTGGACGCTGTGGATCGCGAGCCTGCTCGTCGGACGGTGGGCGTCCCGGTCGTACGAGCTCGCCGAGGAGAACGCGGAGCTCAAGTCGGCCGTCGGCAAGATGATGGTCGCCGACGGCCTGGACCTCGCGGCCGCCGTGCTCGCCATCGTCTTCGTCCTGCGCCTCACGGGCATGCAGGACCGCAAGGCCACGCTGGGCCCGCCCCCGGCCGAGCCGGGTCCGACCCTGCCCGGGCCGGCGCCGGAGCCCCCCGGCACACCGTGATTTCCCCGCCTTTCGGGCGGGCAGAACGCCAGGCACACGGGTACGGAGCACAGCGGGGGGACGTGGCATGGGCTACTGGGGGTACTACGTCGTGGGCAGGAGCGAGCAGCCGCTCGCGCGGTGCGCGGCGCTCGCGGGCGTACGGGACGACCTCGCCCTCCTCGACCGGCGGGCCGACGGCTGGCAGGTGTGGGAGGTGCCGGACAAGGGCGGCGACGATGCGCGCGACATCGGGAACATGAACACGCTGGCCCTGGAGACGGGCGCGCCCGCCCTCTTCGGATACGTGCTGGACAGCGACTGCGTGATCGTCGAGGCGGCGGCGCCCGAGAGCGGGGCGTGGACGACCTGCCTGGCGCGGCGCGCGATGGCCGCCTACCTCGGCGACAGCGGGCTGACCGTCGAGGACTACTTCCTGGAGCCGCGCGACGCCGCCGGGCGCGCGGTCGCCTGGGCGGCGGAGTCGGGCCGGACGGCGCGGGAGGCACCGCTGCTCGACGTGCTGAACGCCGACGCCGACCCCTCGGCCGAGCAGCTCTTCTTCCGTCTCCTCGACCGGCTCGGTGTCGTGCCGCAGTGACGGCAGTGACGTTCCCGGGGCAGCGCACGCAGTAAGGGTGAAGCGCAGGGTCCTGGAACGGGAGACGTACAGCATGAGCCTGGTGGAGCTGATCGCGCAGGCCGACGAGCGGGGCCTCGCGGCGAGCGGGCTCGCCTGCCTCGACCGCTGCGTGCCGGTGCTCGGCGGCGGGGACGACCTGCTGCGGCCCCTGTGGGCGCGGCTCGCGGAGGGCGAGGACTGGCACACGCCACTGGCCGGGGCACGCGCGGCGCTCGCCACCGCCAAGGACACCCCGGGGGCGTCCGGTGAGGCCGCCGCGCTCGCCCGGCGCATGCTCGACGCCGCCCCCGCGGCGCCCACCGGAGCGGCGGTGCGGGAGTGGGCCGACGGCTGTTCCGTCGCGGCCCTCCAGGTGCACCGCCTCCTGGACGCCGCGCCGTGGGGCGGCGCGCGCCCGGTGTCCGCGCGCCGCGAGGGCCGCACAGACGGCATGTCCCCCCTGGTCGCCGCCGAACTCCGCCGCCAGATCCGCATCCTGGAGCTGCTCTCCACCAAGGACCCGGGCCCCGGCGGGCTGCGCCAGGCCCTGGACGTGTCGCAGGAGGGGCGCAGGGTGCTGCGGGCGGTCGTCTCCCGCAAGGCGCGCGGCACGGGCTGACGGCCCGCCGCCCACCCGCCCGCGGCACGGTCACGGCCACACGCTCCCGCGTCCGCCGGCACGTCCGGTCGAGCGTCCCCGCCCTGGGCTCGCACGCCTTGGGAGCGGCGTCCCGGGGGGTCGCGACGGCGTGATCCGGCCGAATTGCACCGGCATTCGAAAACCCTCCCGGAGTCCGGGTGCTCTTGGCTAACCTGACGAGCCGCCGAACGACGGCCTGATCTTCCCGGTCATGGAGAGGCCCGTGCCTGACGAACTCGGATTCGACGAGCTGCTGGCCGACGGCGGTCCGGTCGCCCGGCTGCTCGGGAAGAGTGCGACCGGGCGCAGAAAAGAAGCGCTTTTCGGCCCCGATCTGCCGGTGGTCCTGCTCGTCGGAGGCCCCGGCATGGGCAAGGGCCGGTTCCTGCGGTGCGTACGGCGGCACTTCGGGCCGCGCGTGCCCACCGCGTACGTCGACTGCGCCCGCACCGAATGCCGCGAACTGGCCGAACAACGGCCCGGCAGCCGCTCCGAGGTGACCGAGGTGCTGCGCGCCATCGCCCTCCAGTACGGCGACTGGGACGGCGACGGCGGCGCGATACCCGTGCCGCGGCTGTACGCCGGGCTCACCGCGGCCGCCGGCAGCGACGGCCTGGCCGGCGCCGCCACGCTGGTGGACGAGGTGCGCCGCTTCGACGAACTCCTGCCGCCGCGCTCCTTCTGGCGCGGCGTGCTCAGAGGGGCGGCACAGAACTACCTGGGCCACCTCGCCGGGCTGATCAGCGATCCGCTCGTCGGGCCCTTCGTCAACGCCCTGATCGAGGCGCTGTTCGCGCGGACCTCGGCCGAGGGGCGCGCGGCCCTCTCCGAGACCTACGGCGACTACCCCGGGGCCGGCGGCCAGCCCCGTGCCGGGCTGCGGGGGCTCGCCGCCGACTTCCAGCAGGGCGCCGAGGCACGCCGCGTCGCCGAAAGCTTTCTGCTGAGGGCCCTGCGGCAGGACGTCGACGCCGCCTACCGCTCGGTGCACGGCAGGCTCTCCCGCGTCGGGCGGCCCGCCCTGCTGCTCGACCACGCGGACAACCCGCTCGGCAGGAAGCTGGTGAAGCCGACCCTGGAGGACCGCGAACTCGGGCGCCACGACCGGCTGATGATCTTCGCCACCGCGCGCCGCGAGGACGGCGGCCGCTTCCTGCGGCACGCGGGCACCACCCCGGCCGCCCCGGCCGTGTGGGACCCGGCCCTCGGCGGGCTGCCCGTCTGGGACCGCCCGGTGGCGGGCGTGCCGGACCACGCGCCGCTGTGGCGCGGTGTGCTGCTCATCCGCATGCCCCGGCTCACCCGCGAGCAGCAGAAGGCCGAGACCGGCCGGCTGCGCACCCGCCAGGAGGGCGTGGCCAACACCGCCCGGCTGCGGATCGACAGCGGCGTCCACCGGCTGAGCGCGGGCCGCCCGCTGTTCGTCACCCGGCTCGGACAGGCCACCGCGTCGCTGACGTTCGACGACCCGGTCACGTACACCGACTGGGCGCTGCTGGACGCCCGGGTGCCCGCCGCCGAGGACGACGAAGGCCGCCCGGTCGCCGACCGGCCGGTGGCCGACGTACTCCTCGAAGAACTCGTCGTCCGGCAGTACCCCGAGGAACTGCCCCCCGAGTACCGGGGCCACTGGCTCGATCTGCTCAGCCACCTCTCGATCGCGCACGACGCGGAGTGCGCCCAGACCCTGATGCGGGCGGTGCAGGACGACCGCGACGAGCGACTGTCCGCCTACCGCATCGCCGAACTCCTGGAGGACAGCGGCTGGCCGCACTGCCCCCGCCACTTCATCGGCGACCTCGGGCTGCGCCGCCTGCTGATGCGCAGGCTCCACCGGATGCGCGCCGCGGGCGCCGCCTGGCACACCGACCACGCGCTGTTGCAGGGGCACTACCGCGACCTCGGCGACCACCACCCCGACGACCTGTTCGTGACCGCCGCCGCGCACCGCATGCACCACCTCCTCGCCTCCGACGGCGCGCACCTCGTCACGCGCTACCTCACCGACACCTTCCCGGCGCGCCCCACCCGCGAGTGGTGCGAGGAATTGCTCGCCATCGCCGACGCGCCGCTCATCGGGGCGCCCGACGACCGGCTCGCCCACGCGCTCGGCGAGACGCAGGTGCGCGGCGACAGCCGGCGCCGCAAGGTGGACCGGCTGCTGCACGCGGCCTGGCTCAGCGAGGAGCGGACCCGGCCGCTCGACGAGACGGTGCCCGGCGCCCTGCGCGGCCCCCTGCGGGAGCTGAGCGAGGAACTGGCGCGGGTCGCCGACGAGGCGGTGCGCGACCAGGGCCCCGAGGGGCCCGACGCGGCCAGGGCGGCCGACGGCGCCGCCCTCCTCGTCCACATGGCCCGGGACTGGGGCGACCGCGCGGATGACCGGCAGCCGCTGAAGCGGTGCAGATGCACGGAACACATCGGGTTCGGCTGAGCCCGTGACCGGCGACACGGAGAGGCGGCGGCGTTGAGAGGGTTCGTGGACTGGCTGTACAACACGTTCTGGGCGACGCTGCGGCGTGCGCTGCTCACCGTGACCGGCGTCGTGGTCGTCCTCGCGCTCGTCGTCCTCTTCGCGCCGCGCCCCTGGGAGTCCGAGCCGAAGGACTGCGCCGCCGGCGTGGTCGAGAGCGAGGGCGAGTGCATAGGCGTCAACGGCAGCGGCTACGACTTCGGCACCCCGCAGCTCGCCGGGGTCGCCCGCGCCATCGCCCGCGAGAACGAGAAGTTCGTCGGCGACAAGCCGCACGTCACCGTCGCGCTGATGCTGCCCCTCCAGCCCGACCTGCCCGCCGAGCGCGAGCAACTGCTCAGCGAGGTCCAGGGCGCCTACCTCGCCCAGTACCGCGCGAACCGCGAGGAGAACACACCGCTGCTGCGCCTGGTCCTCGCCAACCCCGGCGACGCCTACCGGCAACAAGCCGCCGTCGTCGACCAGTTGGCGCTCATGTCCCGCGACAAGCGCCACAATCTCCGCGCCGTCACGGGCTTCAACCTCAGCCTGGATGCCACGCGGAAGGCCATCGCGCGCCTCACCAAGGACCTGCACATCCCCGTCCTCGCCTCCCGCGTCAGCGCCGACGAACTCGCCAACCCCGAGGGCGGCGACGCCACGCCCCCTTATCCCGGCCTCGCCCGCATCATCCCGACCAACCGCCAGCAGGCGGACGCGCTGGCCGGCTTCCACGGCGAGCTGACGGACGAGCAGACCGTCCTGGTCAGGGACAAGCGGCCGCACGACATCTACAACGACTCGCTCGCCAAGGCCTTCAGCCGCGACGAGAAGGGGCCGCCCGGCCCCAAGGAGCAGCCCTTCGAGTCCCCCTCGATCACCGAGCCGGGGGACACGGGCAACGACTTCACGCTCATCGCCCAGAACATCTGCCAGTCCACCGCGCGCTACGTCTACTTCGCGGGCCGCCCCGTCCATCTGCGGCTCTTCGCCCTGAAGCTGGCCGACACGCAGTGCAGCGGGAAGAAGTACACGGTCATCAGCGGTTCGGGCGCGGCCACCCTCAACCGCTACATGCGGCCCGACGACTGGGAGAGCCTGCGCGGCGGCGGGAAGGAGCCCCTCGTCACGGTGCAGTACGCGGCTCCGGGCCACCCCGACGCCTGGGACCGCGAGCTCGGCAAGAAGGGCGCCAAGGGGCGGCCGGCCCACCTCACCGAGCCGCAACAGGAACTGAACGAGCTGAAAGCACTGATCAGGAAGGGCACCGCGGGGGACATCGGGGAGGTCCGCCTGAAGGACTCCCGCGCGATGCTGGTGTACGACGGCGTGCGCACCGTCGCCCAGGCCGTGCTGCTCGCCAACGCCCAGGCCGAGGGGCCGATACCGCCCCTGAAGCGGGTCTCCGCGATGTGGCAGCGCCTTGAGGCGGTCAACCGGGTCCGGGGCACCAGTGGCTGGATCTGTCTGACCAACGCGGGCAACGCCTACGACAAGCCGGTGGCCGTGGTCGAACTGGACCCGCGCATCAAGGACCTGCGGTTCGTCGGCATCGGCTGGCCGAAGAACAAGCCGCAGCCCGCGGGCTGCCGGGTGCCCAGCGACACCTGACGTGCCGCCCCCCCCCGGCGTACGGGGAGGCGGCACGTCAGAGCCGTTACGGCGTCAGCGTCTGGCCGAGGCGGGCGCCCGCCGGGGTCCCCAGCGTCGTACGCCCGTAGTAGACGCCGCTGGAGCCCGGCACGCCCGAAGGGCCGCTGTCCAGCTGGAGGATCGTGCCGTCGCCCGCGTCCTCGCCGTCGACGCCGATCGCCAGGTCCGCGCGGCCGGAGCCGGACAGGTCCGCGAGCGTCACCGAGGAGCCGAGGCGGTCGCCGCTTTCCGTGGAGCCGGGCACGTCGGGCTCGTCCTGCGAGAAGGCCTTCGCGCCCGCGCCGGTGAGGCCGGACGAGGAGCCGTTCAGGAGCAGGGACGTGCCCGCGTCCTTGCGGCTGGTGCCCTCGCGGGTGATGTCCTCGCCGGGGGCGCCGGTCAGGACGTCCGCGTAGCCGTCGGCGTCGTAGTCGCCCGCCGCGACCGACCAGCCCATCGCGTCACCCGCCTCGGCGGCGCCGATCACGCCGTCCGTCGCCTGGTGGACCGTCCGCAGGCCCGTCGTGGTGAAGCCCGTCGAGGTGCCGGGCACCACCGTCACCTGACCGCCCGCGTGCGCGCCCGACTCGGCGGTGTAGGGCTGGCCGACGACGAGGTCGTCGTAGCCGTTGCCGTCGACGTCGCCCACGGCGACCGAGTGGCCGCCCGGCACGGACAGGACACCGACCCGGCTCAGCCCGGAGCGGCCGCCCCGGAACCAGGCGACCTTGGCCTTGCCGGCCTGGTCGCGGTAGGTGAGCGCGACGTCCGCGTAGCCGTCGCGGTTGAAGTCGCCGGACGCGGCGTCCGGCTCCGCTATCGCGGTGTCGCCCGAGGTGAGGCTGCCGCCCGACGCGCGCTCCGCGTCGATCCGCGCGGCCCAGGAGCCGCCCGTGCCCGTCGCCGCCGCGAAGACGTCCGCCTTGCCGTCGGCGTTGAAGTCGCCGGACGCGACCGCCGAGCCGAACCTGGCCTTGGTGTAGTCGAAGTCGTCCGACAGCTGCATGTCCGTGCCGGAGGTGAAGGACGGGCCGTACAGCATGGTGACCGCGCCGCGGTCGGTGTGGCCCGAACCGTCGTCCTCGCCGGGCGCGCCGATGACGAGGTCCGCGTACCCGTCGGCGTTCAGGTCGCCCCACGCGGTGGCGGCCGCCCACTCGTCGCCGGCCTCGGAGACGCCGGGGACGCCGGTGCTCGTCTGCGTCAGGGAGATCTTCGACCCGGCCACCGGCCCGCCGAGGCCACCGGGCACGACGGTGAGGCGCCCCCGGTTGCCCGACGCCTTCGGGGTGCCCGCGACCAGGTCGGCGATGCCGTCGCGGTTGTAGTCCCCGGTCGGGACGGCGGAGTTCACGCCCGGGCTGCCCGCGTAGCGGCGGATCTCGCCCAGCTCGGCGTCGAGGGTCCCGCCGGGGGCCTCGGGCGCGACGGCGTCACGGGGGCCGGAGATCGCGGCGATTGAGGCCTGCTCGCCCTTCTTCCACCCGCCCGTGTCGGCGGTGGCGGTCAGCGTGGCCTTGCCGGTCGGGCCCGCGCCGTACTGGCCGAGCTTCCAGGCCGCCACGCGGGCCACCGACTCGCGGGCGGCGCGGGTCGGCCTGCCCGCGGCCCCGGTCCGGCCCCCGCCCCGGAAGTCGCCGAGGACGGCGATGCCCACCGACTCGTCGTCGAAGCCGGTGGTGTGCGCGCCGCGCACGGGTACGTCGACACCGCCGCCGCGGCCCTCGAAGACGCGGCCACACTTGTCCACGAGGAAGTTGGGGCCGAGGTCGCTCCTGCCCTCCGTCTTCACCTGGTACGTCATCAGGGCGCGGACGAGGGCGGGGGACTGGGCGCAGCTGTAGTCGTTGGTGTCGATCGCCTGGTGCACGAAGGCCGCCTTGACCTCGTCGAGGTAGCGCGGCGGTTCCTGGACCAGCTTCTCGTCGGCGCCCCAGGCGGCGCGGGCGATGACCGGGGGCCGGGTCACGGTGGACGCCGGCGGGGCCGGGCGGGCCGAGGTGACGCGGGGGGCCTGGGCGCGGGGCTGCTCGCCGGCGGCGGGCTTTTGGGCGGTACCGGGCTGCTCGCCGGCGGCGGGCTTCTGGTCGTCGCCCGGCTTCACGCCGTCAGTGGACTTCTTACCGTCAGTGGGCTTCTGGTCGTCGCCGGGCTGCCCGCCGTCGGCGGGCGTCTCCGCGTCGCCCGGCTTCTCCGCGTCGGCGGCGTGGGCGGCGTCGGCGGCGGGGGCCATCGCCGTACCGGCGGCGGCGGTGCCTGGGCGGGAGTTCGGGCGGGCGTTCGGGCCGCCGTCGAGCGAGGCGCTGCGCGCCTCCGCGCCCGGCACGCCGGGGTCCACGAGGGCGACGGCGAGCCCGTCGGGCAGCGCCGCGCCCGACGTGCCGCCGGCCGCCAGGACGCGGACCTCCACGCCGTCCGAGGGACCCACCCACAGCGGCGCGGAGGCGGCGCGCGTGCCCGCCTCCGCCGCCTTCGAGGGGCCCGGCTCCAAACGCAGGGTCCGCCAGTCGCTCCACCGGCCGGTGGCCAGGGCGCGCGTGCGGACCCGCGCGGTGCCCGTCAGCTCCTCGGCGGCCCCGCGCCACGAGACGCCGAGCAGCGAGAACTGCTCGGTCGACGTGCGCGGCAGCCCCCGTTCGGCGCCGTCGTCGCCCTTGAGCTCCAGGTCGCGCACGCTCGCCGCCCGCGCGGCACGCGGATCGGCCCCGGCACGGTCCCCGCTCGGGTCGGCCATCGCATACGTCACCGCCCCCGCGCCTCCCAGCACGACGGCCCCGATCGTCAGCCACGCCCTGCGCCGGAGACTCAGCGGCCTGTACGCATGCGTGGTACGCGCCTTTTCACGCGGTTTGCGCGGGCTCAAGTGCCCCACCCCTTAGCGAGTTTCAGATAAGCAAGCGAGTTCGTAGGACTTGTGTGGCGGGCAAAGGGTTGTGCCGACGGAAGATTTTTTACGCGTGATCTATCCCGCACGCCGTGGGTGTGACACCGCAACGCGCGGCCGCGCAGGCCCGTGTGACAGTAAGAACGGCGTGCCGGCGCGACGGCGCGGGGCGCGAAGTGGTCTGGAGCGGGCGGGAGCTCGGGTGACTCGGGTGGGGGAAAAGGTGGCACGTCGGGTGAACGGCCGGGCGGGAACACGCGGCCGGTGGATACGGGCGTCCGCGCTCACCCTGGCGATGGGCGCGGCGGTCGGCACGCTGGCGTCCTGCGGCTCGGGCGGCCCGGTGACGTACTCCGGCGGCAGGCTAGAAGAGGTGGACCGCGCCGGTGCCACGGCCGAGGACGACACCCGGCCGACGTCCCGCGACGAGGCGCGCGGCAGGGAACTGGCCCTGGAGGGCATGCGTCTGCTCAAGACGGCCGACACCGTACGCGTCGGCGTCGACATGGAGACCGCCAAGGGCCACCAGAAGGTCTCGCTGCACATGGACCGGCGGAACAATTGCACGGGTGCCTTCGACGCCGGCCCGACGCAGCGGGGCGACCTCATCGTGGTCGCGGGTGGCGCGACGTACATACGCTTCACCGACGCCGCGCTCGACGCGATCGTGGAGATGGGCGTCCGGCGCGGCCCGCGGACGGCGGAGCGGGTCCGCGAGCGGACGGCACTGGCCCGCGGCAAGTACCTGAAGATCCCGGCGGGTGCGGGTGCGGGTGCGGGTGCAGGTGCGGGCGGCTCGGCCGGGCCGATGGCCGGCTGCGACCTCGACAAGATCACCGAGAAGATCGGCACCCCCGACCTGGACGGGGTCATCACCGCGGGACCCGTGATCCGGCACTACGGCGAGGCGGTCACCCCGCTCGTCGAGACGAAGGACGGCCAACGGACGAAGGTGTACGTGGCCGCGTCCGGCAAGCCGTACATCCTCGGCGTCGAGGCCGCCCAGAGCGGCGGCGTGTTCTCCGGCGGGGCCCGGACCATGAGCATGCGGATGTCCGACTACGACGAGCCGGTGGCCGCCGTCGCCCCGGCCCCGGCGCAGACGCTCGACATCGCGCGGATCCGCCCCGGCGGCTCGGGCGGCGGGCTCTTCGAGGTCTGAGCGCACCGGAGCCCCGGCCCCCCGTGCGCCCCCGGGGCCGGTGGCCGTACGCTCTCCGTCTGTGACACAACCGCGCCCGGCGACGCTGGTGTGCGTGGGGGCATGGGCACGGTGGGCGTGCCGCGTTCGGCCGGATGGGAGAACGTTGGGCCAGGGTGGGGAGACCCGTCGCGCGCGGGCGCGCGACGAGGAGCTCGGCAGGGCCGTCGAGGCGGCCCAGGGAGGCGACGAGGCCGCCTTCGCGGTGGCGTACCGGATGGTGCAGCCGGGTCTCGTCGGTTATCTGCGCGGCCTGGTGGGCACCGACGGCGAGGCAGCCGAGGACGTCGCCGCCGAGGCCTGGCTGGAGATCGCCAGGGACCTCGGACGGTTCCGGGGGGACGGGGCGGGCTTCCGGGGCTGGACCGCGACCATCGCGCGGCACCGGGCCCTGGACCACCTGCGCCGCCAGAAGGTGCGGCCGCGCGCCGGCGGCCAGGAGCAGGACCTGCTCGACCTGCCCGGACCGCACAACACCTCGGCGGCGGCCCTGGAGGCCGTCTCGACCGAGCGGGTGCTCGCCCTGGTCGCATCGCTGCCGCGCGAGCAGGCGGAGGCGGTGCTGCTGCGGGTGGTCGTCGGCCTCGACGGCCCGGCCGCCGCGCGCGTCCTCGGCAAGCGCCCCGGGGCGGTACGGACGGCCGCGCACCGGGGCTTGCGGAAGCTGGCCGAGCGGCTCGGGCTCGACGGCACGGCGGATGACGGTCCCGGCACGCTGGGGGAGTCGACATGAACGCGAACAGGCCCCGGGGGTCCGGGGGCGGGCCCGGCCACCCCGCCGACCCCGAAACCCTCCTCGCGCGGCTCGCCGAGGCCGTGCGGGCCGACGCCGGCGCGGAGGTGGACGCGGCCGCGCAGCGCGAGGCGGTCGCGGCGTTCCGCGCGGCACGGGACGCGGGCGCGCACCGGGCGCGGACCCGGCGCCGCGACGACTGGCGCCCGCGCGAGCGGCGCCGCGGGCGGTTCTCCCTGCGGGCGGCCGGGGGCATGGTCCTCGCCGGTGGCCTCCTGGGCGGAGTCGCGCTGGCGGCCGCGGGCACGATGTCCGCCGACCCGCCCCCGAGCAACCACCCGCGCCCCGCGTCGACATCACCGTCGACCCCGGGAACGCAGTCCGCCCCGGAGGGCGCACCTGGGCACACAGCACCGACGTCCCCGCCGGCACGTAAAAACCCCCGAAAGCCGACATCGTCACCGACCGCACCCCCAACTGCGCCCCCGAACCAGGGCCCACCCCCCGGACCGCCGGAGCCGAAGCCCAAGAACGACAAGGGCGAGGGCAAGGGCGAGGGCGCGGGGCAGGGCCGAGGACAGGGCCAAGGCCAGGGGAAGGGCCAGGGCAACGGCCGGGGCGAGGGCAACGGCCATGGGCGAGGCCAGGGCCAGAGCCAGGGAAAGGGCCAAGGCAAGGGCAACGGCCACGGCAACAGCAACGGCCAAGGCAAGGGACCGAGCAAGGGCAATAAGGGTCAGGGTCAGGGCGGCAAGGGCGCGGGCCGGGGGCAGGGCCACGGCGGCGGCCAGGGCAAGGGCACAGGTCACGGGCAGGACCAAGGCGGCGGCCACGGCAAGGGCCAAGGCCGGGGGCAGGGCTGAGCGCAGGCCGAGGCAAGAGCCGAAGCCAGGGCCAGGGCGCCGCGCAGGGGTGACCGGTCACGGCGGCCGTGGCGGCAGTTGGGCCGGGACGGCGTCACCCTTGACGCAGAGGCGGACGGCGGCCGTGGAGGCGGACGGTGCCGTGTCGGCGTACGGCAGTCGCGTCAGTAGCCGATGGTCGCCGACCCGCTGCCGAGCCCGACCGTGATCTTCCGGTCGGCTCCGGGGTCCGAGAGGCCTTCCGCGGCGCGCAGCCCGCTCGTAGGCGCGCCCGGCTCGACCCGGTAGCGGCTGTTCGGCGGCACGGTGATGGACAGGGCGCCGGAGGCGGTTTCCGCGTGGACCCGGCGCGGCGCCGAGCCGAACTCCAGGCGCGTCGAGCCGGAGTCGGAGCGGGCCCGGACGGTCGGGGAGGAGAGCGCGTCGGCCCGGATCTCCCCGGACGTGGTGCGCAGCCGCAGCGCGCCGACGGTGTCCGTCACGCGCAGCGCCCCGGAGGCGCCGGCCAGGTCGAGGTCGCCCCGGATGTGGGCGACGTCGAGCGATCCGGAGCCGACCCGGGCGTCCACCGAGGCCCTGGCTGGGATCTCCAGGTCGAGGGAGACGTCCGGGGCCAGGCCGTCCAGCCGTGGGCCGGGCCGGGTGACCCGGATCGTCAGGCGGTCGCCCTGCCAGGACTTCTCCACCCGCGGCTCGTGCAGGGTCCAGGTCAGCTCCGATCTGACCCGCACCTGCCCGCCCGGCCCCGGCCGCACCCGTACCGAGGCGTCGGGGACGTCGAGGCGTATGGACGTGACCGGATGCCGCAGCCGTATGTCGTCCTCGAGCCCGGCGCGGCCCAGCCACCCCCATCCGTACACGGCGCCCGGCACCAGCAGTGCCACGGCCGTGACCGCGGCGAGGGCGGTCCAAGTGGCGCGGGGCGTCATCCGGGCACTCCGAGGAACCGCAGTACGGCGAGGACCCGCCGGTGGCCCAGGTCGGCGGGCGGCAGGTCGAGCTTGGCGAAGATGTTGTTGATGTGCTTGGCGACCGCGCTCTCGCCCACCACGAGCGCCTGGCCGATCCCCGCGTTGGAGCGGCCCTCGGCCATCAGCGCGAGCACCTCGCGCTCACGCGGGGTGAGCCGTTCCAGCGGATCGCTCTCCCGGCGCACGAGGAGCTGCGCGACCACCTCCGGATCCAGCGCGGCGCCGCCGGCCGCGACCCGCTGGACGGCCTCGATGAACTCCGTGACGTCCGCGACCCGGTCCTTGAGGAGGTAGCCCACGCCGCGGGTGTTGCCGGACAGCAGTTTCGCCGCGTGGCGTTCTTCGACGTACTGCGACAGCAGCAACACGGCGATGTGCGGCCACTTCTGACGAATCGTCAAGGCCGCGCGCATGCCCTCGTCGGTGTGCGAGGGCGGCATCCGGACGTCGGTGATGACCAGGTCCACCGACGGCCCGGGTCCGTCGGACCGCTCGCCGTGCCCGGACCGCTCGGAGTGCCCGGACCGCTCGCCGTGCCCGGACCGCTCGGCGAGGTACGCGAGCAGGCTCTCGGCGTCGCCCACCTCGGCCACCACCTCCATCCCGGCGGCCCGCAGCAGTTGCACCACCCCGGCCCGCAGCAGGACGGAATCCTCGGCGATCACAGCGCGCACGGTAACTCCACGGTGATTTCGGTGCCCCCGCCGAGGGGGCTGTGGACAGCAAGGGTTCCGTCGACCGAGGAGACGCGGTTCGCGAGCCCGGCCAGGCCGGTGCCGCCGACGGGGTCGGCGCCGCCCACCCCGTCGTCGGTCACGGTCACCCGCAGCCGCTCGGCGACGCGCTCCAGACGGATCTCCGCCCGGGTGGCACGGGCGTGCTTGGCGATGTTGGTCAGGGCCTCCGAGACCACGAAGTACGCCACCGCCTCGACGGCCGGCGCGGCGCGGCCCTCGGCGGAGACCCGCAGCCGGACCGCGAAGGGGGCGCGGGCCGCGATCCCGGAGAGCGCCGCGTCCAGGCCCTCCTCGTCGAGGACCGCCGGGTGCAGGCCGCGGACCAGGTCGCGCAGCTCCGTCAGCGTCTCCTTGGCCTCGGCGTGCACCGTGGCCAGCAACTCCTGTGCCTGCGGCGTCAGCCCGGGCAGGGTCGCCCGCGCCAGGCCGAGCTTCATCGCGAGGGAGACCAGGCGCTGCTGCACGCCGTCGTGCAGATCCCGCTCGATGCGGCGGCGCTCCGCGTCGGCCGCGTCCAGCAGGGCGGCCCGGCTCACCGCCAGGTGGTCCACCCGGCGCTGCAACTCCCGGGCCCGGCCGGGCCCGAGCAGGGCCACGGCGGCGGCGACATCGGCCCGGGCGACCCACCGGGTCAGCGGCGGCGCGCCGCACAGCAGGGCCAGGCCGAGCAGCCAGGCGGTGGCGAACGCCGCGGGGTGCGCGCCGGGACTCAGCGGGCTCGTCGGGGGAAGGGCCCAGCAGAACGCGGGCAGGAGGGTCAGGGCACCGCCCAGCGCCCACGCCGCGAACGCCGCCAGCGCACCGAGGGCGACCGCGGGACCGGCCAGCACGTGGTAGGCCACCTGCCGCCACAGCGCCTCCGACCGGATCGCCCCGTACACGGCCCGCCGGCCCTTCCCCGACAGCAACCGCACCGGCGCGATGTCCACTGCCGACAGCGCGCCGAGGCGGCTGCGCTGGAGCCCGGTCAGCAGGGGAGTGGCGACGGCCAGCAGGACGGCGCACAACACCCCGAAGACCAGGGTCATCAGCAGCATGACGGTCAGGCTCACCGAGAGCGGCGCCACGGTCAGGCCCAGTGGGAGGGGGCCCGCGGTGAGGGCCAGACCGAGGGCGTGCACCGGGATGCCGGCGACGACCGACACGGCGTCGCGCCGGACTTCGGCCGACCAGGGGAGGGCACGCGCGCGCGGCGAGGCGTGCGGCGTGCTGGGCATGACGTCGAGTCTAGACAGCCGTACGGGGCGTCTTCGTGGGGGCGGCGGGGTTCGTGGGGGGCGGCGGGGGTGGTGCGGGCACCACCCTCAAATCGGCACCGCGCGTTACTGCCCGCCGCCCGGCCGGTCGACATGCTGATCGAGTGCCCGAGGGACGGGTGGAGAAGACGGGTGGGGAAGGGGACAAGGCGTCATGACGCGCGTATCGACCGCGGCGGGGCGGCCCGCGTACCGCTGCACCGCACGGGCGGAGGCCGGGGGCCTCATCGGACTCGGGCTCGCCATGGTGCCCTGGCTGATCGTCCTGCACACCTGGCTGCCGGGCACCGCCGAGTCCGCCCGCTGGGCGTGGGCCTGGACCGGCCTGGACTGCCTGGAGGCGGCCGGGATGCTCGCGACCGGCCTGCTGCTGCGCCGCGGTGATCCACGCGGCGCCCTCACGGCGGCGGCCACCGCGACGCTGCTGCTGGTGGACGCCTGGTTCGACACCATGACGGCCGCTCCGGGCGCCGACCTCACGTCCGCGCTCCTGATGGCCGCGTGCGCCGAACTGCCGCTCGCGGTGTCCTGCGCGGTACTGGCGGTCCGGACCTGTTCCCGGGCCGGTGCGGGACCGCGCCGTCAGCGGCGGCGGGAGGGTTGAGGCGAGCGACCGACCGAGGCCGCCACCCCCCACAGGAGAGGCCTCGGCCGGCGCACGGCACGGACCGGCGTGCGGTCCGTACTCTCTTCAGCGCCGTGCGTGCGTTTTGTGTCACACCGCTTTCCGTCACCTGCTGGTTGCAGGTTGTACAAACATGGACTTAGGCCCTGACAAGGCCGTACCGTGCTGCTTCGCGCCGCGGCCGGGCGCAGATCTCCGAGTGGGCGGGATTGAGAGAGTGCTGGGGGACGACGCGGAGCTGACCGCCGCGGTGCTTGCGGCGCAGGACGGGGACGAGACCGCGTTCCGGACTGTGTACCGCGCCGTGCACCCACGGCTGCTGGGATACGTACGCACGTTGGTCGCCGACGCGGACGCCGAGGACGTCGCCTCCGAGGCCTGGTTGCAGATAGCGCGCGACCTGGACCGGTTCAGCGGCGACGCCGACCGGTTCCGGGGCTGGGCGGCCCGCATCGCGCGCAACCGCGCCTTGGACCACATACGCATGCGGGGCCGCCGCCCCGCGACAGGCGGCGACGAGTCGGAGCTGACCGGCAGGCCCGGCGAGGCCGACACCGCCGGGGAGGCGATGGAGTCCCTCGCCACCGGCGAGGCGCTGGCCCTGATAGCGAAGCTGCCGCAGGACCAGGCCGAGGCCGTGGTGCTCAGGGTCGTCGTCGGCCTCGACGCCAAGACCGCCGCCCAGACCCTCGGCAAGCGCCCCGGAGCGGTCCGCACGGCGGCCCACCGGGGTCTGAAACGGCTCGCCGAACTGATCGGCGCGGACCCCGCCGACCCCGCGAGCGCCCTTGACGCCGTACCCCCTCAGAGAGAGCCGCGCGAGCGCGCGGGGACGTTCGCCGGTGTGACGCAAACGCGTACGCGGACGCAGAAGGACATGTGATGGCCGACGAGCAGGACAAGTGGCTGGACCGCGAGGCCGCGGAGCGCTTGCTGCGCGGTGAGCGCCTCGGTGCCGTCGACCCTCACGCACGTGCCCAGGCCGACCGGCTGGCCCGGGCGCTCGGCGCGTTGGCCGCCACGGACCCGTCGGCGGCGCCCGGCGGCAGTGGCGCCGCGCCCGGTGAACTTCCGGGCGAGGCCGCCGCGCTGGCCGCGTTCCGCGCCGTCCGGAGCGGCCCCGCGAAGGGCGCCCGGGCCTCGGCCGCGTACGCGACGTCCGCCCATGAGGCCGCCGCGGCCGAGACCGTACGCCGGAGCCGGGACGCCGATCGCCCGCGGCCCAGCCGCTGGGGCAGGCCGGTGCGTTTCGGGCTCGCCGCGACGCTCGCGGCCTGCATGGCCGGCGGTGTCGCCGTGGCGGCGGGGACGGGCGTGCTGTCGTCGCCGTTCAGCGGGCACGACGCTCCGGCCCCCGCCTCGTCCGTGTCGGCGGCCGCCACTCCCGAGGCGTCCCGGACCACACCGTCGGCCGAGCCCGAAGAGCCGTCCGAGAAGCTGCTGCCGGACGGCACGGCGCCGCCCGGCGAGGAACCCACGCGTGAGCCCCACACCCGTACGCCCCCCGAGGCGGAGGCCGGCGGCGAGCACCCCGGCGCTGCCACACCGCTCCCCGACGCCGAGGGGACGCCGCCCGTCGGCGGCGACACCAAGAAGTGGCACCGCAAGGTGATCTCCGCCTGCCGCGACTACCGCAGCGGCGTCCTCCAGGGCGACAAGCGACGCCGCCTAGAAGAGGCCGCCAAGGGCTCCTCCCGGGTGGAGGACTTCTGCGGCCGAATCCTCGGCGGCACGGCCGGCGGCGTCCGCCACGGCGGCGGTGCCCAAGGTGGCGGTGGCCAAGGTGGCGGCCAGAGCGGCGGTGGCCGAAGCGGTGGAGACGGCGGCGGGGCCGACGGCGGCTCGGGCGGCGGGGCCGGCGGCAGCTCGGGTGGCGAAGCGGGCGGCGGGGCCGGCGGCAGCTCGGGCGGCGAGGCAGGTGGCAGCTCGGGCGGCGACACCATCCCGGCCCCCGGCCTCCCACACCCCACCCCCACCACCGCCTACAGCGCCCTACCGCACTTTCCCCACCCCTCGCGCTGACCCCCGCCCGGGCGGACCCCACCCCGAGCCCCGGCGCCCGGCACACCGCGCTGCCCCACCTCCTGCTCCCGGCGGCCGTCGGCACCGGCCTGGCCTTCGACACGGCGTGCGCCCTCATGCTCCTCGGCCGCGTCCTCCTGGAGGCCATGTGCGACGGCCTCCCGGACGCGCAGGCCCGCCTGGAGGAGTTCGACGCGGGGGCGGCGGCGCGGGGCCTGTTCGTGGAGTGAGCCCTCCTCCAGGGGCCGGACTCTCACCCTCTCCTCAGATTCCGCCGCTAACCTGCTGCGCCGAAGCGGTGCCGGAGCAGCGCGGCAGGAGGCGTGGGAGGCGACGTGGGACGCGGTGGACATGGGCTGGCGAGGGTGCCGGTGGTCGTGCGGGCCGGGGCGGCGCCCCTGTGGTGGCTCGGGGTGGTCGCCGCCGGGGCCGGGGCGCTGCCGGAGGGGCTCACCGGGCGGCGCGTCGGCGTGCTCGCCGGGGCCGCGCTGTTCCTCGTGACGGCCGCCGTCGTCGCGTACGTGCGGGGCAAGCGGTACGACGCTCTGGCCCGCGAGGCCGTCCGCGCCGGGAAGCACGACGTGCTCCAGAGCCGTGCCGTGACCGTGCGGAACTGGCGGCGCGGGCACCGGTGGTGGCTCCTGGCCGCCTTCGTCGCCGCGCTCGGCAGCGCGTTCCTGCTGCCCGTGGCCGGCGGCGCCGTCCTCGCGGGCGCGGGCGCCGGGCTGTGGGCGAAGGCGGCCCTCCTCGGCCGCCGCGAGCAGGACGGCGACGTCCTCCTGTGGGTGCGCGTCGACTGGCTCGGGCGAGGCGCGGGCGCCCCCGCGGGCAAGGCGGTGCGGGCCTACCGGATGACGGGCCCGGCGGCGGGCGACGCGGCGCCCGGCGGGGCCCGGCGCCGCACCGCCGCGGGTGCGCGGCGCTGAGCCTCACTCCTCGCCGCGGGCCTTCAGCACCACCTTGTTGACGGCCCACAGGGCGATGCCGATGACCAGCAGGACGCCCGCGCGGATGTAGACCTCCGCCGGGCGGTCGGCGAGCGGGCTCGCGAGGATCAGCGCCGTGAGGGCGCCGAGGACCGGCAGGGCGGTCGGGGTGCGGAAGTGGTGGTGGTCGACGCGGTCCCGGCGCAGGACCAGCACCGACACGTTGACCACCGCGAACACGCACAGCAGCAGGAACGCGGTGGTGTCGCCGAGCCCCTCGATCTCGCCCGTCGACACCAGGCCGATCGCGAGCAGCGAGACGAAGACGATGCCGACGACCGGGGTGCGGCGCTTGGACAGGACGCGGCCCATGGCGCGCGGCAGGATGCGTTCGTTGGCCATGCCGTAGCAGAGCCGCGAGGCCATCATGATGTTGATCAGTGCCGAGTTGGTGACCGCGAACAGGGCGATCAGCGCGAAGAGTTTGTGCGGGAAGTCGACGCCGCCGGCCTTCACCACTTCCAGCAGCGGGCCGCTCGACCCCTCCAGCGTCTTGTAGTCGACCAGGAGGGAGGAGACCAGCGCCACCAGGACGTAGATCGTGCCCGTGACCGCCACGCCGATGAAGATCGCGCGCGGGAAGGTGCGCTCCGGGTCCTTGGTCTCCTCGGCCATGTTCACCGAGTCCTCGAAGCCGACGAAGGCGAAGAAGCCGAGCGCGGTCGCGCCGAGCACCCCCGTCATCAGGGCGTACCCGGTGCCGCCCCCGGCCTCGAAGTCGGTCAGCCGGGAGGGCTCGCCGTCGCCGGTGAGCACGGCGTACGCGCCGATCCCGAGGATGATCACGAGGCCGGTCAGTTCGACGAGGGTCAGGACCACGTTGGTCTTCACCGACTCCGAGACGCCCCGCGTGTTCAGCGCGGCGAGCAGCACGATGAAGGTGATCGCGATCAGCGTCGGGGGCAGCGCGTCGCCGGTCAGCTCGGCGAGGTAGTCGCCACTGAAGGCACGGGCGGCGGCGCTCGCCGAGGAGAGGCCCGAGCACATCACCATGAAGGCGATGATGAAGGTGAGGAACGGCGTCTTGAACGCCTTCTGCGTGTAGAGCGCGGCGCCGGCCGCCTTCGGGTACTTGCCGACCAGTTCGACGTACGAGGCGGCCGTCAGGATCGCCACGACGAATCCGATCGCGAACGGCAGCCACAGCGCGCCGCCGACCTTCCCCGCGACCTTGCCGGTGGTGGCGTAGATGCCCGTGCCGAGGATGTCGCCGATCACGAAGAGGATCAGCAGCTTGGGGCCGATGGCGCGGTGCAGCGCGCCGTCCTCGGCGGGCGGTGGCGCGGTGGTGGGTGTGCCGGATGCCGTCATGGGAGCCTCCCCCGAGACCGGGAACACGTCTGACCGAAACACGTTCTGGAGTCAGGGTCTGCCCGTGAGCCACGTCACCATGCGCGAGTTGAGCAACCTCTGAGCCTGGCACGGGACTTCGGCGCCTACGGAGGACCCTGATGGGGCCCGAGGGGGGCCGAAGGCCCCGGGAACCCGAAGGCCCCGGGAACCCGAAGGCCCCGGGAACCCGAAGGCCCCGGGAACCCGAAGGCCCCGGGAACCCGAAGGCCCCGGGAACCCCAAGACCCCAGGAACCCGAAGGAAGTTCAGAGGTAGCGCAGCGCGTCCCGTTCCGCGCCGCCGCCCGCCTCCGCGACGATCTCGTCGAGCGTCTGCGGCTCGCGGGCGGCGGCGAACCGCACGTCGTCGCCGTGCACCGAGTAACCGTAGATGCCGGGCCTGGCAAGGCTGTTGTAGCCGTAATGCGCCGTGAAGTAGTAGGCGCCCGTGTCCAGCACGGCCACGTGGTCGCCCGCTTCGAGCAGTGGCAGCGGGCGGTTCTCCGCGAGCAGGTCGCCCGCGAAGCACGCCGGGCCCGCGATGTCCTGGCCCACGGCCGGTCCGCTCCTCGGCCGGCCCTGCGCGTCGTAGGCGGCGATCCGCAGCGGCCACGCCTGCGGCGCGTACACCGTCCGGGTCGCCACCTGCACGCCCGCGTGCGTCACCGCGATGCGCCTGCCGCCCGCCCGCTTCGTGTACTCGACGCGGGCGAGGATCGTCCCGTGCTTGGCGAGCAGCGAGCGGCCGAACTCGGTCACCAGGCCGTACCGCCCGTCGAGCAGCCCCGGCACCCTCGCCTTGAGGCGGCGCGCGTACTGCGCGTACGTGGGGCTCTCCTCGTCCGAGCCGAAGTCGACCGGCAGGCCGCCGCCGATGTCGATCGTGTCGATCTGCCGCCGCCCGGCGCGTCCGTTGATCTCCTCGGCCAGGTCGTACGTGGCTTCGACGCCGCGCGCCATCATCTCCAGGGGCAGGCTCTGCGAACCGGAGTGCGCGTGCAGCCGGGTCAGCCACGGCCGCTCCAGGAAGGCCCGGACGACCCACTCCCGGGCGTCCTGGTCGCGCAGCGGGACGCCGAACTTGGCGGTGGGCGTCGCCGTCGACAGGGCGCCGATCGAGCCCCCGCCGATCTGCGGGTTGACCCGCAGCCCGAGGGGGGAGGCGGTGGGCGCCGAGCGGACGAGGGCGTCGAGGCGGGCCAGCTCCTGCGGGTTGTCGGCGTTGACGGCGATGCCGAGGGCGAGGGCCTGGCGCAGTTCGGCGGGGGTCTTGGCGGGGGAGTCCAGGACCGTGTCGGCGGGCGCGACGCCGGCGGCCCGCGCCAGGGCCAGCTCGCCGGGGCTCGCCACCTCGGCGCCGATCCCCGCCGAGCGCAGCAGCCGCAGGACCGGCACGAGCGGGGTGGCCTTCACGGCGAAGGCGTGCAGGACGGGGGTGCCGGGCGGGGTGACGGCGGCGAAGGCGGCCCGCAGGGCGGCGGCGCTCGCACGGACCCCGGCGATGTCGAGCAGCCCCGCGAGGGGGGCGCCCGGCCCGACGACCCCGTCCACCACAGCGGCCCGCACGGCCCGCTCCCGACGCCGGGCGGCCCCGACACCGGCGTCCCCACCCACATCCACGTGAAGAACCCGGGTCGGCTCCTCATCCGCAGGGAGCTGGGCCCGTTGCTCGTGCGCAGGGAGGGCCTGGGTCTGCTGCTCGTCCGCCCGGAGCGCCCGGCTCTGCCGCTCGTCCGCCCGAAGGGCCTTGCGCTGGTCGTCCGCGTCGTGGGCCATGCGATCCAGCCAACCACCCAAGCGGCGCCCCCAGGGCGCGTACTCGCGCATTCGTTCGCTATTGACTAGTTCTATTCAGAACTCCAGGATGTGAATAACAGACTCACGGTACCGAGGAGGCCCCGCCATGTCAGGACCCCGCCCCGTACGGGCACCGCGCGGCACGGAACTGAGCGCCCTGGGATGGCAGCAGGAAGCCGCCCTGCGGATGCTCCAGAACAACCTGGACCCCGAGGTCGCCGAGCACCCGGACAAGCTCGTCGTCTACGGCGGCACCGGCAAGGCGGCCCGCGACTGGCGCTCCTTCGACGCGATGGTCCGCACCCTGAAGACCCTGAAGCAGGACGAGACGATGCTCGTCCAGTCCGGCCGTCCCGTAGGCGTCATGCAGACCCACGAGTGGGCCCCGCGCGTCCTGATCGCCAACTCCAACCTGGTCGGCGACTGGGCGAACTGGGAGGAGTTCCGCCGCCTGGAGCAGCTGGGCCTGACCATGTACGGCCAGATGACGGCCGGCTCCTGGATCTACATCGGCACGCAGGGCATCCTCCAGGGCACCTACGAGACGTTCGCGGCGGTCGCGGCGAAGAAGTTCAACGGCACCCTCGCCGGCACGATCACCCTCACCGCCGGCCTCGGCGGCATGGGCGGCGCCCAGCCCCTCGCCGTGACCATGAACGACGGCGTCGCCATCTGCGTCGACTGCGACCCGCGCGCGATCGAGCGCCGCATCGAGCACAAGTACCTCGACGTGAAGGCCGACTCCCTGGAGCACGCCCTCCAGCTCGCCGTCGAGGCCCGCGACGCCCGCCGCCCACTCTCCATCGGCCTGCTCGGCAACGCCGCCGACCTGCTGCCGCGCATGCTCGCCGAGTCCGCGCCCATCGACATCGTCACCGACCAGACGTCCGCCCACGACCCGCTCGCGTACTTGCCGACCGGCGTCGACTTCGACGAGATGCAGACGTACGCGGCGAAGGACCCGGCCGGCTTCACGGCGCGGGCCCGCGAGTCGATGGCGCGGCACGTCGAGGCCATGGTCGGCTTCATGGACGCGGGCGCCGAGGTCTTCGACTACGGCAACTCCATCCGCGGCGAGGCCCAACTGGCCGGGTACGAGCGGGCCTTCGCCTTCCCCGGCTTCGTCCCCGCCTACATCCGCCCCCTCTTCTGCGAGGGCAGGGGACCCTTCCGCTGGGCGGCCCTGTCGGGCGAGGCCTCCGACATCCACAAGACCGACAAGGCGATCCTCGACCTCTTCCCGGAGAACGAGTCCCTGCAGAACGCGTCACTGCACCGCTGGATCAAGATGGCCGGCGAGCGCGTCCACTTCCAGGGCCTGCCCGCCCGCATCTGCTGGCTCGGCTACGGCGAGCGCGACAAGGCCGGCGAGCGCTTCAACGACATGGTCGCCTCCGGCGAACTCCAGGCCCCCCTCGCCATCGGCCGCGACCACCTGGACTGCGGCTCCGTCGCCTCCCCGTACCGCGAGACGGAGGCCATGCTCGACGGCTCCGACGCGATCGCCGACTGGCCGCTCCTGAACGCCATGGTGAACGTCGCCTCGGGCGCCAGCTGGGTCTCCCTCCACCACGGCGGCGGCGTCGGCATGGGCCGCTCCATCCACGCGGGCCAGGTCTCGGTCGCCGACGGCACGAAGCTCGCCGGCGAGAAGATCCGCCGCGTCCTCACCAACGACCCCGGCATGGGCGTCATCCGGCACGTGGACGCCGGGTACGACATCGCGGAGTCCGTGGCCGACGACAAGGGCGTGCGGGTTCCCATGCGGGAGGGGGAGTGAGTAATCCAGCCTCTCCGGCGATGGAGGAGCGGGGTCCGGGACGGAGCCCCGTGTCCTTCCAGGAAATGTGGCGGGACCTGAGTTCCATCGGCCGCGACGCCGGCTCGGGCGGCTACCGCCGCTACGCGTGGAGCGCGGCGGACGCCGACTGCCGCGCCTGGTTCAAGGCCCAGACGGACACCCGCGGGCTGACGTACGAGCTGGACCGCAACGGCAACCAGTGGGCCTGGCTGGGCGACCCGCGCCAGGGGGACGCCGTCGTCACCGGCTCCCACCTGGACTCCGTCCCCGACGGCGGCGCCTTCGACGGCCCCCTCGGCGTCGTCTCCGCCTTCGCGGCCCTGGACGAACTGCGGGCCCGCGGCACGCAGTTCACCAAGCCCCTCGCCATCGTCAACTTCGGCGACGAGGAAGGCGCCCGCTTCGGCCTGGCCTGCGTGGGTTCGCGGCTCACCGCGGGAAAGCTCACCGTCGAGGCGGCGCACAAGCTCCGGGACGGCGACGGCATCACGCTGCCCCAGGCGATGGAGGCGGCGGGCTACGACCCGTACGGGATCGGCCCCGACCCCGAACGCCTAGCCCGGATCGGCGCCTTCGTGGAGCTGCACGTCGAACAGGGCCGCGCCCTGGACCTGTCCGGCGACCCCGTCGGCATCGCGTCCGCCATCTGGCCGCACGGCCGCTGGCGCTTCGACTTCCGGGGCGAGGCCAACCACGCGGGCACCACCCGCCTGGTGGACCGCAGGGACCCGATGCTCACGTACGCCGAGACGGTCCTCGCCGCCCGCCGCGAGGCCGAACTGGCGGGCGCGGTGGCCACGTTCGGCAAGATCTCCGTCGAGCCGAACGGCGTCAACGCCATCCCCTCCCTCGTACGCGGCTGGCTGGACTCGCGCGCCGCCGACCAGGCGACCCTCGACACGGTCGTCACCGCCATCGAGAAGGCCGCCCGGGAGTACGCCGACCGGCACGGCATCGACCTCGACGTCGTCCGCGAGTCCTTCACCCCGGTGGTGGAGTTCGAGCACGCCCTGCGCGACGAGCTGGGCAGGATCCTGCGCGGCGGGGCCGACCGGCCGGTCCCCGTCCTCGGCACCGGCGCGGGACACGACGCGGGAATCCTGTCCGGCGCCGTCCCGACCGCCATGCTGTTCGTACGCAACCCCACCGGCGTCTCGCACTCCCCGGCCGAGCACGCCGCCGAGGACGACTGCCTGGCCGGGGTGAGCGCACTCGCCGACGTACTGGAAGGGCTGGTCCGCACGTGACGACCGAGCGCACGGACACCTACTGGCTGGAGCACGCCTGGCTCGGCACCCATGTGGAGCCGGGCGTGGCGGTGGAGGTGACGGGCGAGCGGATCACGGCCGTCCGCCAGGGCGTGGACCGGCCCGAGCCCGGCGCGACGGTCCTGCGCGGCCTGACGCTGCCCGGCCTCGCCAACGCGCACTCCCACGCCTTCCACCGCGCGCTGCGCGGCACCGTCCAGGTCGGTTCCGGCACGTTCTGGACGTGGCGCGAGGTCATGTACGGGGTGGCGGACCGCCTGACGCCGGAGACCTACCACGCGCTTTCCCGCGCGGTGTACGCGGAGATGGCGCTGGCCGGCATCACGACGGTGGGGGAGTTCCACTACCTCCACCACGCGCCCGGCGGCACGCCGTACGCCGACCCCAACGCCATGGGCGAGGCCCTGATCCAGGCGGCGGCCGACGCGGGCGTGCGGATCACGCTCCTGGACACGGCGTACGTGGCCTCGGGACTGCTCTCCGAGACCCGCGGCAAGGACCCCGACCGCCATCAGCTCCGCTTCTCCGACGGCACGACGGAGGCCTGGGCCGAGCGGGCCTCGGCCCTGAAGGACCGCGCCCACGCCCGGATCGGCGCGGCGATCCACTCCGTACGGGCCGTCCCGGCGCGCCAGCTCGGCACGGTCGCGCGGTGGGCGGCCGAGCGGGACGCCCCGCTGCACGTCCACCTCTCCGAGCAGACGGCGGAGAACGACGCCTGCCAGGCCGTGCACGGCTGTACGCCGACGCGGCTCCTCGCCGACCACGGCGTCCTCGGCGCGCGCACCACCGGCGTCCACAACACGCACCTCACGGACGAGGACATCGGCCTGCTGGGCCGCACCACGACCGGCACGTGCATGTGCCCGACGACCGAGCGGGACCTGGCCGACGGCATCGGCCCCGCCCTGCGCCTCCAGCAGGAGGGCAGCCCGCTGTCCCTGGGCAGCGACAGCCACGCCGTCATCGACCTCCTCGAAGAGGCGCGGGCCATGGAGCTGAACGAACGGCTCCGCTCGCACACGCGGGGCCACTGGACGGCGGCGGCCCTGCTGCGGGCGGCCACCGCCGAGGGGCACGCGGCACTGGGCTGGCCGCAGGCGGGCACCATCGAGCGGGGCGCCCTCGCGGACCTCACGACCATCGCCCTGGACTCGGTCCGCACGGCGGGCCCCCTACCCCGCCTGGCCGCCGAGACGGCGGTCTTCGCGGCGACGGCGGCGGACGTCCGCCATGTCGTGGCCGGGGGCCGGGTGGTCGTACGGGACGGCGCGCACGCCTTGGTCCCCGACGTCCCGTCGGCGCTGGCCGAGGCGATCGCGGCACTACGGGACTGACGTCGTCCCCGAGCCTGCCCCCAGCCCGGGGCTCCGCCCCACGCCCGCTCCGCAAACGCCGCAGGGGCTGCATCCCCCCAACCCCGGAGACCCCATGACCACCACCCTCATCACCAACATCGCGAGCCTCGTCACCAACGACCCCGCGCAGGGCGACGGCGGCCCCCTCGGCCTGCTGACGGACGCCGCCGTCGTCCTGGACGGCGAGAAGATCGCCTGGGTGGGCCCGGCGGCCAAGGCCCCGGCGGCTGACGAGACGTACGACGCGAACGGCCGCGCCGCCCTCCCCGGCTTCGTCGACTCCCACTCCCACCTCGTCTTCGCGGGCGACCGCACCCAGGAGTTCAACGCCCGCATGTCGGGCCGCGCCTACTCCGCCGGCGGCATCCGCACCACGGTCGCCGCGACCCGCGCCGCCACCGACGAGGAGCTGGAGGCGAACGTCACCCACTACCTCGCCGAGGCCCTCCGCCAGGGCACCACCACCTTCGAGACCAAGTCGGGCTACGGCCTCACCACGCACGACGAGGCCCGCGCCCTGCGCGTCGCGGCCCGGCACACGGACGAGGTGACGTTCCTCGGCGCGCACATCGTCCCGCCCGACCACGCCGAGGACCCGGCGGCGTACGTGGAACTGGTCACCGGCGAGATGCTGGACGCCTGCGCCCCGCACGCCCGCTGGATCGACGTCTTCTGCGAGCAGGGCGCCTTCGACGGCGACCAGGCCCGCGCCATCCTGACGGCGGGCAAGGCGAAGGGCCTGCACCCCCGCGTCCACGCCAACCAGCTCTCCTACGGCCCCGGCGTCCAGCTCGCCGTGGAACTGGACGCGGCGAGCGCCGACCACTGCACGCACCTGACGGACGCGGACGTGGACGCGCTGGCCCAGGGCGACACGGTGGCGACCCTGCTCCCGGGCGCGGAGTTCTCCACGCGCGCGAAGTGGCCGGACGCCCGCCGCCTGCTGGACGCGGGCGTGACGGTGGCGCTCTCCACGGACTGCAACCCGGGCTCGTCCTTCACGTCCTCCGTGCCGTTCTGCGTGGCGCTGGCGGTACGGGACATGGGCATGACCCCGGACGAGGCGGTCTGGTCGGCCACGGCGGGCGGCGCGCGGGCCCTGCGCCGCACGGACGTCGGCACCGTCCGCGAGGGCGCCCGCGCCGACCTGGCCCTCCTGGACGCCCCGAGCCACGTCCACCTGGCCTACCGGCCGGGCGTCCCGCTGGTCGCCGAGGTGTGGCAGCGGGGCGTCCTGCGGACGCGGCCGGGAGGCCTGCTCTAGGGCGTGCCGGTTCGGGGCGTGCCGGTCTTGCGGGCGAGCAGGTGGACCTCCTGGAACTGCCGGCGGTCGGTGGGTTCGGGCTCGCGCGTGATGCGGGCCACCTCGGTGAGGCCGGCCTCGCGCAGCAGCGCGGCGAGGTGGTCGGGCGACCACCGGTGGGCCGGCGCGACGGTGTGGTCGAAGGCCTGCGTCGGGTGGGAGGGGCCCTCGCTCGCCCAGAACCCGACCAGGGCGTGACCGCCGGGGGCCAGTACGCGGTGGAACTCGGCGAGGACGACAGGAAGTTCCACCGGCGGCGTGTGGATGACGGACCACCGCGCGAGGACGCCGTCCAGCGTGCCGTCGGCGAGGTCCAGCGCGGCCATCGACCCCACCTCGAACCGCAGGTGCGGGAAGGCCTGCCGGGCCAGCCTGATCATCTCGGGGGAGGCGTCGACGCCGGTCACGCGCAGTCCGAGCCCGGCCAGATGGGCGGTGATGTCGCCCGGCCCGCACCCCAGGTCCGCGACCCGGCCCCGCCCGCCCGCGCGGACGACCTCGGCGAAGACGCCCAGGGCGGCGCGGTCCAGGGGCCGCTCCCGCAGCGCGTCGGCGAACAGCCGCGCGTACGTGGGGGCGATGGCGTCGTAGGCGTCGCGGGTGGCACTGAGCGCATCGTGTTCGACCATGCCCGCGACAGTAGTTCGCGACGCGGCGGGGCGGGTTACGCAGGTGGGGCCCGCCCCCGTCAAGGAGCGGGCCCCACCCGGCCGTTGGGGCGCGAGGCGCCGGGCCGGCTCACTCCTCGACGGTCAGTCCCTTGCGGAGCTTGACGAGCGTGCGGGAGAGCAGGCGCGACACGTGCATCTGCGAGATGCCCAGTTCCTCGCCGATCTCCGACTGCGTCATGTTGGCGACGAAGCGGAGGGAGAGGATCTTGCGGTCGCGCGGCGGCAGCTCGGCGATCAGCGGCTTCAGCGACTCGACGTACTCGATGCCTTCGAGGCCGTGGTCCTCGTAACCGATGCGGTCCGCGAGCGCGCCCTCGGAGTCGTCCTCCTCGGGCTGGGCGTCCAGGGAGCTCGCCGTGTAGGCGTTGGACGCGGCCATGCCCTCGACGACCTCGTCGTCGGAGATGCCGAGGCGCTCGGCCAGCTCGCTCACCGTGGGGGCGCGATCGAGCTGCTGGGCCAGCTCGTCGCCCGCCTTGGCGAGGTCCAGCCGCAGCTCCTGGAGACGGCGCGGGACGCGCACCGACCAGCTCGTGTCGCGGAAGAAGCGCTTGATCTCGCCGACGATCGTCGGCATGGCGAAGGTGGGGAACTCCACGCCGCGGCTGAGTTCGAAGCGGTCGATCGCCTTGATGAGGCCGATCGTGCCCACCTGGATGATGTCCTCCATCGGCTCACTGCGGGAGCGGAACCGGGAGGCGGCGAATTTCACCAGGGCGAGATTGAGTTCGACCAGGGTGTTGCGTACATACGCGTGTTCGTGGGTACCTTCCTCAAGCGCTTCCAGGCGCTCGAAGAGGGTCTTGGACAGGGCCCGCGCGTCCAGCGCCCCCACCTCGGCGAACGGCGGGATCTCGGGAAGGCCGTGGAGCCCTTCCAGGGTCTGCGGAGCCGGCTGCGGCTCACGGGCGGGACCCGGGATCACGGCGGCGGAGTGGGACGGCGGGGGTGTCGACGTCGCTTGGTCAGTATGCGATGCGTCGAGCCGGGGTGACATGGTGTCCTCCATCATTCTCGGCATATGGCTGCCGAAGCCCATACGTGCACTGCGGTGTGCGGCGCCTCCAAAGCCGTCCGTGTCGATTGCTGTCTCTTCTACCCCTACCCGGTTCCGCTTGCCGGTCGCAAGTGCCGTTGTGGGCGAAATGTCCGAATTCGGGGGGATGTTCGGCTACCGGGAACTCCAGAGAGGGCGTAATGTTCAGGGGCGTCATCAACAGCCACGACGGGTCGGAAGAGAGAGACGGCATGGACCGCGGCACGGTCGGCAGTGCGCATAGGGGCCGGCTTCTGGTCGAAGTGCGAAAGGCGGGCACGAGCGCCGTCGTCACCCCGGCGGGGGAACTCGATCACCACACCGCCGATCTCCTGCGGGAACCCTTGGAAAGTTGCCTCGACGACGGGTTCTCGCGGCTCGTCGTGGACTGCTCGCGCCTTGAGTTCTGCGACTCCACGGGGCTGAACGTGCTGCTCGGGGCCCGGCTCAAGGCCGAGGCCGCGGGGGGCGGCGTCCACCTGGCCGGAATGCTGCCGGTGGTGGCCCGCGTCTTCGAGATCACCGGTGCGGAGGCCGTCTTCACTGTCCACGACACGCTCGAAGCGGCCCTGGCCGACTGAGCCGATGGCGGTCGACGCGAAAGTTACGCGTCAGTTCTCTCCCTGTTATCAAGGCGTTACCAGCGTCACACGGACCGGCCCGAAGAAGTGGGTGTTCTCACGGTTCGACCGGGCAGGAGAGACCTGGATCCGTCATCTGTCAGAACGGCGAGCAGCCGATGTTCCCTACTCCTCCAGAGTCCCCCACTTGTCCAGAGTCCTCTGCGTGTCCAGAGTGCTCAGCCATCTTGTCGGTGAGGTGAAGCGCTGATGAGCACCACCCGGCCTTATTCGCCGGGCGACCGTGGCCCGGAGTCCGAGGCCGCCGTCGCGGACGCCTCCGCGGACCGGGCTTCCGGGGCGCCCTCGGCTCGCCAGGTCCGGGAACTGAGTCTCGACGGCGCCAGCGGCGTCGTCCCCCTCGCCCGCGACTACACCCGCGAGGCGCTCCACGCGTGGGGCTGGCTGCCCGCGGAGGGCGCCGACCGGCGGGCCGCCGCGGAGGACGTCCTGCTCGTCGTCTCCGAGCTGGTCACGAACGCCTGCCTGCACGCGGAGGGCCCGGACGCGCTCCGGCTCCTCTGTGACGGCAAGGTGCTGCGCATCGAGGTCTCCGACCGGGGCGCGGGCCAGCCCGCCCCGCGCACCCCGCACCGGGCCGGGCGGCCCGGCGGCCACGGCATGTTCATCGTCCAGCGGCTCTGCCTCGACTGGGGTGTCGTGCGCGGCCCGGGCGGCACCGGCAAGACGGTCTGGGCGGAGCTGGGCGCTCCCGCCTAGCCGGCGAGGCCTGGGCGGACAGGGCCTGGGCCAAGGGTGTTACCCACGGTACGCATGCGCGCCGGATCACCGCGATCCGGCGCGTCTTCTGTCTTCCCTCGGCACGGTCCCGGGCGTACCTTGACGCCCAATCTGATGTGCCGTCAGCAATGCGGCGTCACTCCGCACCGCGGCACGCCACGAGGACCGGCATGAGGGGATCACGAGGTGTCGTACAAGAAAGCGGCCGCGCTCGCGTGTGCCACCGCCCTGGCCGGCGGCTCCGCGGTGCTGATGGCCGCCCCTGCCGCGCAGGCCGCGGTCCAGGACGTCAACTACCAGTGCAAGACGCCCATCGGCGACAAGAGCGCCGTCTCGCCGATCGACATCAAGAGCGTCAGGAGCGGCGGCGGCTACCGGCTCACGATGTCCTTCCAGAAGGGCGTGTCCTCCAGCCCCGTGGAACTGGGCAAGGGCGCGATGAAGCCGAGTGCGGTGATCCAGCTGGGCGGCGCCGAGCGCGGCACCGTGCCCGTCTCCGGCCCGGCCAACTCCGAGGCGATCCCCGCCAACACTCCGATCAGGATCAGTGACCTGTCGGGCACCTATACGCCGAAGAAGAGCGGCAAGGTCACGTTCACCGCCGGGGTCCTCACGATCAAGGCGCTCGGTACGACGACCACGTGCACGCCGTCCAACGACCCGAAGCCGTCGCTCGAACTGGACGTCAAGGGCTCGGGCGGCTCGGGGTCCGCCACCGGGTCCGGGTCCGGCACCGGGTCCGACAACGGCACGGGCGCTGGTTCCGGCTCTGGCTCCGGCTCTGGTGGCGGGGAGCTCCCGCAGACCGGCCCCGCGGACTCCACGATCGCGCTCGGCACGCTCGGCGGCACCGTGCTGCTCACGGGCGCGGCCGGCACCCTCTGGCTGACCCGCAGGAACCAGGCCGCGCGCTCCCGGTAACCCCACCGGGCGGTCCTGTACGTACGCCGCCGTGGACGCACAAGTGCGGGACGGCGCACGGGAGTTGGCGGTGAGCGGGAGGGGAGGGCCGCGGTGAACGGCAGGCGGGTCGAGCGGGTGCCCGGTGTGCGGGGCGGGTGGCGGCCCGGCGGCCGGGCGGCGCGCGCCGTGATGGCCCTCGGCACGGTCCTGGCCGCGCTCGCCCTCGCGCTGCTGCCGGGGGCGCCGGCGTCGGCGTCCGACAAGCCGAGCGTGCGGCTGTCCGTGCCCGGGGCGGGCCCCGGCGATCACGTCACCGTCAAGGGCGCGGGGTGGCGGCCCGGCGCCCTGCTCATGCTGCTCATCTGCGGTCGGTCCGAGCCCGGCCGGGGCGCCACCGACGCGTGCGCCAACTCCGAGGGGCGCGCCGTCACCACGGACGAGGACGGCGCCTTCCGCAGGAAGCTGCCCGTGGCCGAGCCGCCCGAGCCGTGCCCCTGTGTCGTGCGTGTCGCCACGGTGACGGGTGAGAAGGCGCGGACGGACACCGCGTTCAGGGTCACGGGCCACCCCGTGAAGCCGTTGTCCCCGCCGGGCGGCGACGGCAGGCTCACCGTCCTCACCGGCGCCCGCCTAGACGGCTCGGACGGGCTGCTGACCTGGTTCGGGGCACCGCCGCGGCGCACGCTGGCCTTCACGGTCGGCAACGTCGGCGCGGAGCCCGTCAAGGACCCCGTCTTCCAGCTCGGCTCCTCGCACGGTGTGTTCGCGCCGGGGTGGGAGGAGCAGCAGTGGCGCGGCACCGTCGCGCCCGGTGGGAGGGCGCGGATCGAGCTGCCGGTGGAGCTGGCGGCGGGCGCGCACGGCGACTACCTCGTCTCGGTGAAGCTCGACGGGCGGCTCCTCGCCGAGGAGCCGTGGGACGTGGGGCGCCCGTGGGGGGTGACCGTCTTCTGGCTGATGCTCGTGGTCGTGGTGCCCGCCGCCGTCTTCCGCGCCGCCCTGACCGCGCTGACCCACCTCCGCCCCCGCAACCCCCCGGGCCGCCACCGCACCCCCCGACACCCCTGACCACCCCGTCGGACCGACCCCGTCAGGGACAACCCCCTCAGGGGCGCGAGGAACTGCGCGCCCAGCCCCGACCGACCCGCAGCGACCCGACGACAGTCACCCGCCCGGCACCCCTGACCGCCCCGCCAGGACCGCCCCCGTCAGGGACAACCCCCTCAGGGGCGCGGGGAACTGCGCGACCAACCCCAGCCGGCCCGCAGCGACCCAACAACCGCACCCTCGGTGCCTCGACCGCCCCCGTCAGGATCGACCCCCCAGGGGCGCGGAAAACTGCGCGACCAGCCCCGACCGGCCCGCGGTGGCCCGACGACCGCAACCCCGCAGACGCGTCTGCCGACGGCAGTCTCCCCGCGGGTGCGGGTCGACCTCGGTTGCTCGCGCAGTTCCCCGCGCCCCTGGCGGGGTCGGGCGTGGACCGGGGTCAATAGCGGGGCGGGGGGCGTCAGGCGTGGGCGCGGAGCCAGCGGAGTACGGAACGGGCCGTGCCCGGGGTTTTGAGGAGGGCGCCCCCGTGCGCGGAACCCCGCAGCGTGCGGACGGTCACGTCGGCAAGCCCCGCCCGCCGCTGCGCGGAGGCAAGCTCGACCGAGTGCGCCGGAGCCACGAAGTCACCGGCTGAGTGGAGCAGGAACAACGGCGCGTCCTCCGCGCCCGACGCATGCGTCCGGGCCGCCAGATCGTCCCACCGCGCCCAGCAGCGGATCCCACCGAGATCCGGCGAGCACCCGGCGAGCCGCACGGCGGCCCGGCGCAGCGCCCTGCGGTCCGCGTCGGCCCCCCGCGCCCCGCCGTCCGCCCACGCGCGGTACGGCGAGGCGACGGGGGACAGGGCCACGACCGCCCGCGCCCGCGAGGCCCCCGCCCCGTAGGAGGCGGCCTGCACGGCCAGGTGCCCGCCCGCGGACGAGCCGAGCACGAGCGGCCGCTCCCCGTGCTCCCGGTGCCGCACCCAGCGCAACGCGGCCAGCACGTCGTCGCGCTGCGCGGGCCACGCGGCGTCCGACGTCAGCCGGTAGTCGGTGTCGTAGACGGTGAAGCCCCGGGCGGCGAACCACCGCGCCCGCCCGCTCCAGTCGGTGTCCCTGGCCCAGGAGCCGCCGTGCACGATCACCAGAGCGGGCCGCCGCGCGGACGGGGCCCCGTACACGGTGATGTTCTGGCGGGCGTGGCCCCCGTACGAGAAGACCTGCCCGACCGGCGGCCGGGGCGCGGCCTCGGCGGCGGCACCGGGCGACAGCAGGGCTCCGCACAGGGCCAGGGGCAGCAGCAAGGTTCGGCGCATGGGGCAGATGTTCCATCGGCGCGGGCCGCCAGACGCGCAGAAACGCGAGGGGCCACCGCACCGGGTGGTGCGGCGGCCCTTCGTTCGGTTCGGGCGGGGCCCGGACCGGGGTGCGTCAGTTGACGGAGCCCATCAGCTGCTTGACCTTCTTGCGGGAGGTCCAGATGCCGAAGCCCGCGATGACCGCGATGATCGCCTCGATGGCGACGGCGCCCGAGTTGTTCAGGTCGATGCCGAGCTGCGGCGACGTCAGCAGGCCCGTCACGGAGTCACCGGCGGTGACCGCGAGGAACCAGACGCCCATCATCTGGGCGCTGTACTTCTCCGGGGCCATCTTCGTGGTGAGGGAGAGGCCGACCGGGGACAGGCACAGCTCGCCGACGGTCTGGATGAAGTAGATCGCGACCAGCCACATCGGGCTGACCCGGCCGCCGTTGGCGGCGGTGTCGATCAGCGGGATGAGGAAGACGGCGAAGGAGATGCCGATCAGCGTCAGGCTGGAGGCGAACTTGACGGCCGTGCTCGGCTCCTTGCCCCGCTTGTTCAGCCACAGCCAGGCGGAGGCGACCACGGGGGCCAGCGCCATGATGAAGATCGGGTTCAGCGACTGGTACCAGGAGGTCGGGAAGTCGAACCCGAGGAGGTGGTTCGTCGTCGACGTCTCGCCGAAGATCGACAGGGTCGAGCCGTTCTGGTCGTAGATCATCCAGAAGACGGCGGCGACCACGAAGAACCAGATGTAGCCGGACAGCTTGGAGTGCTCCAGCTGCGACAGGTCCTTGTCGCGCTTCATGCGGGCGAGGACGGCGACGGGGATGACCAGACCGGCGATGATCAGCGGCATCAGCGCCCAGTCGGCGAAGTTCCCGGTGACGCCCATCAGCGTGTAGAGCGCGGCGGCGACGATCAGCCAGATCAGGCCGGTGCGCAGGGCGGAGGCGCGCTGCTCCGGCGTGGCGGGCTGCGAGATCACGCTGCTCTGGGCGCTCAGGTGGCGCGAGCCGAGCATGAACTGGGCGAGGCCGAGGCCCATGCCGGCCGCGGCGAGCGCGAAGCCGAGGTGCCAGTTGACGTTCTCGCCGACCGTGCCGATGGTCAGCGGGGCGAGGAAGGCGCCGAGGTTGATGCCGATGTAGAAGAGCGTGAAGCCACCGTCGCGGCGCGGGTCCTTCGGGCCGTCGTAGAGGTGGCCGACCATCACGGAGATGTTCGCCTTCAGCAGGCCGGAGCCGAGCGCGACGAGCGCGAGGCCGGCGAAGAAGGACCCCGAGTTGGGCAGCGCGAGGGTGATGTGGCCGAGGATGACGACGCAGGCGCCGATGACGACCGTCTTGCGCGGACCCCAGAAGCGGTCCGCCATCCAGCCGCCGGGCAGGGCGAGCAGGTAGACCATCGACATGTAGACGGAGTAGATCGCCGTCGCCGTCGTGGCGCTCATGTCCATGCCGCCGGGGGCGATCAGGTACAGCGGGAGCAGTGCCTTCATGCCGTAGAAGCTGTACCGCTCCCACATCTCGGTCATGAAGAGTGTGGCCAGTCCGCGGGGGTGGCCGAAGAAGGTCTTCTGGGAGCCAGGGGTACTGGCGGAGTCCTTCGTCAGGCTGGACGCCATGGGTCGATCCTCGTGGGTTCGGGACGCGCGACGACGCGTGAGCGCGCCCGGTGGGGGGCGGTCGGCACCGGTTCCGCGCCGCCCCCGCCCCACGCCCGGGGGAGGTTCACCCCCGGTCACGGGGGTGAGGGAACGCGGACTCCGGGATCCACACCCTGGGCGCATCCTCGCGCGCAGGGCCCGACCACAGGTCATTCCTTTCAAGGCTGGCCGAAGCCGGCCCGCACATAAAAGAGACCTAAGGCGCGCACAGTGGGCCAAAGGTCCTTCAATAGTGCATCAGGCGTTGGGTCACCATACGACACGGCAGGGATGCATATGGAAGGACTTGAGAGATGGATCACAGGTTTCACTGCAACCAACAGCACACAATCAAAGGTGTTCCTCAGGATCGCATCCCATAGCCGCAGGCGTTCCCCCGCACTGTGCGATCACCGCACAGCCCCCGTCCGGTCCGGACTACCATCACCCCATGACCCGTGTACTGCTCGCCGAGGATGACGCGTCCATCTCGGAGCCGCTGGCCCGCGCCCTGCGCAGGGAGGGTTACGAGGTGGAGGTGCGTGAGGACGGCCCGACCGCTCTCGACGCCGGACTCCAGGGCGGCGTGGACCTGGTCGTACTCGATCTGGGGCTGCCCGGCATGGACGGCCTGGAGGTCGCGCGCCGGCTGCGCGCCGACGGGCTCACGGTGCCGATCCTCATCCTGACCGCGCGCGCCGACGAGGTGGACACCGTCGTCGGCCTGGACGCGGGTGCCGACGACTACGTGACCAAGCCCTTCCGCCTCGCCGAGCTGCTGGCCCGGGTCCGGGCCCTGCTGCGGCGCGGCGCCACGGAGCACAAGGAGGCGCCGTCCACGCACGGCGTGCGGATCGACGTCGAGTCGCACCGCGCCTGGATGGGCGACGACGAACTCCAGCTCACCGCCAAGGAGTTCGACCTGCTCCGGGTCCTGGTGCGGGACGCGGGCCGGGTCGTCACGCGCGATCAGCTGATGCGCGAGGTCTGGGACACGACGTGGTGGTCGTCCACCAAGACGCTGGACATGCACATCTCCTGGCTGCGCAAGAAGCTGGGTGACGACGCGGCGAATCCCCGGTACATCGCCACCGTGCGGGGCGTCGGTTTCCGCTTCGAGAAGAGCTGAGTCTCGCCGGGGGCGGTTTTTCGGGCGGCCCCTGGAGTGCCCCTCAAGGGGCGCGGGGAACTGCGCGCGCAACCGGGGCGCCGGGCCGCACCCGCCGAGACACCGCCGTGGGGCAGCCGCCTCTGCGGGCTTTCCGTCGAGGGGACGCCGCGGGCCGGCTGTGGCTGGTCGCGCAGTTCCCCGCGCCCCTGGGGGGTCGCACCTAGGGCGTTGTGCGCGGGTGCCGCCCCTGGGGGGTGCCCCTAGGCGTCAGGCGCGGGGAGTTTTTGGGCGTCGGGCGTCGCCCATGACATGGGGGGGATCCGCGACACTGAGTAGATGCGTCGCCGACTGATCAACTCCACCCTCGCCGTCGTCCTCGTCGTGATCGCCGTCTTCGGCGTGAGCCTCGTCATCGTGGAGACGAGGACCATCAGCAGCAGCGCCCAGGAACGCGTGGACTCCGAGGCCATGCGCCTCGCCAGCATCGTCGACAGCCGGCTCATCAGCCAGGAGCGGATCACCTCGGCCATCCTGCGCGACCAGGTCGCCACCGCGCGCTACGCCCGCATCGAGATCCCCGGCCGCTCCTCCATCGAGATCGGCAAGCGGCCCGACGGTGACGTGATCAGCGCGACCCGCCCCGGCGAGCAGGGCGAGAGGGTCACCGTCCAGGAGCCGCGCGCCGCCGTCACCCGGGAGGTCGGCCGCACCCTGCTGATCATCGCCGCCGTGGCGCTGCTCGCCATCGTCGCCGCCGTACTGCTCGCCGTGCGCCAGGCCAACCGCCTCGCCTCGCCGCTCACCGACCTCGCGGAGACCGCGGAGCGCCTCGGCTCCGGTGACTCCCGGCCCCGCCACAAGCGGTACGGCGTGCCGGAGCTGGACCGGGTCGCCGACGTCCTGGACGCCTCCGCCGACCGCATCGGCCGCATGCTCACCGCCGAGCGGCGCCTGGCCGCCGACGCCTCGCACCAGCTGCGCACCCCGCTGACCGCGCTGTCCATGCGGCTGGAGGAGATCACCGTCACCGACGACCTGACCACGGTGAAGGAGGAGGCGACGATCGCGCTGGCCCAGGTGGAGCGGCTCACCGACGTCGTGGAGCGGCTGCTCACCAACTCCCGCGACCCGCGCACCGGCTCCGCCGTCGCCTTCGACCTGGACGAGGTCATCAAGCAGCAGCTGGAGGAGTGGCGGCCCGCCTACCGCAGCGCGGGCCGCGCCGTCGTCAGCTCCGGCAAGCGGCACCTGGAGGCGGTGGGCACGCCGGGCGCGGTGGCGCAGGTCCTCGCGGCGCTGATCGAGAACTCCCTGATGCACGGCGGCGGCACCGTCGCCCTGCGCACCCGCGTCACCGGCAACCAGGCGGTCGTGGAGGTCACCGACGAGGGTCCCGGCGTACCGCCCGACCTCGGCGCGCGGATCTTCGAGCGGACCATCAGTGGCCGCAACTCCACGGGCATCGGCCTCGCCGTGGCCCGCGACCTGGCCGAGGCGGACGGGGGCCGCCTGGAGATGCTCCAGACGAAGCCGCCGGTCTTCGGGCTCTTCCTGTCGCGTACGCCGATCTCCGCGGCGGAGACCATGGCCGAGACCGTCAGGTGAGCGCCCGCTCAGCGCGCGCGGCGCGCCACGGACCGCTCGTCCGGGTCCTGCCCTAGGGACGGCTCCTGCCTCAGGGACGGCTCCTGCCTCAGGGACGACTCCTGGCTCAGGGACGACTCCTTGGCCAGGAACGATTCCGCGTGGGCGACCGCCTCGCGCGCGGGCAGCGCCTTGAACACCCACGTGCGGTACGACCAGAACCGGAAGAGCGTGGCGATGCCCATGCCGAGGAACTTGAAGAAGTTGGCCTGGAGCCTGCCGTCCCAGCCGAACCAGTACGTCGCCGCGTAGAGCACGCCGTTCTCGATCACCAGGCCGACCGCGCTGAACAGCAGGAACAACGTGAGTTCCTTGGTGCGCCCGCTCTTGTCACGGTCCTTGTACGTGAAGTAGCGGAACCCCACGTAGTTGAAGACGATGGCGACCAGCGTGGCGATCACGCTCGCGCGCACCACGTGCAGATCGGTCACATGCCGTACGAGGTTGAAGACACCGAAGTTGACCAAGGTGCCGACCGCTCCCACGGCCCCGAACTTGGCGACCTCCCGGGCCAGCTGGTCCAGTCGCACGCGCAGTGCGCCCCGTTCCGTCATGGTGGTCGCCCCAGCCCCCGTCGATTCGTACCGGACGCCGCGGCCCGGTCGTGTACGCGCCGACGGATAGGTGATTCGGTCATGTCGACCCAGCCATGCTAACCAGCGTGCTCCACGGCCGCGCGCGGGCCCGCGACGACGGCGGCGCCGCTGTGCCGGGAGGGGGCCCGCGCGGCCCGGGGGGAACGCCGTTCCCGGGTGGCCGGGAAGGGCCGATACCCTGGGGGTGTGACGTTCCCGGTAGTCGGCATGGTCGGCGGCGGTCAGCTCGCCCGCATGACCCACGAGGCGGGCATCCCCCTCGGCCTGAAATTCAAGCTCCTCAGTGACACCCCGCAGGATTCCGCGGCGCAGGTCGTCGGCGATGTCGTGATCGGCGACTATCGCGACCTGGACACGCTGCGTGACTTCGCGCGGGGCTGCGATGTGATCACCTTCGATCACGAACACGTACCCACCGAGCACCTCAGGGCCCTGGAGGCGGACGGCATCCCCGTGCGTCCGGGGCCCGACGCGTTGGTGCACGCCCAGGACAAGGGCGTGATGCGCGTGAAGCTCACGGAGATCGGCGTGCCGTGCCCGCGCCACCGGATCGTGAGGGACCCGGCCGACGTGGCCGCCTTCGCGGCCGAGGGCGACGGCTTCCCGGTCATCCTGAAGACGGTGCGGGGCGGCTACGACGGGAAGGGGGTGTGGTTCGTGCGTTCCGTCGAGGACGCCGAGGACCCCTTCCGGGCCGGCGTCCCGGTGCTCGCCGAGGAGAAGGTCGACTTCGTGCGCGAACTGGCGGCGAACGTCGTCCGCTCGCCGCACGGCCAGGCCGTCGCCTACCCCGTAGTGGAGTCCCGGCAGGTCGACGGTGTGTGCGACACCGTCATCGCCCCGGCGCCCGGCCTGAGCGAGTCCCTGGCCGGCGAGGCGCAGGAGCTGGCGCTGCGCGTCGCCGACGAGCTGGGCGTGGTCGGCCACCTCGCCGTGGAGCTGTTCGAGACGCGCGACGGCCGCATTCTCGTCAACGAACTGGCGATGCGCCCCCACAACTCCGGCCACTGGACCCAGGACGGCGCGATCACCTCGCAGTTCGCCAACCACGTACGGGCCGTCCTCGACCTGCCCCTCGGCGACCCGCGCCCGCGCGCCAAGTGGACCGTGATGGCCAACGTGCTGGGCGGCGACTACCCCGACATGTACGCGGCGTACCTGCACTGCATGGCCCGGGACCCGCAACTCAAGATCCACATGTACGGCAAGGACGTGAAGCCCGGCCGCAAGGTCGGCCACGTCAACACCTACGGCGACGACCTCGACGACGTGCTGGAGCGCGCCCGTCACGCAGCCGGCTACCTCAGAGGAACGATCACCGAATGACCTCCCCCGTTGTTGGCATCGTCATGGGCTCCGACTCCGACTGGACCGTCATGGAGGGTGCCGCCAAGGTCCTGGACGAGTTCGAGATCCCCTTCGAGGTCGACGTCGTGTCCGCGCACCGCATGCCGCGCGAGATGATCGCGTACGGCGAGCAGGCGGCGGACCGCGGCCTCAAGACGATCATCGCGGGCGCGGGCGGCGCCGCCCACCTGCCCGGCATGCTGGCCTCGGTGACGCCGCTGCCGGTGATCGGCGTCCCCGTCCCGCTGAAGTACCTGGACGGCATGGACAGCCTGCTCTCCATCGTGCAGATGCCCGCGGGCGTCCCGGTGGCGACGGTCTCGGTGGGCGGCGCGCGCAACGCGGGCCTGCTCGCGGCCCGCATCCTCGCCGCGCACGACGGCGAACTCCTCACCCGTATGCGGGAGTTCCAGCAGGAACTGAACGACCAGGCGACGGAGAAGGGCAAGCGGCTGCGCGCCAAGGTCGAGGGAGCGGGTGCCGGATTCGGCTTCGGTCCGGGAAAGTGAGCACATGACTTCCGCCGGTGACCCCGCGATCTCCCTCGGCGCCCCGCTCGACGCGGCGCGCGCTCTCCTCGCCGACTTCCCCGTCGTCGACGGGCACAACGACCTGCCCTGGGCCCTGCGCGAGAAGGCGGGCTACGACCTCGACCGCCTCGACATCGCCTCGGACCAGACGGGCAGCCTGCACACCGACCTGGCCCGGCTGCGCGCCGGCGGCGTCGGCGCGCAGTTCTGGTCGGTGTACGTCCGCACCGATCTGACGGGCGACGCGGCGGTCAGCGCCACGCTCGAACAGATCGACTGCGTCGAGCAGTTGCTGGCCCGCCACCCGGCGGACCTGGCCCGCGCGCTGACGGCGGCGGACATGGAGCAGGCCCGGAGCGAGGGCCGCATCGCCTCCCTGATGGGAGCCGAGGGCGGCCACTCCATCAACAACTCCCTCGCCACGCTGCGGGCGTTGCACACGCTCGGCGTGCGCTACATGACGCTCACGCACAACGACAACATCGCGTGGGCGGACTCCGCCACGGACGAGCCCGGGGTCGGAGGCCTGTCCGCCTTCGGCCACGAGGTCGTGCGCGAGATGAACCGCGTCGGCATGCTGGTCGACCTCTCGCACGTGGCGGCGACGACGATGCGGGCGGCGCTGGACACCTCGGTGGCGCCGGTGATCTTCTCGCACTCGTCCTCGCGGGCGGTGTGCGACCACCCGCGCAACATCCCCGACGACGTCCTGGAGCGGCTGCCCGCCAACGGCGGCGTGGCGATGGCGACCTTCGTGCCGAAGTTCGTGCTCCAGGCGGCGGTCGACTGGACGGCGGCGGCCGACGAGAACATGCGCGCGCACGGCTTCCACCACCTCGACACCACGCCCGAGGCGATGAGGGTCCACGCGGCCTTCGAGGAGTCGACGCCGCGCCCGATCGCGACGGCGGCCACGGTCGCCGACCACCTGGACCACATGCGCGAGGTGGCGGGCATCGACCACATCGGCATCGGCGGCGACTACGACGGCACGGCGTTCACGCCCGCCGGCCTGGACGACGTCGCGGGCTACCCGAACCTGATCGCGGAACTGCTCACCCGAGGCTGGTCGAGGCCGGACCTCGCCAAGCTGACGTGGCAGAACGCGGTACGGGTCCTGGGCGCGGCGGAAGACGTGGCCAGGGACGAACAGTCCCGCAGGGGCCCGTCCGTGGCCACCTTGCAGCAACTGGACGGCTGACCCACCCGCACGCAGATGGGGGTGCCACCCGAGCGGGCGGCACCCCCATCGACGTATGCCCCGCGCCCTCGTGGATCTGGGTGCCTTACAGCTAGTGGGCGAGCGCCCTGACTCGTACCCAACAAGTTATGCGGGTACGTGACTAAAGGGCGGGCCAGCCTTGTGTCGTGGGAATGACCATCCGTAGCTTGCTGACCACACCAGACCGGAGGGGGTCTCAGTGGACGTATTACGGATGATCGCGGGCGGTCCGTGCAGGAGCGATGACGACGACAAGTGCGGCAACGGCGACTGCCCGACCGTGTACGAGACACCGGAGCCCGGGATGTTGGCGATCCGGGGCTACGACGTGACCCACCCGACGCCCGATGGCGAATCGGTCGTGCTGATCCCGGAAGAGATCCTGAAGGAGGCGGCCCGTGCCCGTGGATGGCTCTAGCCCCGTGCTGCTCGACGGCGACGCGTGGCGGGCGTACTTCCGCGACTTCAGGCGTTCCGCCTTCCGGCTCGAAGTGCACCAGACGTACACCATGCCGGCCGAGGCTGAAACGGTCCGCGACTTCCTCGCAGGAGCGGCGCAACCGGAGGGGTTCAACGCAGCGTGGCATCAGACGATCCGGGACCATGCGGCGGCCGGTCGGACAATGACCCGCGCCAAGATCGTGCACCGTCCGCTCACCCCGTACAGCCGGTACCTGTTCGAGTGGTGCATCCCCGGCAACGTCGTGGCCGGGGAGGACTACCAAATAGTTGATCTGACCGACCGCCCGAACCCTGGACTGCCGGAACAGGACTTCTGGTTGTTCGATGAATCGACGGTCGTCCACCTCAACTACCGCCCCGATGGCACGCAGATCAATCGGGAACTGATCCAAGAACCGGACATCGGTAAGTACCTCGCCTGGCGTGATCTCGCCCTAGAAAGTGCCGTGCCGTTCAGTGCCTATCGAACCTGAAACGCAAGCACGGGAACGGAAGGATTTGGCGGAGGCCCTTCGGGGTCTCCGCCGTGCTTCCGGCCTGAGTGGCGAGCGCTTGGCGCTGCGCTGCAACATGAGTCAGAGCAAAATCAGCCGGATCGAAACCGGACGAGCGCTGCCCACAGTGATCGACGTGGAGCGCATCCTGAAAGCTCTTGCGGTCCCTGATGAAGTCGCCGACGAGCTTCTACGGCTGGCACGTCGAGCAAATGTGGATTACGCATCTTGGCGCGCATACGCTCGCGTTGGGCTCTATCACAAGCAAGCCGAGTTGAAGGCGCTTGAGTCGTCCTCGCGCGTGATGCGGCACTTCCTCCCGGCTGTCCCGACCGGCCTCCTGCACGTCCGTGAGTACGCCGTTGAGACGCTGACGCCCATGGTGGCCAGCGATCCGGCCAGGGACGTTGCCAGGGCCGTGCAGGCCCGCATAGACCGGCAAGCGATCCTCGATGACTCGTCCCGCTCCTTCTGGTTCCTGCTGACGGAACAGGCCGTGAAGTGGCAGCGGGCGAGCCTCGGAGCCATGGCGGCGCAGTGTGCGCATATGGCGGAGGTCAACCGGAAGCCCAATGTGGAGATTGGGATAGTTCCACAAGGCGTACAGGTTCCGGGTACCCCGATGAATATCTTCGTCGTCTACGACGACCGCCTGGTGACGGTCGAACTGTTCTCCGGGGAAGTGGTTCTGCGTGATCCGCGCGATGTCACTCAACACTTGAATCTGTTTGATTTGTTCTGGTCGCACGCACTGACGGGCGAAGCCGCTTCAGCGTTTCTGGTCGAAGCGTCGGAAGCGTTTATGCGTCAACGTAACTAGCCCTTCCTTAGGTCTCGTTGGCGCCCGAGTATGGATTCATGGCGAGCGAAGCGAAGGCCCGCACGCGGCCCCGGTGTCGCGGTGGTGTCCAAGCTCTTCCACACGGCCTGAGACGGCCGCTCTCCTCCACGACTTCCGCCCGGCACGGGCGGGGGGACAGTCCCGCCCGTGGACTGTCGTCTACTCAGGAAGGCACACGATGATCGACCTGTACGAACTCCCCATCTCCGAGACCGCCGTGTTCAACAAGGCGTGCGGCGGTCCCTGCACCGAAGGGTGCGTCACCCTCACCAAGATCGGTGAGGACGCTTGGGCACTGGGCGACAGCAAGAAGCCCAACATGACGCCGCTGCGCTTCACCACTGAGGAACTGGACGCGGCCGGTATCGACCCGGCCCGCTTCACCGTCTCCGCCTGACGGTCACCCTCTCCCACCGGTCTCCGTCCCCCTCCGACAGGCGGAGACCGTTCGGACTCCACTCCCTTGCACACCCCGAAGGGCAACCAACGGTGCACCACCATGGGTATCTGTGGACCGGTCCCAGAGAACGGTTCGACCAGGAGGGAAACCGGAGGCCCCCGCATCCCAATCCGCCTCCCCTGCCAGCGGGCGAGGACGACAAGGACGGCCACAAGCTCAATCAGCGCTACCGAGAAGCCGCGGCCGAGTTCCGTTCGGGCGACCTGCCTCCGATGGAAACGGCCCTCTGGCTCATGAAGCCCCCCGCTCTGATCCAAGCAACGTGGGACGAGCCAAAGGAAGCTGCCGCATGGCTTGGGGATCGGCTTGCCGAGTACGCACTCCGGTTCATGTCCGACGCTGATCGTGACAGCACTCGCCTGGCGATACTGGTCAACTCCGCTGCTGAGCGTCTCGGTTGGGGCGGAGACGTGTCGCACGGCTTCTACCTGGAACGCCCCTCGTTCCTGTCCCTGGCTCTGGTGTGCTGTTCCCCGAACCGCGCTGCTCCGGGATTGGACTGCCCGAAGCAGTAGAACCCGCAGCAACAAAGCCCCGGCCCGGGTTAGAGGAGTGCTCGGAAGGGGTTGGCGTCGAGCGGTTCCGGGTGTTTCGGTTCCGGCCTGCGCTCTGGAGCCTGGGCGGGCGGCCAGCGCCTCGATGCTGACGCCCGGCGCGGATGACCTCACCGAAGGTCCGGCGGAAGTCGCCTGACAGAGCCCACGCGAACGGCCCCCGGCAGAGAGCCGGGGGCCGTTGCATGTGTGCAGGTGAGAGGCGGTTTCCCGCGCAGCTTCAGCCTGGGATTTACCCAGCATGACGCCCATGATCGGCCCGAAACGGTCCTGAACGGACCGGAAGCCGATCATGGCCCGACAGCCACCAAAATAGGCGGCTGACCTGCGAGAACCCAGTTACGGCAGGTTCCTCGCCATGACGATGCGCTGGACCTGGTTCGTGCCCTCGTAGATCTGGGTGATCTTCGCGTCCCGCATCATGCGCTCCACGGGGTAGTCCCGCGTGTAGCCGTAGCCGCCGAGGAGCTGGACAGCGTCCGTGGTGACCTCCATCGCGACGTCCGAGGCGAAGCACTTGGCGGCCGCGCCCTGGAAGGTGAGGTCCTTGTCGCCGCGCTCCGACTTGGCCGCCGCCGCGTACGTCAGCTGACGTGCCGCCTCGATCTTCATCGCCATGTCGGCGAGCATGAACTGGATGCCCTGGAAGTCGGCGATCGGCTTGCCGAACTGCTTGCGCTCCTGGACGTAGCCCTTGGCGTAGTCGAGGGCGCCCTGCGCGATGCCGAGGGCCTGCGCCGCGATGGTGATGCGGGTGTGGTCCAGGGTCTTCATGGCGGTCGCGAAGCCCGTGCCCTCCTCGCCGATCATGCGGTCGGCGGGGATGCGGACGTTGTCGAGGTAGACCTCGCGGGTGGGGGAGCCCTTGATGCCGAGCTTGCGCTCCGGGGCGCCGAAGGAGACGCCCTCGTCGGACTTCTCCACGACGAAGGCGCTGATGCCCTTGGAGCGCTTGGTCGGGTCGGTGACGGCCATGACCGTGTAGTACTCGGAGACGCCCGCGTTGGTGATCCAGCGCTTCACGCCGTTGAGGACGTAGGAGTCGCCGTCGCGGACCGCCCTCGTCTTCATGCCGGCGGCGTCCGAACCCGCGTCCGGCTCGCTCAGGCAGTACGAGAACATGCCCTCGCCCTTGGCGAGCGGCGCCATGTACTTCTTCTTCAGCTCCTCGGAGCCGGAGAGGATGACCGGCAGCGAGCCGAGCTTGTTCACGGCCGGGATGAGGGAGGAGCTGGCGCAGACGCGGGCCACTTCCTCGATCACGATGACGGTCGCCAGGGCGTCCGCGCCCGCGCCGCCGTAGCTCTCCGGCACGTGCACGGCGTGCAGGTCGTTCGCCACCAGCGCGTCGTGGGCCTCCTGCGGGAAGCGGGCCTCCTCGTCGACCGCGGCGGCGAACGGCGCGATCTTCGCCTCGGCCAGCGAGCGGATCGCGTCCCGGAGCATGTCGTGCTCCTCGGACGGGCGGTACAGGTCGAAATCAGCCGATCCGGCCAAGGTCTCTCACGCTCCATGGATGCTAATTACCGTTAAGTAACCCAATTTTAGTGGTGTCACCCCTGCGACGGATACGTGAGCTTGGCGACAGCGGGAATCGTGCCCGGTGAGCGGCCCGGATACGCCCGACTATGCTCGGTCAGCGCACGCAGCCGTCAGCCCCGCAGACCCTCTGGAGCACCGCATGGCCCTCAAGATCACCGTGATCGGCACCGGCTATCTCGGCGCCACGCACGCCGCGGCCATGGCCGAACTCGGCTTCGAGGTCCTCGGTCTTGACGTCGTGCCGGAGAAGGTCGACATGCTCCAGCGGGGCGAAGTGCCCATGTACGAGCCCGGCCTCGCGGAACTGCTCCGCAAGCACGTCGCCGGCATCGAGGGATCCAGCGGCCGGCTGCGCTTCACCATGGACCCGGCGGAGGTCGCCGAGTTCGGTGACGTCCACTTCATCTGCGTGAACACCCCGCAGAAGCACGGGGAGTACGCGTGCGACATGTCGTACGTCGACGCGGCGGTGGAGTCACTGGCCAAGCACCTGAACAGGGCCGCCCTGGTCGTCGGCAAGTCCACCGTGCCCGTCGGCAGCGCGGACCGGCTCGCGGCCCGCATCCTGGAGCTGGCCCCGGCGGGCGACGCGGTCGAGCTGGCGTGGAACCCCGAGTTCCTGCGCGAGGGCTTCGCGGTGCAGGACACGCTGCGCCCCGACCGGATCGTGGTCGGCGTGCGCAGCGAGCGCGCCGAGAAGCTGCTGCGCGAGGTGTACGCGACGCCGGTCGCCGAGGGCTCGCCCTTCGTCGTCACCGACTTCCCGACGGCGGAGCTGGTGAAGACCTCCGCGAACTCCTTCCTCGCCACGAAGATCTCCTTCATCAACGCCATGGCGGAGGTGTGCGAGGCGGCGGGCGGCGACGTCGTGAAGCTCGCCGAGGCGCTCGGCCACGACGACCGGATCGGCAAGAAGTTCCTGCGCGCCGGGATCGGCTTCGGCGGCGGCTGCCTGCCCAAGGACATCCGCGCCTTCATGGCCCGGGCCGGCGAGCTGGGCGCCGACCAGGCCCTGACCTTCCTGCGCGAGATCGACTCCATCAACATGCGCCGGCGCGGCCAGATGGTCGAGATGGCCCGCGAGGCGCTCGGCGGCGGCTCCTTCCTCGGCAAGCGGGTCGCGGTGCTCGGCGCCACCTTCAAGCCGGACTCCGACGACGTCCGCGACTCCCCGGCGCTCAACGTCGCCGGGCAGATCCACCTCCAGGGCGGCCAGGTCACCGTCTACGACCCCAAGGGCATGGCCAACGCCCGTCGGCTCTTCCCCACCCTCGGCTACGCGGACACGGCGGTGGACGCCGTGCGCGGCGCCGACGTCGTGCTGCACCTCACGGAGTGGCGCGAGTTCCGCGAGCTGGACCCGGCGGCGCTCGCCTCCGTGGCGGCCGCCCCCGTCATCCTGGACGGCCGCAACGCGCTGGACCCCGAGACCTGGCGGGCGGCCGGCTGGACCTACCGCGCGATGGGCAGGCCGGCGGCCTAGCGAGGCACCGCAGGGCCCCGTCGGCCCAGCTGGCAGGCGTCACCGGCCCAGCGAGGTGATCACCGCAGGGCCAGCGGTGTCTCCGCCTCGACGCGGGACAGCTTCTCCGGGTTGCGCACGAAGTAGAGGCCGGTGATCCGCTCGCCGTCCTCCGCGACGCGGACCGCCATGACGCCGTCCAGCTCCCCGTCCAGGCGTACGAGGAGCGCGGGGCTGCCGTTGACCACGGTGGGCTCGGTGGTGATCGTGGCGCCGGTCTTGGCGGAACCGCCGAGGTAGAGGCGGGCCACCTTCAGGGCGCCGATGATCGGCCGCAGCGCGGCCTGCTTGATGCCGCCGCCGTCGCTCACCAGGACGACCTCCGGGGCGAGCACGTCGAGCAGGTTCTGCAGGTCCCTGGTCTCCAGGGCCCGCTGGAAGGCGTCCAGGGCCGCCCGCGCCCGGCGCGGGGAGGCCCGCTGGCGCGGGCGGCGGGCCTCGACGTGCAGGCGGGCCCGGTGGGCGATCTGGCGCACGGCGGCGGGACTCTTGTCGACGGCGGCCGCGATCTCGTCGTAGCCGATGTCGAAGGCCTCGCGCAGCACGAAGACGGCGCGCTCGGTCGGGGAGAGCGTTTCGAGGACGAGCATCATCGCCATCGACACGCTCTCCGCCAGCTCGACGTCCTCGGCCACGTCCGGCGCGGTGAGCAGCGGCTCGGGCAGCCACTGGCCGACGTAGGCCTCCTTGCGGCGCTTGAGGGTGCGCAGCCGGTTGAGCGCCTGCCGGGTGGTGATCCGGACGAGGTAGGCGCGTCGGTCGTCCACCTGCTCCAGGTCGACCCCGGCCCACCGCAGCCAGGTCTCCTGGAGGACGTCCTCGGCGTCGGCCGCCGAGCCGAGCATCTCGTAGGCGACGGTGAACAGGAGGTTGCGGTGGGCGACGAACGTCTCGGTCGCGGGATCGACGGGGTGCTCGCTCATGGCTCGACGTCCTCATCGTGGGCGGGTCGTTGGCAGGTCGTAGGCAGGTCACCGGCAGCCGAATGATCTTGCCTTACCCGCCGGTGTCCGGTCAGGCGCTTTGCTCGACGGGCGCGGACGTCCCGCCCTGCCCGGCACCGGCCTGGAGCACCCGGCGGCGCCTGGTGTCACCGGGGATGCGGTGCAGCCGGTAGGCGCCCGGCTTGCTCCCCTCGTCGGCCAGGTGCTTGAGGACGCTCGAGCAGATGGCCTCCTTGACCTTCGCGCCCAGGCCGCCGTCGATGTGGAAGCCCACCGCCACGTCGGACCTGTTGGCGAACTGGAAGATGCCCTCGTCCCGGCCGAGGCTGACGCACTGCGCCCCGAACGGCTGCTTGAGGTCGGCGGGCCGTTCGCCGGCGAGCCGGCTGAGCACGGTGTCGGCGGCCCGCGCGCCCATCGGCATCGCGGCCTGGCAGCTCATCCGCAGCGCGAGCCCCGAGGGCACCGCCGCGTCCCCGGCCGCGACGATGCGCTCGTCGTCCACGCTGGTCAGCGTCTCGTCCGTGAGCAGGCGGCCCAGGGCGTCGGTGCGCAGCCCGCTCCGGGCGGCCAGGTCCGGCACGCCGAAGCCGACGGTCCACACGGTGACCCGGCTCGGCAGCTCGCGGCCGTCGGCGAGCCGTACGGCGTCGGGGGTCACCTCCGTCGCCTTCGCGCCGGCGCCGTCCAGCACGACGACCCCGAGCCGGGCCAGGCGCGCGGCCACCGACCGGCGGCCCTTGGGGTGCAGGTAGGGGCCGAGCAGGCCGCCGCAGACCAGGGTCACGGCCCGCCCCGCCTCGGCCAGTTCGGCGGCGGTCTCGATGCCGGTCGGACCGGCTCCGACGACCGTCACCGGGGCGGTCTCGGGTGTGGCGTCGAGGACCGGCCGCAGCCGCCGCGCCTCCTCCAGGGAGGCGAGGGGGTGGGCGAACTCGGCCGCTCCGGGCACGCCGGGGTCGGCGCTCGCGCTGCCGACCGCGTAGACGAGGTAGTCGTAGGCGAGCGTGCCGCCCGAGGCCAGGGCCAGGGTCCGGCCCGGCGCGTCGATCCGCTCCACGGAGTCGACGACCAGCCGCACGCGCCCGGCCAGGACCTCGCGGTACTCGACGACCGCCTCGCCGGTCCCGCCCACCAGCTGGTGCAGACGGATCCGGTGCACGAAGGACGGGCGGGGGTTGACCAGCGTGACGTTCACATCGCCGCGCAGGGTCAGGCGGTTGGCCGCCATCACGCCGGCGTAACCGCCGCCGATCACGACCACATCGGTGTTCTCAGCCATGGTGTCTCTCCTCCGCTTCAGGGGTTCGACCTCAAGACACCGGACCCCGCACGGCTGTGACCGAATGTGACGGGCGTCACTTCCATGGCTGTGCTGTGTGGCGACGGAGCCCGCGTGTTTACGCCGATCCGCGTGGGCACCCGTTCTGCCTCTGTGCCTGTTGAGCCTGCCGAGAAGGAGGAGGAGTCATGAGCGACCAGCACGACGGCGCCCCCATCGCCCGCCTGCACAACATCGTCTTCGACAGCCCGCGCCCCCGCGAACTCGCCGAGTTCTACGCCGCGATCCTGGGCGGCACCATCGAGGGCGACGACGACTGGGTCGACGTGGTGGCCGACGGCCGCGTCAAGATGTCGTTCCAGCGGGTGCCCGACCTGCGCCCGCCCGAGTGGCCGCGCGCCGACCTCAACGCCCAGCAGATCCACCTGGACCTCGACATCGGCAGCACCGACGAGGAGCTGGCGGCCGCCCAGGAGAAGGTGCTCGCCCTCGGCGCGCGCCCCCTCGACCTGGACGACGACGGGGGCAAGCGCGACTTCCGCGTGTACGCCGACCCGGCGGGGCACCCGTTCTGCCTCTGCAAGTTCCCCTGACGGGGAAGCCCCTGCGGGCCCTAGCGGGGATGCCCCGTGGGGGTCCTGACGGGGATGCCCCGTGGGGGTCCTGACGGGGAAGCCCCCGTGGGGCCCTGACAGGGAGGTCCCGGAGCGCCGCTAGCCGTCCAGCCGCTCCATCTTCGCCGTGGAAGCCGTCCTGCGCTCCCGCGTCGCCCGGGCCGTGAAGTCCGTGCTGCGCAGGACGCGTTGGAGGTTCCCCCAGGTGAGCCCGGCCACCTCGGCCTCGGTCCAGTCGCGTTCGAACAGCTCGGTGATCAGCCGCGGATAGCCCGATGTGTCGTCCAGCCCCTCCGGGTGCTCCTCCGGGGTGTCGTACGTCCCCGACAGGCCGACGCACTCCGGTCCCGCGACCCGGCGCACATGGTCGAGGTGGTCCGCCACCTCGCGCACGGAGGCGCCGGTCCGCCCGGCGGCCAGCGGCACCATGCACAGCCCCTTGGCGGCGCCCACCTCGGCGAGCAGCTCGTCCGACAGGTTGTCCCGATGGTCGCGCAGGGCGAGCGCCCCGGAGCGGGCGAAGATCGCCGGCGCCTTGGAGATGGCCAGCACCCGCCGCACCGTCGCCTCCGACGCGCCGGACAGGTCCGCGAGGATGCCGAGCCGGTTCATCTCCCGCACGACCTCCTCGCCGAAGGCCGACAGGCCGCCCGGCCCGGCCCACGCCGTGCCGCGCAGGGTGAGCGCGCACAGGCCCAGGCTGTGCAGCGAGCGCAGCGTGCCCAGCGAGTCGCCGATCGCCACCCCGCGGGCGGGGCCGATCAGCGTGGCGATGCGGCCGCAGTTGCGGGCGTCGGTGACCTCCGAGGCGTCCCGGGCGAGCCGCAGTCCCTCGGGGTGCGCCCCGACGACGTGCTTCACGAGGTCGATCTGTTCGAGGGTGGCCCGCACGACGCGGTCGGCGTCCAGCCGCTCCGGCACGTACACGGACCAGAGCTGGGCCCCGACCCGCCCGGCGCGCAGCCGCGGCAGGTCGCTCTCCAGGCCGCTGTCGCCCGTCTCGAAGTCGTACCAGGGAAGGTCGCGCAGCGCCCCCGGCAGGCCGCAGTACCCGTCGGCGACGGGATGCTCGCCGAGCACGGCGCGGGCTCGCGCGTAGGGGTCCTTCGCCCACGCGGGCCCCGTGTCGTCCGCCCGTACGGGCCCCGGGCCGACGGAGTCGGCATCGCTCGGCGCCCCGGCGGGCGGGTCGGGCCGGGGGCCCGGCCGGGAGTCGTCCGGGCCGGGGGCCTCGTCGAGCTTCCCGGCCTCGGCGGTGGAGTTGATCTCGTCCTGCAGGTCTGCCATGGCAGGGCTCCGGACGTCGGGGGTAGCAGGTGTGCACCACCGTGACACGCCGGAGCCCGAGGGTCGCGACGGAGGGGCCGTTCGGAGTACGGCGAAGGGCCCCTTCCGGGCTCAGTTGCCCGCGACCGTCACCTTGTCGTCGTTGTTCAGCTGGTTGACCAGCTGCTTGACCTTGGCCTTGTCCCACAGGAGGTTGCCGCCCGCCGAACCGGCGATCGGCATGTTCATGGACTTGCCGTCCCCGCCGGTGACGCCCTTCATGGCCCAGAACATGGACGCCACGTCCATCAGACCCATGTCCTTGTCGACGATCAGCGTGTCCAGGCCCGCGCTCATCGTGGGGTAGAGCTTGAAGGGGTTCATGACGGTGCCGGGCGTCGCCGCCTGGTTCGCGAGGGCCGCGAGGAACTTCTGCTGGTTCTTCGTGCGGTCCAGGTCGCTGCCCGGCAGCGCGTAACGGGTGCGGACGAAGGCGAGGGCCTGCTCGCCGTCGAGGGTCTGCTTGCCCGCCTCGAAGTCGGCGCCGGACTTCTTGTCCTTGAAGCCCTTGGGGATGTCCAGCTCCACGCCGCCGACCGCGTCCACGATCTCCGCGAAGCCGCCGAAGCCGATCTCGGCGTAGTGGTCGATGCGCAGGCCGGTGTTGTACTCGACGGTCCGCACGAGCAGCTCGGGGCCGTCCTCCGCGTAGGCGGCGTTCAGCTTCGTCTGGCGGCCCTGGTTCGGGTAGAGCTTGCCGGACTCGGCGCCCTTGAAGGAGGGGATCGTCACGTTCGAGTCGCGGGGCAGCGAGATCATCGTGTTCCCGCCGTCGTCCGCGACGTGCAGGATCATCATCGAGTCCGTGCGCTTGCCGTCGGCCGAACCGGTGTGGAGCCGCTTCTTGTCCTCGTCGGACATGCCCTCGCGGCTGTCGGAGCCCACGATCAGGTAGTTCGTGCCCGCGCCGCCCTCGGGCCGCTCGATGACCTTGGAGAGGTCGACCTCGCGCTTGAGCTTGCCGTCGGCCCAGAAGTACGTCGCCACGGACGTCACGAGCAGCACGGACACGAGGGTGATCGAGCCGATCTTGATGCGGCGCCGCCAGTCCGGCGCGGGGCGCGGGCCACGCGACCGCCCCTCGATGCCACCGCCCCGGCCTGCGCCACCGCCCCGGCCGGAACCCGAGGCCGGCTGGCCGTACACCTGGCCGGTGTTGTAGCCGCTGTCGTGGCTCTGGCCGTACGCGTCCCGGCGCGGGGCGCGGGGCTCGAAGACCTCGTCGCGGGCGTCGCCGTACGGCTGCCCGTCGCCGTGGCGCTCGCCGTGTCCGTCGTCGTACGCGGGCTGCTGCGGGACGCCACCGGGCGGCGGCCCGGCGGGGCGGGCGGGGCCGCCGCGCTGGATGTGGCGCATCACGCGGGCGCCGTCGGGCTGGGAGTCCCCGCTGCCGCGGCCGTAGCCACGGCCGCCCGCCTGATTGTCTGGCCAATCGCTCATGTGGCCCAGTGTGCAGTGCCGGACCGCGCCACATACAGGGAGGTCGACAATTCGGGCCCGGCCTGTTGCAGAGCTGATGCAAAGCGACCGGGGACGGCACGTCCATCCGCCCGGCATAGGGTGGAGGGCATGACTGATCAGGCCTCCCGCCCGGCGGCGTCCGGCGCCGCGGAACGCGACCGGGCCCCCGAGGCGGTTCCGGGCAAGCCGACCTCGGCGTCCCGCACCACACTCAGCCACATCATGACCCACAACGACACCAACCTCCTCGGCACGGTGCACGGCGGTGTGATCATGAAACTGGTGGACGACGCGGCCGGCGCCGTCGCCGGGCGCCACTCGGGCGGGCCCGCGGTCACCGCGTCGATGGACGAGATGGTCTTCCTGGAACCGGTCCGCGTAGGGGACCTCGTCCATGTGAAGGCCCAGGTCAACTGGACCGGACGCAGCTCCATGGAGGTCGGCGTGCGGGTTCTGGCCGAGCGGTGGAACGAGTCGACGCCCGCCCAGCAGGTCGGCTCCGCCTATCTCGTCTTCGCCGCCGTCGACGCGGACGGCAGGCCCCGGACGGTTCCGCCGGTGCTGCCGGAGACGGATCGCGACCGCCGCCGCTACCAGGAGGCCCAGATCCGCCGCACCCACCGCCTCGCCCGCCGCCGGGCGATCAAGGAGCTGCGGGAGGCGCGTGCCGCGGAAGGCTTCGACGACTGAGGCCGGCGCCGGAGTGGCTACGGGCAGATGACCTCGTCGCCGGTGACCGCTCCGAACTCCCCCTGGAGTTCGTCCTCCGCGCGCACCGGGCGTACCGCCTTGAAGTCCTTGCCCGCGATCACCTTGAGCACCGCGCCCTGCCGCTCGACCTGGCGCATCTCGCAGCCCGGCAGAGCCGTCGCGAGGGTCTTCGCCGAGCGGTCCCAGCGCGGGTCGTAGGCGACGACGGTCCGCGGGAACGGTGCCGTCGCCGCGTTCGGCGCGTCCGTGGGCAGGCCCGTCGTGCGGAACCCGGTGGCCCGCAGCTCCGCGTCGACACGCTTGCCGAGCCCCGGCGCCCCCGAGCCGTTCTCCACCTGCACCTGGATCTGCTGCGGTGAGACGTCCACCAGCGCGGCCTTGGAGCGGCCGCGGTGCGCGGCCAGCGGGCGGTCCTCGCGCAGCGCCTCGAACAGCTTCGCGGACTTCACGGGATGCCACTTCAGCGTCGAGCCGATGCCCGGCAGCACCTGCGCCTGGATGCTCAGCGGCACGGTCGTGAACTCGGAGGACGACGGCGAGAAGCCCCGCATCGCCTGCCCGAGGGCCAGCATGTCGCTCGTCCCGAAGCCCTGGTCGGCCCGCACCGAGCCGAGGAGCGTGCGCGTCACGTCGCGGAACTTGACGGGGTTCAGCAGCACGCCGCTGCTGGTCGCCTTGGCGATGAGCGCCGCCAGGAACCGCTGCTGGCGCTGCATCCGGCCGAGGTCGGAGGCCCCGTCGACGTACCGCGAACGCACGTACTGAAGGGCCTCGCCGCCGTTCATGGCGTGCGAGCCGATCCCCATGTTGAGGCCGGTCTTGGGGTCGACCAGGTTCTTGGCGGTGCAGATCTCCACGCCGCCGACCACGTCCACGGTCTTGATGAAGCTGGTGAAATCGACCTCCAGATAGTGGTCGATCTTGACCTTGGTCATGTGCTCCACCGTGCGCACCGTGAGGTTCGGCCCGCCCTCCGCGTACGCGGCGTTGATCTTGTTGGGGTGCGGGCGGTGCTTCTTGCCGGTGATCCGGTCGGTGTGCGCGGGCAACTCGGCGTAGGAGTCCCGGGGCAGGCTGACGACGCTGGCGCGGTCCTTGTCCTCCGAGATGTGCACGATCATGATCGTGTCGGTGCAGTGGCAGGGCGCGCCGCCCAGGCGGTACTTCCGCTTGTCCGCGGGGGAGATCTTGTCGCGGCCGTCGGTGCCGACGAGCAGGACGTTCATGCCGTGGCCCGAGGCGGGCCTGTTCTTCATGTCCTTGAAGGCGTCGACCCGCTTGATCCCCGTGTCGAGACCGGTGACCACGGTGTGCCCGATCCCGGCCGCCGCGAGCACCGCCACCGAGCACGCGGTCGTGACCCGCATGGCCCAGCGCGGCCGCCGTTTGCCCCGCGCGGCCGGCCTGCGTGCGGGCGGCCTGTGGCCCTGCGGCTGCGGGCGGCGCGGCGGGGGAGCGGGGTGGCGGGGCGGTGTGGGCACGTGGGGGACACCTCCGCGGAGACGGGCGATGGCTGCGGGCGGACGGCGGGAGCGGCGGGAGCGGCACGATCGGGGACGGGGGCGGGGCCGGCCCGGGACGGGAGCGGGGGAACCCGAGAAACGTAAGCCCATACGAAATGCGGCCCGGGGCAGCGACCCCTGCGGCGCGCGACCGTGTCCCCCATTCGCGGTAACGTGACGCGTGATGAACGCGAAGTCTGGGGCGCAGCCGCCCGCCGTATCCGTGATCATGCCCGTCCTCAACGAGGAGCGGCATCTGCGCGAGGCCGTCCACGCGATCCTGCGGCAGGAGTACGCGGGTGCGATGGAGGTCGTGCTCGCCCTCGGCCCCTCCGCCGACCGCACCGACGAGATCGCCGCGGAGCTGGTCAGGGCGGATCCGCGGGTGCACACGGTGCCGAATCCGACGGGGCGTACGCCGGCGGCGCTCAACGCCGCGATCAAGGCCTCACGTCACCCGATCGTGGTGCGCGTCGACGGCCACGCCGCGCTCTCGCCGGGTTACATCACGACCGCCGTGCGCCTCCTGGAGGAGACCGGCGCGATGAACGTCGGCGGCATCATGCACGCCGAGGGCCAGAACGACTGGGAGCGCGCGGTCGCCGCCGCCATGACGTCGAAGATCGGCGTGGGCAACGCCGCCTTCCACACCGGCGGCGAGCCCCAGCGGGCCGAGACGGTCTACCTCGGCGTCTTCCGCCGCGAGGCGCTGGAGCAGCAGGGCGGCTACAACGAGGAGTTCATCCGCGCCCAGGACTGGGAGCTGAACTTCCGCATCCGCGAGGCCGGCGGCCTGATCTGGTTCTCGCCCGACCTGCTGGTCTCCTACCGCCCGCGCCCGAGCGTGAAGGCGCTGGCCAAGCAGTACAAGGACTACGGCCGCTGGCGGCACGTCGTCGCCCGCTACCACGAGGGCTCCATCAACCTGCGCTACCTCGCGCCGCCGACCGCGCTCTGCGCGATAGCCGCCGGCCTGGTGGTCGGCGCGGCGCTGACGCCGTGGGGCCTGGTGATCCCCGGCGGCTACCTCGCGGCGATCGTCGCGGGCTCCGTCCCGGCGGGCAAGGGCCTGCCCCTGAAGGCACGGCTCCAGATCCCGGTGGCGCTCGCGACGATGCACATGTCGTGGGGCTGGGGCTTCTTGACCAGCCCGCGCTCGCTCGCCAGGAAGGTCATCGCCTCGCGCCGTCCGGCCGTCCTGGGGGAGACCCAGGAGGCCTGACGGTTCGTTGGGGCGGCTACCAGGAGAAGTCCGGGTCCACCTTCATGCACGCCTTCTTGTCGGACCCGCTGAGCGCGTCCGCCGAATCCGGCGTCCTGTCGTCCTTCTTCGAGGGCTTGGGCGGCTTGTCGCCCTCGCGCCAGTCGGCGCCGACGATCAAAGTGACCCCGGAGACGTCCGTGGACTTCTTCACCGAACTCAGCGGCAGTTTCAGCGCCTTGGCGATCCGCTGGGCGTCGCCCTCCAGCTCGGCCGACGGGTAGCGGATGACGGTCTTGCCCTCGGTCAGGACCGTCGTCGTGTCCGGCGCGGCCTTCTTGAAGCCCTTGCCGGTCAAGAGCTGCGCCACGGTGTTCGCCCGGCCGGAGGTCGGCGGCTCCGTGGCGGTCCGGGTGCCGTTCTGGACCTGGATCGCGATCTGGTCGTCGGCGGCCGCCGGGTCGTCCGAGAGCTTCTCCTCGGCCTTCTTCTTCTTGCCCTTGCCGTCCAGCGGGATGTCGTCGCGCACCAGCCGGAAGAGCTGCTCGGCGTCGCCGGGCTTGGGGACGACGCGGGCGCCGACGTACTCGAAGGGCATGGTCGTCATCGTCGTGCGGGAGGGGGAGACCTTCTTCAGCTCGTTGCCGAGGTCGTACAGCTTCTTGATGGTGCCGAGGCCGTCGTCCACCTTCAGCGCCTTCGTGGCCTCCTCGGCGAGCTTGCGCAGCTGGTTGGGGCTGGTCAGGCCGGTGTTCTCGCGGAGCTTGCGGACCAGCGCGTTCATGTACATGTGCTGGGCCTTGGCGCGGCTGATGTCGGTGCCGCCCTCGAAGCCGTAGCGGGTGCGCAGCCACTGCAGGGCCTGCTCGCCCTTGACCTCCGTGGTGCCCTTCTTCAGCTTCAGACCCGAGCCGTGGCCCTGGCTGTCGCGCGAGTGGATGTTCCGGTCCACGCAGACCGGTACGCCGCCGATGGCGTCGGCCATGGAGACCACACCCGAGAAGTCGACCATCATGAAGTGGTCGATGTGGATGTTGGTGAGCTTCTCCCAGGTGGCGACCGTGCAGCCGGGGCCGCCGCGGCCCAGGGACTCGTTGGTCATGAACCGCGGCCCGGTCTGCGGGTAGACCTCGCCGTCGTCGGGGTCCGTGCACTTGGGGATCTGGAGCAGGGTGTCGCGCGGCATGCTGACCACGGACATGTTGCTGCGGTCGGCCGAGAGGTGCAGCAGCATCTGTACGTCCGCGAGCGGCGGCGAGCCGAAGGTGTTCTTGGCGCCGCCGAGCTTCTGGTTCGCCTTGGAGTCCCGTGCGTCCGATCCGATGAGCAGGATGTTCAGCGGCGTCTGCCCGGCGGCGTTGGGCGTGGGCTCGGGGGCCCGGTGCTCGCCGAGGTTCAGGTCGTCGGTCTCCAGGTTGCCGTTGAGGTGCTGGTAGTACAGGTATCCGGCGCCGGCCGTGCCGAGTATCAGGACGGACAGGATCGTCGCCGACCAGCGCAGGACGCGGCGCTTGCGGCGCGGCGGGCGACCCCCACCGCCCGCGCCGCGCCGCCGCCGGTGACCGGGCGGCCGGCCATCGCCCCGGGCGGCCGCGCCGGCACCCGCCGAGGGCATCTCCGAACGCGCGCCGGAATCCGACCGCCCGGCGGAACCGGAGCGCCGGGCGGAACCGGAGCGCCCGGCACCGTCCGAGCGTGCGGCGGAACCGGAGCGCCCGCCGCCGTCCGAGCGTGCGGCGGCGTCGGACGAGGGCTCGTCGGAGCGCTCCCCGTCCTGCTGACCTGCGTCCCAGCCGTGATCACTTGCGTGCGGGGCTCGTGGTCGAGCCCCCTCCTTACGCACGCTGTTCTGCCTCATCCCCAGCCCCTCCCCGCCCTGTCCCTGCACCGCGGCCGCTCCGCTTCGCCTTGGCCCATGTGCCCTCGGCGCGTTGTTAGACGCAGAACGACCGCTTCAGGTCACTTCGCGCACACAGTCTTGTCGGCTTCGACCTTCTGGACCCCGTCCGGCGCCTTCGACGGCGGGGCGATGGGCACCCCCGCACCCTCGAAGTCGCCGCCGAGCGTCAGCTTCAGGGCAGGGAGCCCCTGTGCGTTCTTCTCGCTCTTGCCCGGCTTCATGGCGGAGGCGGGCAGCCCCATGATGGCGGCGAGCCGACGGGCCTGGTCCGCCTGGGCCGACCCGTACTCCAGCGTCGTCTTGTCGATGACCGACGGCGCGTTCCCCTGCTGGCTGGACTTGAGCACGCCCGCATTGTTCTGCAGCCAGGTGAGAGTCGTCTGAGCGGCGCCGGTCTTGCCGCTGCCGTTGAAGATGTCGACGCGCACGTCGGCGGCGTCGGCCTTGGGGCCCTTGAGCCGGGCGGCCACCGCGGCCTTCTCCTTCTTCTGCTTCTTCTTGACCTCGGTCAGCGACTGGTCGGCCCGCAACATCGCGAACAGCGGCTCCGCCTTGGGCGGGTCGGGGACGACCGTGACGGGGGTCTTCTCGGCGGGGTTGTCCTTGACCGGCAGCGTGGCGAAGGTCAGGTTCTTCATGTCGAGCCTGCCCAACTCCATGCCGAGGTCACGGAGCTTCATGATGTCCGCGATCTTGGAGTCGACGGCGAGGGCCTCGGTGCCGGCCTCCGCGAGGGAGAACATCTTCTTCGGGCTGGTGAGGGTGTCGCTCGACTTCAGCTTGCGCATCAGGGCGCTGAGGAACTGCTGTTGCAGCGCGATGCGGCTCAAGTCGCCGCCGTTGCCCACCGCGTGCCGCGTGCGCACGAACGCCAGCGCCTGCTCGCCCTCGACCGTGTGCTTGCCCTTGGACAGCTTCAGATGCGACTTGGGGTCGTCGATGTCCTTGGCGAGGCAGACCTCCACCCCGCCGACCGCGCTGGAGAGCGTCTTGACCGCGTTGAAGTCGGCCACCATGAAGTGGTCGAGCTTTATCCCGGTGATCTTCGTGACCGTGCGCATCGTGCAGCTCGGCGTGCGCTCGCCCTGGCCGAGGCTCTCGTTGAAGCGGACGTTCTGCGAGCCCTGGATCGTCTTCTGGCTGCCGTCCTCCATGGTGGTGGGGCAGTCCGGGATGTCCGTGATCATGTCGCGCGGGATGCTCAACGCCGTCGCGTTCGTACGGTCCTTCGAGACGTGCAGCAGGATCGTGGTGTCCGCGTGGCCGAGGCTGCCCTCGTCGCCGTAGCCCTTGTTGCCGCTGCCGCTGCGCTTGTCGGTGCCGATCACCAGGATGTTGATGGGCCGGTCCTTGCTGAAGCCGCCGGTGCCCGCGCCGTCGTCGTTGATCGACGTGATGTTGTCGTTCAGGTGCTGGTAGTAGAGGTACCCGCCGACACACCCCGAGACCAGCAGGAACGCCAGCGTGCCGCCGGTCCAGACCATGACCTTCTTGCCCGCGGACTTCTTCGGCTTCTGCTTGCGTCGACCGCCGGCCGCCTCCGGCTCCTTGCCCCGGCGCCTGCGCTGCCCGGGCACCTCGCGGCGCGCGTCGCGCTCACCCGGGCGCGGGCGCTCACGGTCGCGGCCCGTCGGGGTGCGGCCGCGGCCGCCCTGCCGGGAGGGGGCCTTACGGGGCCCCGGGACCGTCGAAGGTCCTTGCTCTGTGGAAGGACTCAGTCGCAGCTCGTAATCACCCGTGTCCGGATTGAGCACCCACTGGTCTGCGGGGTCGATGTTCTCTGCCCGCCCACGGCCTTGCGCGTCCACGGTTTTCTGCGTCCTCCGTCGGGGCCACGCGGCGCCTTACCCCCCTCAAGAAGGCGCTCGGTCAGTCGGTCCGGCGGTGCGCGGCCCCAAGGGCCCGATGCACCGGATCGCTCACACTATCCGCCCAGTTCAGCGCCGGACGACGCCGGTGACAAATTCCACTCCCCTACAACTGGGCAATCCGCCCCATTTCTTGGTCACGGGCGGCCTTCCTTTGGGGATCGCTTTACTCGCAGGCGGCCTCCGCGGCGGTGTTGCCCCGGAATGTCGGCGCCGGTGAGGGCGTATGCGTGGGCTCGTCCGGCTTCCCGTCACCGCGCACCTGTTCCTGGCTCGGCGCCGGCTTCACCGGCTTCTCCGGGATCACGGCGACCGGGGTGTCCGCGCGCAGCCGCGTGAACAGCTGCTCTGCCGCCGGCTCCACCAGCTCGTCGCGGTTCGCGTCGTACGTGTACGACTTCCGGGGGACGGTGAGGAACTGCACCCGTTCCGTGGGGATGTCGCGCATGCCGCGCACCAGTTCGTACAGCCCGCGCAGGCTCGCGATCCCGGGGTCGGTCGTCAGCGAGGAGGTCGCCGCGTCGAGGACCGGGTAGAGCTTCGTCGGGTTGAGCAGGACGTCGTTGCTCTGCACCTTGTTGACTAGCGCGCCGAGGAACTCCTGCTGGCGGTCCATCCGCTCGGTGTCGCTGCCGTTGCCGAGGCTCTTGCGGGCGCGGACGTATCCGAGGGCCTGTTCGCCGTCCAGGGTCCGCGGTCCGGGGGCGAGCCGCACCTGCGCGTCCTCGTCGTCGATGGGCGCCTTGACGCAGACCTGTACGCCGTCGACCGCGTCGACCATGTCCTTGAACCCGGCGAAGTCCACGACCATGTGATGGTCCACGCGGATGCGGGTCAGCTTCTCGACGGTACGGATCGTGCAGGCCGTCCCGCCCAGTTCGAACGCCCAGTTGAACTGCGCAAATTGGGCGCGGGTGCGCGAGCCGTCCGGCCTGAGGCAGCCGGGGACGTCCACCATCAGGTCGCGCGGGATCGACACGGCGGTGGCGCTCTGCCGGTCGGCGGCCAGGTGCAGCAGGATGGTGGTGTCCGAGCGCTGGGTGCCCGCGTCCCTGCCGTACTTGCGGTTCTCCTCGCCCGCGCGCGTGTCGGAGCCGATGAGCAGGATGTTCTGCGCGTCGTGCACCAGCGGCGTCGGCCGCTCCTTCTCGTAGCGCTCCAGCTCGGCGGCGGCGTCGGTGTCCCGCGTGATGTTGCCGTCCAGCTTCCGGTACGCCACCCAGCCCGCGCCCCCGGCGGCGAGCACCAGCACGGACACCCCGAGCGCGAGAGCGCCCAGCCAGCGGTTCCTGCGACGCGCCGCACCCGCCCCGGAGGGGCTCGCACCCGCCCCGGGGCCGTACGTGCCCTGCGGCCCGGGCGCACCGGACCGGGGGGCCGGCGGCTCGTCCGGTCCCTCGGGCGGGCCCGCGGTGTCGGTCACGTCTGCGTCCACCCCTCCTGGCTGCCTCGGCGCATGGTGCGTCCCTACGACCATGGCCCGAGGCGGGGCGGGGGGCCTCTGGGCCCGGTCCCGCTGTACGCCGAACGGGCGACGCGCCGCCAAGGGGCACGGGGAACCGGGCGGCCCCGAAGGGCAGGCGCGGCCGCCCGTCCGGAGCGCGCCCGGGCCCCGCGAGGCTCACCGCACGGTGACCGTCACCCGCTCGTCCGCGATCCGCTTCTCCAGGCCGCCCTCGGCGAGCCGGTCGAGGTGCCGGCACAGCACCACGGAGCCGCCCCCGGCCAGCGCCGCGTACAGGCCGTGGCTCAGGCCCTCCCAGGTCGCGTACGACTGGCCCGACAGGATCCGCGTGCCCGGCCCGACGCCCAGGCGCGCCGCGTCGGCGCGGGCCCGCTCCACCAGCTGCGCGCCGGTCAGCTCCAGGCCGCCGACGGCGAGCGCGGGCCCGTCCGGGTCCACGGGCGCGTAGGGGGCGAACCGGTCGCCCTGGCCCGGCACCTCCACCGCGTAGTCGGTGAAGCCCTCGGGCGGCTGCGGGAAGCGCCCGCCGAGCGGCCGCAGGGCGAGCGCGATCCGCTCCCCGGAACAGGCGCGGGCGGCCTCCAGCGCGTCGGGGCCGCTGACGACGAGATCAGCCGCGGCCGGGTCGCCGCCGACATCCGCGACGACGCCCACCGACGCGCAGGCGAGCAGCCACACGGCCGTCTGCCAGTGCGCGGGCAGCAGCAGCACGGCCCGGTCGCCGGGCTCGGCGGCGAGGTCGCCCTGGAGCAGATTGGCGGTCTTGGCCACCCAATTGGCGAAGGTGGCGACGGACAATTCCACGCGCTCGCCCGTGGCGTCGTCGTAGAGGGTGACCAGGGGGCGGCCGGGATCCGCGGCGAGCGCGGATCGCAGCAGGTCGGCGGGGGTGCGGTCGTTGGCGTTCACGGGCGCAAGGGTACGCGGGCGACGGCGCGCCGCCGGGGGTGGCGGGGGAGCGCGGGCCGCCGGTACGGCCGCTCCCGGCCGACGGTCCGTCAATTCCCCGATGGACAGATATGTTCCGGTATGCCGACGATCGGACGTATGCGTGGATTCCTTGCTTCCTCGATCGGTGTCACCTGCGCGGCCGCACTGGCCCTGCCCCTCACCCTGCCCTCGTCCGGCGCCTGGGCCGCGACCCCCGGCGTGCCGCCCGCCGGACCACCCGCCGAGGCGATCCCCGGCAGCACCCAGTCGCTGCCGCTCGCCCCGCTCGGCACTGACCGCTCGCTCGGCCCCGCCGACCGCGAACAGGGCCTCGCCCGGCGCGATGTCCGCCCCTTCTCCCTGGTGGGCGTCGTCTGGGACGACCCGGCCGACGAACTGAACGGCACCGTGCAGGTCCGCACCCGGGCGAGCGGCACCCGCACCTGGTCCGGCTGGCAGGGCGTCGAGACGCACAACCACGAACACGCGGCCGACCCGGGAACCCTGGAGGGCGGCACCGGCAAGGCCCGCGGTTCGACGGCGCCCCTGTGGGTCGGCCACTCCGACGGCGTGGAGATCCGCGTACGGGCACAGTCCGACCGGCGTACGGGCCGTGGCCCCGCCGAGTCCCTGCTCCCCGAGGGGCTGCGCCTGGAGCTGATCGACCCGGGTGACGAGCCCCCGCCGCGCGGCAGCCAGGCCCAGGCGGCGCAGGCCACCGTCATGACCGTCGACTCGGCGGCCGCCTCCGCCGTCAACGCCGACCTCGCCCCGCTCGGCGCCGACGTCATCCCCGAGCTGACCAAGCGGCAGACGGAGGACGACCTGACCGCCGCCCGCGGCGCCCCCGAGGACGCGGCCAAGGCGCGGCCCTACATCGGCCCGCGCCCGCGCATCATCACGCGCAAGGGCTGGGGCGCGGACGAGCGGATCCGCGAGAAGAACTTCGCGTACACCAAGACGGTGAAGGCCGCCTTCGTGCACCACAGCGCGTCCGGCAACAACTACAGCTGCTCACAGGCGGGGTCCGTGCTGCGCAGCATCTACCGCTACCACGTCAAGAGCAGCGGCTGGCGCGACTTCGGCTACAACTTCGCCGTCGACAAGTGCGGAAACATCTACGAAGGACGTGCCGGAGGTGTGGCCAAGCCGGTCCTCGGGGCCCACACTCGCGGTTTCAACGCGAACAGCACGGGCATCGCCGTCCTCGGCACGTACAGCAGGTCCAATCCGCCGAAGGCGGCCGTGAACGCCATCGCCCGGCTGACCGCGTGGAAGCTCGGCCTGTACGGCGCCGACCCGAGCGGCACCACCGTCCTGACGTCCGGCGGCGGCAATCTCTACAAGAAGGGAACAGAGGTACGACTCCGGGTGATCTCGGGTCACCGGGACGGATTCGCCACCGACTGCCCCGGCAGCCGCCTGTACGGCAAGCTCGGAACCGCTCGGTCCGCTTCGGCCCGCATGCAGGGCCGCTGACGCCGGGCCGCACCGCGTGAACGGCACCATCTGCACATCCGTCTGCATACACTGGCCGGCCGAAACCCACGTTCGGCCGGCCCCAGCAGGAAGCAGAGACGACAGGTGACAGAAGCGATCCTCCTGGTCGGCGGCAAGGGGACCCGGCTGCGGCCGCTCACGGTCCACACCCCCAAACCGATGGTCCCGGCGGCCGGCGTCCCGTTCCTCACCCACCAGCTGGCACGGGCCCGCGCGGCGGGCGTGGAGCACATCGTCCTCGCCACCTCCTACCTCGCCGAGGTCTTCGAGCCGTACTTCGGCGACGGCTCCGCGCTCGGCCTGCACATCGAGTACGTCACCGAGACCGAGCCCCTGGGCACGGGCGGCGCCATCCGCAACGTGGCGTCGCGGCTGCGCTCGGGGCCCGGTGAACCCGTCCTGATCTTCAACGGCGACATCCTCACCGGCCTGGACATCCGCGCCCTGGTCGCCACGCACGAGACGTCCGGCGCCGACGTCTCCCTGCACCTGACCCGGGTCGCGGACCCGAGGGCGTACGGCTTGGTCCCCACGGACGCCACCGGCCGGGTCACGGCCTTCCTGGAGAAGCCGCAGACCCCCGAGGAGATCGTCACCGACCAGATCAACGCGGGCGCCTACGTCTTCCGCCGCTCGGTCATCGACACGATCCCCGAGGGCCGGCCCGTCTCCGTCGAACGCGAGACATTCCCCGACCTCCTCTCCCGCGGCGCCCACCTCCAGGGCATGGTCGACTCCACGTACTGGCTGGACCTCGGCACGCCCCAGGCGTTCGTACGCGGCTCCGCCGACCTCGTCCTCGGCCGCGCCCCCTCCCCGGCCGTCCCCGGGCGGCGCGGCGAGAGCCTCGTCCTGCCCACCGCCGCCGTCGCCCCGGACGCCAAGCTCACCGGCGGCACCGTCATCGGCGAGAACGCCCGCGTCGGCGAGGGCGCGCGGATCCGCGGCAGCGCGGTCCTGGCCGGCGCCGTCGTCGAACCGGGCGCGGTGATCACGGACTGTCTCGTCGGCGTGAACGCCCGCGTCGGCGCCCGCGCGGTGCTCACCGGCGCGGTGATCGGCGACGGAGCGAGCGTCGGTGCCGACAACGAACTGCGCGAGGGCGTCCGCGTCTGGTGCGGGGCGACCCTCCCCGCGGGGGCGGTCCGCTTCTCCTCGGACCAGTGAGCCACGCCGCTCCCGACCCGGCCGGCGACCCCGCTCGCCGGCTCGGCACAGGGTGACGGCCACCGGCGCGGCCCCGCGTCGCCTACCCTCGTAAAGATGTCGTCCCGTTTCGCCCCGCGCCCCTCCCGCACCTCTGTGCGCGGCGGCGAGACGGCCGTACCGGCGGGCGTCCCCCGGCAGGCCGCGGCGCCGCGCACGCGCGCGTGGCGGCCGCCCTTCCCGCTGGACCTGGGCGTGACCCTCGGCCCGCTGCGACGCGGCCCCGCCGACCCCACCTTCCGCATGACCCCCGACGGCTCGGTCTGGCGCACCGCCCGCACGCCCGAGGGCCCCGGCACCCTCCGCGTGGCGCAGCGCGCCGGCACCGTGGAGGCGCAGGCGTGGGGGCCGGGCGCCGACTGGGTCCTCGACCGCCTGCCCACCCTCCTGGGCGAGTCGGACGACCCCTCGGCGTTCGTGCCCCGCCACCGCCTGGTCGCCGCGACGGCCCGCCGCCGGCCGGGGCTGCGCCTGGTCCGTACGGGCCTGGTCCTGGAGTCCCTGATCCCCTCGATCCTGGAACAGAAGGTCACGGCGGACGAGGCCTACCGCGCCTGGCGCCTCCTCGTCAGCGGCCACGGCGAGCCCGCCCCGGGCCCCGCCCCCCGGATGCACGTGATGCCGGACCCCCGCACCTGGTCCCTGATCCCCTCCTGGGAGTGGCACAAGGCGGGCGTGGACAACAAGCGGGCCTCGACGATCCTGCGCGCCGTGAAGGTGGCGGGCCGCCTGGAGGAAGCGGCGGCGATGGAACCGCCCGAGGCCCGGACCCGCCTGGAGGCCGTCCCCGGCATCGGCCCCTGGACCTCGGCGGAGACCGTCCAGCGCAGCAACGGCGCCCCCGACGCGGTGACGGTCGGCGACCTGCACCTGCCGGGCATCATCGGCCACGCCCTGGCGAACGACCGCGACGCGGACGACGAGGCGATGCTGGCCCTCCTGTCCCCCTACCCGGGCCAACGCCACCGAGCCACCCGCCTGATCCTCCTGAGCGGCCACACCCCACCCCGCAGAGCCCCCCGAATGCGCAAAACAAACATCGCCCTGCTCTAACCCCCCCCCCGCACAATCCCACGCCGGCAGGACATCCCAGGGGCGCGGGGAACTGCGCAAACAACCCCCACGCACCCGCACGAACCCACGGCGAGAGGCCCCTCCAGGGGCGCGGGGAACTGCGCAAACAACCCCCACGCACCCGCACAATCACACGGCGGGAAGGCCCCTCCAGGGGCGCGGGGAACTGCGCGAACAACCCCCACGCACCCGCACAATCACACGGCGGGAAGGCCCCTCCAGGGGCGCGGGGAACTGCGCGAACAACCCCCACGCACCGGCACGGTCACACGGCGAGAGGGCACCTCAGGGGCGCGGGGAACTGCGCAAGACCCCCCACGCGCCCGCACAGCCGCAACGGCGAAAGGGCAACTTCAGGGGCGCGGGGAACTGCGCAAAACCCCAAAAACGGCCAACGCCTACCGCACGACAACAAACCCCCCCACATCCCGCTCCCCTCGCGCCGGAGCCGCCCCCGCCGGATGCCCCACGGCCACCGCCCCCATGGGATCCCACGACCCCGGCAGCCCAAGAACGTCCCGCACGACCCCCCGGCAGAACATCGTCGACGAAACCCACGCGGAGCCCAACCGCTCCCCGGCCAACGCGACCAGGAAATTCTGCACCCCCGCCCCCGCCGCGACCACGAACATCTCCCGCTCGGCCGTATCCCGCCGCGCGTCCCCGTACGTGTGGGAGCCGTCCATCACCAGACAGGGCACCACCAGATAGGGCGCGTTGCGCAGGACGTCCCCGCGCCGCACCCGCCTGGCGATGGCCTCCGGCGACTTCCCGTCCCGCCGCAGATCCGCGATCCACGCGTCCCGCATCGCGTCCAGCAGTTCCAGGCGCGCGGCGGCGGACTCCACGAGCACGAACCGCCACGGAGTGGTGTGGTGCGGCGCCGGCGCGGTGACCGCCGCGGCGACGGCGCGCCGCACGGCCCCGGGGTCGACCTCCTCGTCGGTGAACTCCCGCACGGTGCGCCGCAGCGCCACCGCCTCCCGCACCGCCTCGGACGTACCGAGCCGGAACATGTCGTCCCGCGAGTCCCGCACGAGCGCCCGAGCCCCGGAGTCACCCCCGGCCCCATCAGCATCGACCCCAGAGCCAGACCCAGAGCCAGACCCAGCGTCAGCGCCCAGGCCGCCCCCCACGACATGCCCGAGCCCCCGCACCACCGCGACCGGCAGCCCCGCCGCCTTCCCCTTGACGAGATCCCCCGCGGCGGCCAGCTCGTCGGCGGTGGCGACGACGGTCGCGCTCAGCGGATTGCCGTACGCGTCGACCCCGCCCCGCAGGTCGTCCAGGACCCGCACCCCCGAGGCACCGATGGCGACATCGGTGAGCCCGGCCCGCCAGGGCCGCCCGAAGGTGTCGGTGACGAGCACACCGACGTCCACGCCCAGCGCCTCCCGCAGCCCCTGACGCACGGCGCGCGCCGAGGCGTCGGGGTCCACCGGCAGCAACAGGACCGTCCCCGCGGGAGTGTTCGAGGCGTCGACCCCGGCCGCGGCCATCACGAGCCCCTGCCGGTTCTCGACGATCCGCAGTGTCCCGCGCCGCGCGACGACCCGCACGGTCTCCGCGTCGATGGCCGCCTCGCGGTCGTCGGCCGCGACGAGCCGCCCCTCCGCCTTGCTGACGATCTTGGATGTGACGAGGACGACGTCCCCGTCGGCGAGCCCCGGTTCGGCGGCCGCGATCAGCTTGGCGAGGTCGTCGCCCTCGCGCACCTCGGGCAGCCCGGGCACCGCCCACACCCGGAAGGACGGCCCCGCCCCGCCCCGCGTGGTCACGCCCGTACCTCCGAGGCGAGCGCGAGCGCCTGGCGGGCCATCTCCGCCGCCGCGTCGACGTCGGTCATCATCAGCGGCACGGCCCGGCACCGGATCCCGGCGCTCTCCACCCGCTCCACGACACCCGCGTCGACGCTGTCGACCAGCCATCCGTCGAGCAGTCCGCTGCCGTAGTGCTCGGCGACGGCGGCGGCGGTGGTCTCCACGCCGACGGCGGCGAGCACCTTGTCGGCCATGCCGCGCACGGGCGCGTCCCCGACGATGGGGGAGAGGCCGATCACGGGCACGCCCGCCTCGGCGATGGCCTCGCGGATGCCGGGCACCGCGAGGATGGTGCCGACGCTGACCACGGGGTTCGACGGCGGGAAGAGGATGATGTCGGCCTCGGCGATCGCTTCGAGGACGCCGGGCGCCGGCTTGGCCTGTTCGGCGCCGACGGGCACGATGGCGTGCGCGTCCACGGAGGCGCGCAGCCGTACCCAGTACTCCTGGAAGTGCACGGCCTTCCGCTCGCCGTCGACCGTGACGGCGACATGCGTCTCGACGCGGTCGTCGGACATGGGGATGAGCCGCACGCCGGGCTGCCACCGCTCGCACAGCGCCTGCGTGACGGCGCTGAGCGGATAGCCGGCGCCCAGCATCTGCGTCCGCACGATGTGCGTGGCGAAGTCCCGGTCGCCGAGCCCGAACCACTCCGGCCCGACCCCGTAGGCCGCCAGCTCTTCCTTGACCTTGAACGTCTCGTCCGTACGCCCCCAGCCCTGCTCCTCGTTGATGCCGCCGCCGAGCGTGTACATCACGGTGTCCAGGTCGGGGCAGACCTTCAGCCCGAACAGGTGAATGTCGTCACCGGTGTTGCCGATGACCGTGATGTCCGCGTCGGGCGCGGCCTTCTTCAGCCCGCGGAGGAAACGGGCGCCGCCGATGCCGCCGGCCAGAACCACAATGCGCATGGTGCCCAGCATGTCAGGCGGGTACGACAGTGCGTCAGGCGGTCACGACATCGTCCGCGACACCTTCGGCGGTGACCGCGGCGCACTGGGCCGCGTGCATGGGCATCTCGGTCAGGCCGGGGTAGTAGACGTGCAGGCTGACGGCCGGTTCGAGGCGGTCGTTGACGACCTCGTGGACATACCCCGGCGCGAAGACGCGCTGCGCGCCCGCCCCGAGCGACCGCGCGCCGTTTCGGGTGCGCTCGGACAACTCGCCCCGCAGGACCGTCAGTACGCCCGAGGAGCGCCCGTGGTCGTGGCGGCCGCTGCCCTGGCCGGGCACCCAGGAGAGCAGCCACACCTCGTAGCCGGGCCCGGTGCGCAGGCGGTGGTACCAGCGGCTGGTGGCGTCGTAGCGGACGAGGTGCTCCCACTGGGAGCGGTCGGCGGCGATGGTGCGGGCGAGGCCGACGAACTCGGCCACGGTCGCGGGGTGCTCGCGGGCGGGCTGGAGCAGGTGCGGGACTTCGAGGATGTCGCCGGCGATCTGGAGGTCGCTGTCGCTGTTCATCGTGCGGTGGTTCCTCAACGTAAGAGTGTCGGGGTGTCGCGAAGGATGGGTGGAGCGCGGGGGAGAAGCGGGCGAGCGCGAGGCAGGGCCCGGCAGGGTGAGGCGGGGAAAGCGGCTCGACGGCTGGAGGGACTCAACAGCTGGAGCAGGAACAGCGACAGCGCGCGTGGGCAGCACCGATGGACCCGCTGGTGCGGGTCATCGAAAGAGCCAGGTTCGCGAGCATGCCCACCAGGACACCCGCTCACACCTCCACTGTCAACTCGATGTCCGATATGTGGGATAGCTTTCACCTCATCCGGTTGTTCGGATAGGCGAAAGGTTTGTGCACGGGGTGCACGGGACACATGGCGCAGCAACCGGCACTCAAACATCGACGTCCTCCTGGGTGCGGCCTCCGATGGGGCTCCTCGGGAGGGCGGTGCCGGCGGGCCCGTCGATGGGTGTCATGGTTTATACCGATTTGAACACTTTCCGCATAGCCTTGGTTCCGCAGAGTGAATAAGAGGCCCAATAGCAGATCTCGGCTTGACTGGCCTGGATCAGCGCACTTGTAATTTCACTCGTGTCGTTCAGCCGGAACCGGTAACGGCAGCACCACGGGGACGCACAGACAGACGAGGGGCGCACATGACCGAGCTGGTTCAGGAACTGCTGGTCGAGGACGCGGACGAGGAACTCGGCTGGCAGGAGCGCGCGCTGTGCGCCCAGACCGACCCCGAGTCCTTCTTCCCCGAGAAAGGCGGCTCCACGCGCGAGGCCAAGAAGGTCTGCCTCGCCTGTGAGGTCCGCTCAGAATGTCTTGAATACGCACTCGCGAACGACGAACGCTTCGGGATCTGGGGCGGCCTGTCGGAGCGTGAGCGCCGCAGACTGAAGAAGGCGGCGATGTGAGCGGAGCGCGCGCGAGCGCGTCCGCGCGGGTGTCGCCCCGTCCATCGGGCACCCACCTCCCCCGACCACGTCTCCCCCGAACAGTGTGCGACGAACGGCCCGTCGCCCGTGGGTCATCCACAGGCGGCGGGCCGTTGTGGTGCCAGCCGTTAGTGTGGGGCCCCGTCCAAGACGCCCCGGCGCCCCCGCAGGGCGCAGGCGTCCCCCACAGTCCAGCGAACCGGGGCCCGTACCTCGATGTCCGTGCACAGCCATCCGGCAGCCCACCACGACGCTGCCGCCCCTGAGTTCCCGCGGCACGTCGTGACCGCGGTCCTCGTCTCCCATGACGGCGCCCGCTGGCTGCCCGACGCCCTGGCCGGGCTGCTCGGCCAGGAGCGGCCCGTGCAGCGGGCCGTGGCCGCGGACACCGGCAGCGCGGACGACTCCGCCCGCCTGCTCACCGAGGCCCTCGGCCCCGACCGCGTACTGCACCTGGCCCGCCGGGCCGGCTTCGGCACCGCCGTCGAGGAGGCCGTCCGCACCGCCGCGGCGCCGACCCCCGAAGAGCTGCCGTACCTGCGGCGGCCGAGCGGCTGGGACCCGGTGAGCCGGACCTGGCGCGACGACGCGTACGACCTGCCGGACCTGCCGCACGGCGAACCGGTGCAGTGGCTCTGGCTCCTGCACGACGACTGCGCCCCCGAACCCCACGCCCTCGCCGAACTGCTGCGGGCCGTCGAGAACGAACACGCGCTCGGCAAGGACGTCGCCGTCGTCGGCCCCAAGCTCCGCGGCTGGTACGACCGCAGGCAGCTCCTGGAGGTCGGCGTCTCCATCGCCAACAGCGGCCGCCGCTGGACCGGCCTGGACCGCCGCGAACAGGACCAGGGCCAGCACGACCACGTACGCCCCGTGCTCTCCGTGTCCACCGCCGGCATGCTCATCCGCCGCGACGTGTACGAACAGCTCGGCGGCTTCGACCGCTACCTGCCGCTGATGCGCGACGACGTCGACCTGTGCTGGCGCGCGCACGCCGCGGGACACCGCGTCCTGGTCGCCCCCGACGCCGTCGTGCGGCACGCCGAGGCGTCCTCGCGCGAGCGCCGCACCGTCGACTGCGTCGGCCGTACGGCGACCTCGCCGCACCGCGTGGACAAGGCGGGCGCCGCCTACACCCTGCTGGCCAACGCCCGCTCCGCCGTGCTGCCGTGGGTCCTCTTCCGGCTCGTGTTCGGCACGCTCCTGCGCACGGTCACCTACCTCGTCGGCAAGGCGCCCGGCCAGGCCCTCGACGAGGTCGCCGGACTGCTGGTGACGCTGCTGCGGCCGGGGCGCATCCTCGCCGCCCGCAAACAGCGCGGCAGGTCCGTGCTCGACGCGGGGGAGACGCGGGCCCTGTTCCCGCCCCCCGGCGCCACCGTGCGGGCCACCGTCGAACAGGCCGCCGGCGGTCTGCTCGGCCGCTCCGACACCGACGCCCCCACAGGAGCGGGACGGCACGGCGCCGTCGAGTCCGGGCCCGGCGGCGACGACGCCGACTTCCTGGAGATCGAGCAGTTCGCCCGCCTCAAGCGCGTCGCCCGCAGACCGGGACCGATGCTCTTCGTCGTGCTCCTGTTCGTCTCCCTCGTCGCCTGCCGGGCCCTGCTCGGCGGCGGGGCGCTCGCGGGCGGCGCGCTGCTGCCCGCCCCCGCCGACTCCGCGGGCCTGTGGGCGCGCTACCTCGACGCCTGGCACCCCGTCGGCACGGGCGGCACCCAGGCCGCGCCGCCCTACCTCGCGCTCCTCGCGGGCCTGTCCAGCCTGCTGTTCGGCTCCACCGGCCTCGCGGTCACCGTGCTGCTCGTCGGCTCCGTGCCGCTGGCCGGCTTCGCCGCGTACTTCGCCTCGCGCCCCCTGGTCACCTCGCGCCTGCTGCGCGCCTGGGCGTCCGTCGCGTACGCCTTCCTGCCCGCCGCGACCGGCGCGCTCGCGGGCGGCCGCATCGGCACCGCCGTCCTCGCCGTCCTGCTGCCCCTCATCGCCCGCGCGGGCGCCGCGGCCGCCGGTCTCACGGCCTCCGGGGGCGCCCGCGGGACCTGGCGCGCCACCTGGGCGTACGCGCTGCTGCTGACCCTCGCCACGGCCTTCACGCCGATCGTCTGGCCGATCGCCCTGGTGCTCGGCCTCGCCCTGCTCGCGCTGCGCCGCCGCGACCTCGTCGGATACGGGCCGCGCTTCCTCGCCGCGCTCGGCACCCCGCTGCTCCTGCTCGCCCCGTGGTCGCTGACGCTGCTGCCGTTCGGCTTCTTCAAGGAGGCGGGCCTGGAGTTCGGCGCCGGCTCCGCGAGCGCGCTCGACCTGCTCGGCACCAGCCCCGGCGGCCCCGGCACCGTGCACGGGCTGCTGCTCGCCGGCGTCGTCCTCGCCGCCCTCGGCGCCCTGCTGCGCGCCGAGCGGCAGCCGGCCATCCGCACCGCCTGGACGGCCGCCCTCGTCTCGCTGGTCTTCGCCGTCCTGTCCAACGACTCGGCGTGGGCGGGCCCCGCCACCCTCGGCTACGGCCTCGCGCTCCTCGCCGCCGCCGCCCTCGGCGCCGACGGGGCACGCGCGCGTGTCGCCGAACAGAGCTTCGGCTGGCGCCAGCCGACCGCCGCGCTCATCGCGTTCGCCGCGGCGGCCGGTCCGCTGCTCGGCGCCGCCGGATGGATGATCCGCGGCGCCGACGGGCCCCTGGAGCGGCGCGACCCGGTGCAGGTCCCCGCGTTCGTGGCGGAGGAGAGCGGCACGCAGGACCAGGCCCGCACCCTCGTGCTCGACAGCGGGTCGCCGGCCGAGGTCTCCTACACGCTCGTACGCGGCTCGGGCGCCCGCCTCGGCGACGCGGAACTGGCCGCGGCGGCCGGCACCGACGACCGGCTCGACGGCATCGTCGCCCGCCTCGTCGCCGGCTCCGGAGCCGACCAGGCCGACCACCTCGGCGGCTACGCCGTCCGCTACGTCCTCGTACGCCAGGGCGCGCCCCGCCAGATGAGCCGCACCCTCGACGCCACCCCCGGCCTGACCCGGCTCAGCCAGGAGGACGGCAGCGCCCTGTGGCGCGTGGACCGGCAGGTCTCCCGGGCCGCCATCATCCCCAAGGGCGGCGACCCGGAGCCCGTCGCCGCGGGCCCCGTCGAACTGCACACGAAGATCCCCTCGGGCCGGGCGGGCCGCGTGCTGCGCCTGGCCGACTCCGCCGCCCCGGGCTGGACGGCGACCCTCGACGGCCGCCCACTGCCGCGCACCACGCTGGACGGCTGGGCGCAGGGCTTCGAACTGCCCGCCGCGGGCGGCCGCCTCGACGTCACCTACGACGCCCCGCTGGGCCACACCGCCTGGCTGTGGGCGCAGGGCGCGCTCGCCGTCGTCCTGGTGGTGCTCGCGCTGCCGGGCCGCCGCCGGCACGTCGACGACGACCTGCCCGAGGAGCCCGTCGTCCCGGCCCAGGCGGTCGAGGGCGAGGGCCGCAGGGCGCGCAGGCTGCGGGCCCAGAGCGAGCAGGCCGGCCCGGAGGCGGGCCAGGACGTGCCGCCGCCCCCGTCGTCCCCGGACCCGCACGCCGTCGTCCCGCGGCAGCAGTCGTACGACGCCTGGGAGGCGCCCGCCCCCGCCGACGCCGAGTACGGCACGTACGGCGCCGACCAGCCGTACCAGGACGGCGCCTACCCCGCCGAGACCTACGAGCCGGCCCCTCAGGAGCCGTACCGGGCGCAGCCCCACCAGGGCGGCCAGTACGACCCGTACGCCTCCTACCCCTCGTACGACCAGCCGCAGCCCCCGATGCCGCCGCACGGCACCGACAGCGAGCGCCCCGACGGGAGCCGACAGTGAACCGCGCCACCCAGTCCCTGATCGCCGTGGTCGTCGTGCTCGGCGCCGTCACCGGGTACGCCGCGTCCAGCGGCACCGACGGCGCGGGCGAGGACCGGGTGACGGCCGCCACGCGGCTGCCCGTCGAGCGCACCAGCCTGCTCTGCCCGGCGCCCAGCGCCTCCGACCTGGCCGAGACCTCGTACACCGCCTTCAGCCCGCGCACGAGCGGCACCGGGAAAACCGGCAAGGCGGAGCTGGTCCCCGTCACCAAGCAGCTCACGGACGCCCCGCAGGAGGGCGCCAAGGGCAAGCACGCCAAGCCGTTCCTGACCCAGGAGACGGCGGGCGAGGCGGTCGGCGGCGAGGAGTCGGGGGGCGAGGCGCCCGTCCTCATCGGCACCGCCGAAGGCGCGCTCGCCCCCGGCTGGACCGTGCAGCAGACCACGACCTACTCCGCGGGCAGCGGCCGCGGCGCCCAGGGCACCAACTGCACCGCGCCCGACACGGACTTCTGGTTCCCGGGCACGAGCACCGCCAAGGGGCGCAGCGACTACATCCACCTGACGAACCCCGACGACTCCGCGGCCGTCGTCGACGTGGAGCTGTTCGGCCCGGACGGCGAGGTCACCTCCCCGGTGGGCGAGGCGATCCAGGTCCAGCCGCACTCCAGCGTCCCGGTGCTGCTGTCCACGCTCGCCGACAAGGCCTACACCAACCTCACGATGCACGTGAGCGCCCGCAGCGGCCGGGTCGCCGCCGCCGTGCAGTCCTCCGACGACAAGCTCGGCGGCGACTGGCTGCCGGCCGCCGCCGACCCCTCGCCGGTCGCCGTCCTGCCGGGCATCCCGAAGGACGCCACCTCGGTGCGGCTGATCGCCTTCGCGCCCGGCTCCGCGGACGCGGACCTGAAGGTGCAGCTTGCCTCGCCGACCGGCACGATCACCCCGGCCGGACACGAGGACCTCCATGTGAAGGCCGGGATGACGGCCGCCGTGGATCTGGGCGACCTCACCAAGGGCGAGGCCGGTTCGCTGCTGCTGTCCCCGGCCGACGAGCCGGTGCCCGTGGTGGCGGCGCTGCGCGTCACCCGGGGCAAGGGCGGCGCCCAGGAGACGGCGTTCATCCCGGCGACGGACCCGGTCGGCGCGCGCGCGACGGTCGCCGACAACCGCGCCAAGGGCTCCACGCTCTCCCTGGTGGCCCCGGACAAGACGGCGAAGGTGAAGGTCACGGCCTCGTCCGGCACCGAGGGCGGCTCACCGGTCGCCAAGACGTACACCGTCAAGGGCGGCACGACCCTGGAGATCGCGCACCCGCCGGTGCCCAGCGGCCTCAAGGGCGCGTACGCCCTCACCGTGGAGCCGGTGTCCGGCGGCGAGGTCCACGGCTCGCGGATGCTGGCGCTGCCCGAGGACGGCATCCCGATGTTCACCGTGCAGACGCTGCCGGACGACCGGGGGACGGTCGCGGTGCCGCGCGCGAAGCGGGACCTGAGGGTGCTGGAGAAGTAGCCGGGCCGGGCCCCGCCCGGCTGGGGGCCGCCGGTCAGTCGTCGTCGCCGTAGCGCGGGTCGACCGACTCGGGGGACAGGCCGAGCAGGTCGGCGACCTGCTCCACGACCACCTCGTGCACCAGGGCGGCGCGCTCGTCGCGCCCCTTGGTGCGGATCTCCACCGGCCGGCGGTAGATGATGACGCGGGCGGGGCGCCCCTCGGACGCCGAGAGGGAGCCGCCCAGCGGCACCACCTCGTCGCGCCACTCCCCGTCGGCCCCGCCGAGCGGCGGCACCTCCAGCACCAGGAAGTCGACGTCGGCCAGCTGTGGCCAGCGCCGTTCGAGACGCTCCACGGAGTCCTGCACGAGGTCCGTGAAGACCTCGGCACGGCTCGCCGACAGCGGCACCTGGGGAGGCGCCACGGGCCCGCGCATGCCTCTGCCGTGGCGGTCGCGGCGGCGGGGCCTCGGGTCTGCGGAACGGGGCTGCACGGGGTCGTCCATCACTGACGAAGCGTAGTCACGAGATCGCCCTTTCCGCACGGAACGCGGCATGTCGCTTCCTGACCGTTCCGGCCGAACTTGGACTCAATTCCGTATCTCTCCGAGACCGTCGATCTCGCGCCAAATGACGTGATTCGCGCCATGTGGTGACCGGATTCAACACCACGCGCCCCACCGGCAACTGGCGTCCGCGCAGGTCAACGCCGTGCTCGCGGGACGGGCCGGTTCGCGGGACGCGGCACGACACGGTGGAGTGACCTGAGGGAGAGTCGTCGCGGCCCGCTCAAGAGTGCGGTACCGTCCAACGTCGTGAGCCCTGTACGTCGCTGTTCGCGCACCGCTTGCGGCCGTCCCGCCGTCGCGACGCTGACGTACGTCTACGCCGACTCGACCGCGGTCCTCGGCCCCCTCGCCACCTACGCCGAACCCCACTGCTACGACCTGTGCGCCGAGCACTCCGAGCGACTCACCGCGCCCCGTGGCTGGGAGGTCGTCCGGCTCGCCGACGCCTCCGGCCCGGCCCGGCCCTCCGGCGACGACCTCGAAGCGCTGGCCAACGCCGTGCGCGAGGCGGCCCGCCCCCAGGAGCGCGCGGCCGAGGCGGGCGGCGGAGCCCGCAGGGCGGACCCCATGGAGGTCGCCCGGCGAGGCCACCTCCGCGTGCTGCGCTCGCCCGACTCCTGAACGCGTCCCCGCGCCCGCAGGTCCCCACGCCGGACCCCACCGTGGTTTGACGCCGCTCACACTTCGTCGCCCCCCGTTCGTCGCCGTCCGGTGCGGGTAGGTTTGGGGCGACCGGCGTGGGGTGACCGACGTACCGACGTAACTCGCGGAACTTGCAGAGAGGGTTGGCCGTGACTGCTGATCTGTCCCAGATCGTGAAGGCGTACGACGTCCGCGGGGTGGTCCCGGACCAGTGGGACGAGACCCTGGCCGAGTTGTTCGGAGCGGCCTTCGCGCAGGTCACATCGGCGGACGCGATCGTGGTGGGCCATGACATGCGCCCCTCCTCGCCCGGCCTCTCGCGGGCCTTCGCGCGCGGCGCTGCGGCGCGCGGCGTCGACGTCACCGAGATCGGCCTGTGCTCGACGGACCAGCTGTACTACGCCTCGGGCGCGCTGAACCTGCCGGGCGCGATGTTCACGGCCTCCCACAACCCCGCTCAGTACAACGGCATCAAGATGTGCCGCGCGGGCGCGGCCCCGGTCGGCCAGGACACCGGCCTCGCGGAGATCCGCGCCCTGGTGGAGGGCTGGTCCGAGACCGGCGCCCCCGAGCCCGCGGCGACCCCCGGCACCCTCACCCGGCGCGACACCCTCACCGACTACGCGGCGCACCTGCGCGGCCTGGTCGACCTGACCGCCAGTCGCCCGCTGAAGGTCGTGGTCGACGCGGGCAACGGCATGGGCGGCCACACCGTCCCCACCGTCTTCGAGGGCCTGCCCCTGGAGCTGGTGCCGATGTACTTCGAGCTGGACGGCACCTTCCCCAACCACGAGGCGAACCCCCTGGACCCGGCCAACATCGTGGACCTCCAGGAGCGGGTGCGCGCCGAGGGCGCCGACCTCGGCATCGCCTTCGACGGCGACGCGGACCGCTGCTTCGTGGTGGACGAGAACGGCGCCCCCGTCTCCCCGTCGGCCATCACCGCCCTGGTCGCCTCCCGCGAGCTGGCCAAGCACGGCGGCGGCACGGTCATCCACAACCTGATCACCTCCTGGTCCGTCCCGGAGGTCGTCAAGGAGAACGGCGGCACGCCCGTGCGCACGCGCGTGGGCCACTCCTTCATCAAGGCGGAGATGGCCAGGACCGGCGCGATCTTCGGCGGCGAGCACTCCGCGCACTACTACTTCAAGGACTTCTGGAACGCGGACACGGGCATGCTCGCCGCCCTCCACGTCCTCGCGGCCCTCAGCGAGCAGGACGGCCCGCTGTCCGCGCTCGTCGCCCAGTACGACCGCTACGCCGGCTCCGGCGAGATCAACTCCACGGTGGACGACCAGACCGCCCGCCTGGCCGCGATCAAGAGCGCGTACGCCGCCCAGGACGGCGTCACCCTGGACGAGCTGGACGGCCTCACGGTGACCGCCGCCGACTGGTGGTTCAACGTCCGCGCCTCCAACACCGAGCCCCTGCTGCGGCTGAACGTCGAGGCCCGCGACGAGCCCACCATGGCCAAGGTGCGCGACGAGGCCCTCGCGATCATCCGCGGTTGACGGCCCCCGGGCCGCCTCGCGCGGAGGTAGGCTGACCAGGCCGCATCCTGTGAGGCGGCCCCGCGAATCCCCGTACCCGGGGAGCGCGGCGCGGCGCCTCGCAGGGCCAGCGGCACACCGCCTCGCGCCCGCCGCGAGAACCTCACCGCATCAGCTCGAAGGGACCCACCCATGGCGCTCGAAGCCGGCCTCCTGGAGATCCTCGCCTGCCCGGCCTGTCACGCCCCGCTCAAGGAGACGGACACCGAGCTGATCTGCACGGCGGACGCCAAGGAGTGCGGCCTGGCCTACCCCGTCCGCGACGGCATCCCCGTCCTGCTGGTCGACGAGGCCCGCCGCCCCGCGTAACGGCACCCCGCGCAGGGCATACGCTCCGGCACGACCCAGCAGCGTGCGCGGAGAGCCGCGCACGGCGATCGGAGGCCGCAACCCATGCTCGACGAGTCGTTGCTCGACACCCCCGAGGCCCTGGCCCGGGCCGACCGCCGCGGCCTGCTGCGCGGCGCGGCCGAGGCCGGCGCCCGGGTCCGCACCGCGGTCCGGCACGCCACCGAATCGGGTCTGACCGAGCTGAAGCCGGACGGCCGCCCCCGCGCCATCCTCATCGCGGGACCGGGCACCGCGGCCGTCTGCGTCGCCGACCTGCTCGACGGCCTCGCGGGCGCCGGCTGCCCCGTCGTACGCCTGGCCCCCACCGGCGTCGCCCCCGCCGCGGGCGCCCTGCGCTGGGCGCTGCCCGGCTGGGCGGGCCCCGTCGACCTGCTGCTCATCGCCACCCCGGACGGCTCCGAACCGGGCCTGACGCTCCTCGCCGAGCAGGCCTACCGCCGCGGCTGCACGGTCGTGGCCGTCGCCCCCGCGCGCACCCCGCTGGCCGAGGGCGTCGCGGGCAGCCACGGCCTGACCGTCCCCCTGGCCACCTCGCCCTACGGCGCCTACGAGGGCGCGCACGGCGACACCGACCGCGACTCCCTCTCGTACGAGGCACGCCGCGTGGAGGACGAGGCCGCGCCCGGCGCCCCCGGCACCCTGTGGGCCCTCCTCGTCCCGCTCCTCGTGCTCATGGACCGCACCGGCCTGATCGAGGCCCCGGTCGACGCGCTGCACAAGGTCGCCGACCGCCTCGACCGCGTCGCCGAACGCTGCGGCCCGGCCATCGCCACCTACAGCAACCCCGCCAAGACGCTCGCCGCCGAACTGGCCGACGCGCTCCCGCTCATCTGGACCGAGGGCCGCTCCGCGGCCGCCGCGGGCCGCCGCTTCGCCGCCACCCTCGCCGAACTGTCCGGGCGCGCCGCGCTCGCCGCCGAACTGCCCGAGGCCCTGCCCGCCCACGGCTGCCTGCTCGCGGGCAACCCCGCGGGCGGCGACGACACCGACGACACCGACGACTTCTTCCGCGACCGCGTCGACGACCCGGCCGCCCTTCGCGCGCGCGTGGTGCTGCTCCGCGACCGGCCGGTGGACGCCGGCGGCCTCTCCGCGGCCCCCGCCGCCCGCGAGCTGGCGCACGGCCACGACGTCGCGCTCAGCGAGCTGGAGCCGGAGGCCGGCGACGAACTGGAAGCCCTCGCGGAACTGATCGCCGTCACGGATTTCGCCGCCGTTTACCTGGCGCTCGCCGCCGGGGACCGATCATGACCGGACACCGGGCCATGACCGCGGCGACACCGGCCGTACCGACTCCGGCAACGAGGCCGGCCGCGGTGATGCCGCCCGCCCGCCAGCAGCCGCGTACGCGGCACCAGTAAGGGAGACCCCCTCCGTGGACCGCCTCACCAACACCATCCGCCCCTACGCCTGGGGTTCGACCACCGCCATCGCGGAGCTCCTGGGGGTGGCGCCGAGCGGGGAACCGCAGGCCGAGATGTGGATGGGCGCCCACCCGGGCGCGCCCTCGCGCACCGGGCGCGGCGCGCTGCACGACGTCATCGACGCGGACCCGGAGCGCGAGCTGGGCGCGGCCGCCGTCGCCAGGTTCGGCCCGCGCCTGCCCTTCCTCCTCAAGGTCCTCGCGGCCGGCGCCCCGCTCTCCCTCCAGGTCCACCCGGATCTCGCCCAGGCGAAGGAGGGCTACGAGGACGAGGAGCGCCGGGGCGTCCCGATCGACGCCCCGCACCGCAACTACAAGGACGCCAACCACAAGCCCGAACTGATCTGCGCCCTCACGCCGTTCGACGGCCTGTGCGGCTTCCGCGCCCCCGCGCGGACCGCCGACCTGCTGGAGGCCCTCGGCGTCGACTCCCTCAAGCCGTACGTCGATCTGCTGCGCGCCCACCCCGAGGAGGGCGCCCTGCGCGAGGTCCTGACGGCCGTGCTGAGCGCCGACCCCGAGGAGATGGCGGCGACGGTCGCGGAGTTCACGGCCGCCGCCCAACGCCTCGGCGGGGTCTACGAGCCCTACGCGGCCATCGCCCACCACTACCCCGGCGACCCCGGCGTCATCGCCGCGACGCTGCTCAACCACGTACGACTCCTGCCCGGCGAGGCCCTGTTCCTCGGCGCCGGCGTCCCGCACGCCTATCTCGAAGGCCTCGGCGTCGAGATCATGGCCAACTCCGACAACGTCCTGCGCTGCGGCCTGACCCCCAAGCACGTGGACGTGCCGGAGCTGCTGCGCGTCGTCCGCTTCGAGGCGACCGAGCCCGGCGTCCTGCGCCCCGAGGCGACGGCGGCCGGGGAAGAGGTCTACGACACCCCGACCGACGAGTTCCGGCTCTCCCGCTTCGTCCTGTCCGAGGGCGCGGCCCCGCACGACCTGACCGCCCCCACCCCGCAGATCCTGCTCTGCGCCGCGGGCGAGGTCCACGCGGGCGAACTGCCCCTGACGCCCGGACAGTCCGCCTTCGTCCCCGCGGGAGAAAAGGCGGAAGTGTCCGGGTCGGGCACGGTTTTCCGGGCCACTGTGGTGGCCTGACGCGGCAGCGCCCTGCCGTGCTGCAACAATGACCCACCGCAAAGGGCGGGCAAAGCACTGCCCGTCGGCGACGGCCGAGCACACACGAAGGCGAAGGGACCCCCGGCACTTATGAGCGCGTCAGGCGGAACAAAGGCGATCGTCGCGGCACTCGGCGCGAATCTGGCGATCGCGGTGGCGAAATTCGTCGCGTTCATCTTCAGCGGCTCGTCCTCGATGCTCGCCGAGAGCGTCCACTCGCTCGCCGACTCGGGCAACCAGGGGCTCCTGCTCCTCGGCGGCAAGAAGGCCCAGCGCGAGGCGACCCCGCAACACCCCTTCGGCTACGGCCGCGAGCGCTACATCTACGCCTTCCTCGTCTCGATCGTCCTCTTCTCGGTCGGCGGCATGTTCGCGATCTACGAGGGCTACGAGAAGATCAAGCACCCGCACGAGATCGAGCACTGGTACTGGCCCGTCGGCGTCCTGGTGTTCGCGATCCTCGCGGAGGGCTTCTCCTTCCGGACCGCCATCAAGGAGTCCAACCACACGCGCGGCAACCTCTCCTGGCGGGAGTTCGTCCGCCGCGCCAAGGCCCCCGAGCTGCCGGTCGTCCTCCTGGAGGACCTCGGCGCGCTCGTCGGCCTGATCCTCGCCCTCGGCGGTGTCGGCCTGGCCATCGCCACCGGCGAAGGCGTCTGGGACGGCATCGGCACGCTCTGCATCGGCGTCCTGCTCATCACCATCGCGATCATCCTGGCCGCGGAGACCAAGTCGCTGCTGCTCGGCGAGGCCGCGGGCGTCGAGGAGGTCAGGAAGATCGAGCAGGCCCTGGTCGACGGCGACACCGTCACCAAGCTCATCCACATGCGCACGCTGCACCTCGGCCCCGAGGAGCTGCTCGTCGCCGCCAAGATCGCCGTCCGGCACGACGAGACCGCGGGGAAGGTCGCCGCGGCCATCAACGCCGCCGAGGACCGCATCCGCACGGCGGTCCCGATCGCCCGCGTGATCTACCTCGAACCGGACATCTACAGCGAGGCCGCGGCGGCCGAGGGCAACGATCCGGCCAAGACCCCCGGCGGCCACTGACCGCCCGCCGTCCGCACGCCGGACCTCGATCCCTGAGCCGATGGGCCCCGCACCGCGCCGGTGCGGGGCCCATCGGCGTGCGGGGGGCCCATCGGCGTGCGAGAAGGCCCTCCGCGCGAGGCGGAGTCCGGCGGCTTCGGGCCGCGGGCGCGGAGGCGGGCTGTGGTTCGCCGGGTCCCCCGGTGTAGCTTGGGTGACTGAGCCAGACGTCGCTGCTGATGGCGGTCGGGCGGTCCGCGCACGGACCGGCCGAGGGAGAGAGGGCCTCCGACGGACTGCGCTGCGCGCGCCGGTGCGTCCTCGTACCCGACGCCGCAGGTCAGCCATGCCCACCCTCGACCCACCACACGAGGAGCAGCTCAACTCATGACGACTGCCACCAACGGCCAGGACTTCAAGGTCGCCGACCTCTCCCTCGCCGAGTTCGGCCGCAAGGAGATCACGCTCGCCGAGCACGAGATGCCCGGCCTGATGTCGATCCGCAAGGAGTACGCCGCCGCGCAGCCGCTCGCCGGCGCCCGCGTCACCGGCTCCCTGCACATGACCGTGCAGACCGCCGTGCTCATCGAGACCCTGGTCGCCCTCGGCGCCGAGGTCCGCTGGGCCTCCTGCAACATCTTCTCCACCCAGGACCACGCCGCCGCGGCCATCGCCGTCGGCCCGAACGGCACCCCGGACAACCCCCAGGGCGTCCCGGTCTTCGCCTGGAAGGGCGAGACCCTCGAAGAGTACTGGTGGTGCACGGAGCAGGCGCTGACCTGGCCGAACACCCCCACCGGCGGCCCGAACATGATCCTGGACGACGGCGGCGACGCCACGCTCCTGGTCCACAAGGGCGTCGAGTACGAGAAGGACGGCAAGGTCCCCTCGCCCGACACCGCCGAGTCCGACGAGCACCGCGTGATCCTGGAGCTCCTCAACCGCACCATCACCGAGGGCTCGCAGAAGTGGACCCAGCTCGCCTCGGAGATCCGCGGCGTGACCGAGGAGACCACGACCGGCGTCCACCGCCTGTACGAGATGCACCGTGACGGCACCCTGCTGTTCCCGGCGATCAACGTGAACGACGCCGTGACCAAGTCGAAGTTCGACAACAAGTACGGCTGCCGCCACTCGCTCATCGACGGCATCAACCGCGCCACCGACGTCCTCATCGGCGGCAAGACCGCCGTCGTCTGCGGCTACGGCGACGTGGGCAAGGGCTGCGCGGAGTCCCTGCGCGGCCAGGGCGCCCGCGTGATCATCACGGAGATCGACCCGATCTGCGCCCTGCAGGCCGCCATGGACGGCTACCAGGTCACGACGCTCGACGAGGTCGTCGACAAGGCCGACATCTTCGTCACGACCACGGGCAACAAGGACATCATCATGGCCTCCGACATGGCCAAGATGAAGCACCAGGCGATCGTGGGCAACATCGGCCACTTCGACAACGAGATCGACATGGCCGGCCTGGCCGCCATCCCCGGCATCGTCAAGGACGAGGTCAAGCCGCAGGTCCACACCTGGACGTTCCCCGACGGCAAGGTCCTGATCGTGCTGTCCGAGGGCCGCCTGCTCAACCTGGGCAACGCGACCGGCCACCCGTCCTTCGTGATGTCCAACTCGTTCGCGGACCAGACCCTGGCCCAGATCGAGCTGTTCACCAAGCAGGAGGAGTACCCGACCGACGTCTACGTGCTCCCCAAGCACCTGGACGAGAAGGTCGCCCGCCTGCACCTGGACGCGCTCGGCGTGAAGCTCACGACGCTCCGCCCCGAGCAGGCCGCGTACATCGGTGTCGAGGTCGAGGGCCCGTACAAGTCGGACCACTACCGCTACTGACGGCTGCGCCCGCAGTTCGGCCCCACTTCAGCAGGCCCTCGCCCCCGTGGCGGGGGCCTGCCCCCGTTGCCCCGACCGAGGACCAGGACCCAAGCCCATGCCCCGCGGCCGCTATTCGCTCCACGATCCGCACGATCGCACCCCCCTCGGCGAAGAACACTTCCACTGCGCGCCCGGCCCCTCCGGCTGGCGCTACGTCTCCCAGCGGACCACCCCCGCAGGCACCCCCGCGGGCTCCGTCGACCTCGCGCTCGACGACCGGGGCCGCCCCATCCGCCTCGAACTGCACGCGGGCGACTGGCAGGTCCGCGCCGCCGCCCTCAACGGCGTCACCTGGGTCCGCACCGACCCCACCGGCGCCCACGCCACCGAGGACAACGCGCCCGCCCACGCCTTCACCGGCACATCCCCCGCCTTCCTCGTCGCGACGGCCCGGCTCCTGCAACTGGCCCCCGCTTCCCCCGCGACCCGCGTCCGCCTGGTCGCCTTCACGGACCCGGTCCTCGCCCCCCGCACCCTCGACCAGTCCTGGGCCCTGCTGAAGAGAGAAGCACACGCCACTGACAGCGGCCCGCTGACCGTGGACGAGTACCAGGTCACGGCCCTGGACACCGGCGAACAGCACGCGGTCCACCTCACCGGCGACGTCGTCCTCGCGGCCCCCGGCATCGAACTCGAACACCTCGAAACACCGCCGTCGACCTTCAACTGACGCCGGAGGCCTGACCCTTCCGGCCTGATACCTGATACCTGATACCTGATGCCTGATGTCTGGCGCCCGGCTAGACCGGCGGCACGAAGCCCGTCGACGGAGGCGCGGCCCCATCGCCCCCCGTCCCACCCGGCGGCGGCGCCACGGTGCTCGGAGCGGGCCAGTCCCGACCAGCGGGGGGCCCAGCAGCCGTATCCGGAACAGGCGAACCGGGATCAGGCGAACCGGACGCAGGTGAACCAGGAGCAGGCGAACCGCCGAACTCCCCGCCGAAGACCCGTCGCGCATCCCGCGCCTGCCGCTCATGCACGACAGCCGCCAGATACGCGGCCGGCGGCACGCCCTCGGGCGCGGGAGCCCCCGTCCGCTCCGCCAGATCACCGGCCAGCCGCTCCGCCATCGACCAGCCCACCCGTGGATCCAGCTGCCCCATCCGCGTCAGGTACTGACGGATCGCGAGCCACAGTCCCTCCGGCACCCCGGACAGATCGAGCCCGGCGAACCGCCCCAGCAGCCAGGGCGGCGGCGGAGGCACGAACACCGGCCGCCCCACGGGCACCCGCTCACGGACGACCAGCGTGCCCGCGAACACATCCCCGAGCCGCCGCCCCCGCGCCGACACCAGCGACGCGACGCAGGCCACGACCCCGAACGTCATGAGGATCTCCACGACGCCGACGGCGCCCCGCACCAGCGCGTGCCGGAACCGGATCGGCCCGCCGTCGTCCCGCACCACCCGCAGCCCGCACGCCAGCTTCCCCAGCGAACGCCCGTGACTGAGCGTCTCCACCGCGATCGGCCCGCCGACCGGAATGAGAAGGAATCCGGCGACGGCGACCGCCGCGGCCGCCGCGTCGTCCAGCGAGGACGTCGAGGCGACGACCCCGACCGTCACCGCCAGATACACCGCCCACACCACCACCAGGTCGAGCAGCAGGGCCAGCGCCCGGCTCGGCAGCTTCGCGGGGCGCAGCTCCAGCGCCACCGCCTCACCCGTCACCAGCTCACTCACGCCCGCCGCCCTTCCCCGCCCTGCCGTAGGAGTGGCCAGTCTGCCAAGCTGAGCAGCCACGCGCCGCAGTACGAGGAGCAGCCACCCGATGGACCTCGACGTCTTCGTGACCGCCCACCGAGCCGAGTGGGACCGCCTGGAGGCCCTGCTGCGCCGCCGACGCCGCCTCACCGGGGCCGAGGTGGACGAACTGGTCACCCTCTACCAGCGCACCGCCACTCATCTCTCCCTGATCCGGTCCAGCGCTCCGGACCCGCAGCTGACCGGACGCCTGACCCAGCTGGTGGCCCGCGCGCGCGGCGCCGTGACCGGCACCCGCCAGGCTTCGTGGCGTGACGTGACCCGCTTCCTTACGGAGGGCTTCCCCGCGGCGGTCTACCGCTCCCGCCACTGGTGGGTCCCCGCCGCGCTGCTCTCGACAGTCCTCGCGACCGTCATCGGCTGGTGGGTGGCCACCCACCCCGAGGTCCAGTCCTCGATCGCCGCCCCCGGCGACCTGCGGGAGCTGACCCGACCGGGCGGTGAGTACGAGACGTACTACTCCAGCCACCCCGCCGCGTCCTTCGCGGCCCAGGTCTGGACGAACAACGCGCAAGCCGCGGCGATGTGCCTCGTCCTGGGCGCCTTCCTCTGCTTCCCGGTCATCTGGATCCTCTTCCAGAACATGCTCAACCTCGGGGTCGGCATGGGCCTGATGTCCTCGGCCGGTCGCCTCGACACCTTCCTCGGCCTGGTCCTCCCGCACGGCCTTCTCGAACTGACCGCCGTCTTCGTGGCCGCCGGCACCGGCCTGCGCCTCGGCTGGACGCTGATCGACCCGGGCCCCCGCCCGCGCCGCACAGCGATGGCGGAGGAGGGCCGGGCGGCCCTCGGCATGGCGATAGGCCTGGCGCTGGTGCTGTTCGTCTCGGGCGCCATCGAAGGCTTCGTGACCCCGTCCGGCCTGCCGACCTGGGCCCGCGTCACCATCGGGGTCGCCGCCGAGCTGGCGTTCCTCGCGTACGTCTACGTCCTGGGCGGCAGGGCGGCCCGCGCGGGCGAAACGGGCGACCTGGCCGGAGCGGACCGCAGCGCCTCCGTCCCCACCGCTGCGTGATGTGCGCGAGGCCCTGACGAGCTGCTAGTCTCCTCTTCGCCCCGGAAAAACCGTTGACACGGCAGGCCCGGGGAGGTAGATTCGAACAGTTGCCTAGAGCTGGACAAGTCCAGCGGCGGCAGTTAAAGTCTGCTTGCTTCTCGAATTCACATAAACGAGAGAAGCCGCTCCCGATGAATCGGAACTGAAGCCGGTAAGACCGGCGGAAAACCTCTGATAAAGTCGGATCAGCCGAAAGGCGAAGGCCCTCCAACGGCCACCGGAAATGAAATCCGAACCGGAAACGGAACGGGAAACGGATCTGGTAAGGTTGGAACACGAAATACCGAAGGGAAGCGCCCGGAGGAAAGCCCGAGAGGGTGAGTACAAAGGAAGCGTCCGTTCCTTGAGAACTCAACAGCGTGCCAAAAGTCAACGCCAGATATGTTGATACCCCGGCTCACTTCGGTGAG